>CAZQNZ010000031.1:0-20727 GCA_964594615.1 uncultured Planctomycetia bacterium
GCGTGATCGTGAACCCTTTCAGGAACCCGAGCACGTCCGTGAACCAGAACTGAAGATACTCGATATCGCGTTTCTCAACGATATCCTTCACTTCATCTGCAGTGTCAATGTCAAACATCGGATACCTCACAAAAATGCAAGAAATACAGGCTCGAAATCTCAAATCAGGTATGATCATACCAATATCCGACCACCCCGTCAAACGAATCCCCCGAAAATACTGACCATCAGTCTACTTTTTTAGAACTCATGTTAGGTTTCATCACATAATATACCGCTTCCGGGCGGGTTTGACCGGGCTTTATGGATTTCAGCCGTAGAGATCGCGAAATCAAAATCGATTCAAGTCGATCTGAATTCACGGGAGCAAAGTACCGTGACGGGATGAAAGTGCAGTTTGTATGCCCCCCAGTTCCCGGGTAAGGCGGGACCGCTTATCGGTGTACGCCAGGGGTGTGGATTGAGGTGTGAGACAATCGACACGATCCGGGAAGATCTCAATCGGAAAGGGATCGCGCTCCGTTCGTCTCACCAGGTGATCTGTACGGACGTCGCCGCTGCCCCTTTCATGAAAAAGGACGGGACGGGTCGTCACGTCCTGCTTCCATCACACGTCCCATAGTACAAAACGTCGTTATTTACTCGTCAACAACCCACGGCTGAACGGCATGACCTCTTCATATGCCGTTGAATGCGTCAAAAATCGGATACGGAAAACGTGAGGGCCTGTCGGACGGGGTCTGGAGCGTCCGGCAGACACAAAGCTCTGGATCGTCACGGGTTGGGTGTGACGTGAATTCCGAGTGATGATTTCTGACGTCCCGGGACCGACGTATGTGGCAGGGCCGAAGTGGAAAATTTAAGAACACCTGTATCATCACTCCAGCCCGGTGGCGACCGCTCAAAGCATTTGACCGTCTTCTTTCAATTTTCGCCACTCGTCTTCGTCGATGAGCACTTCACGGGGTTGGTTTCCGCGGTGAGGACCGACAAGCCCTTCTTCGGCCATCTGTTCCATGATCCGGGATGCCCGGGTGTATCCGATCTGTAGCTTGCGCTGGATCAGGGAAACGGATCCACGATCCGCCGTGACCACCACGTCAACGGCATCTTCAAAAAGATCATCCACCTCATCCGTGCCATGGTCCGGGTCCGGGTCACTGCTGGGTTCGTCCTCCTCGGCCTGCTCCTCTTCCAGGTTGTCCTTCATTTCACGCTCTTTGGCGGACATCCCTTCTTCGACCTTCGGGATATCCGGCAAAGAATCGTTTCGAAGCTTGCCGGCTTCATCTTTCCAGAAGGAACAGACGTTCTGAATTTCATCCTCCTCGATCAGGGCTCCCTGTGAACGGATGGGTTGCTCACGATCAGGGAGGGAAAGAAGCATGTCACCGTCACCGATCAGATCTTCGGCGCCGTTCTGATCGATGATGATCCGGGAATTTGTTCCGGACATGACTTTAAATGAAATCCGTGCCGGCATGTTGGATTTAATCAGACCCGTTATCACCTCTGACGATGGTCTCTGGGTCGAAAGAATCATGTGAATCCCAACGGCCCGGGCTTTTTGAGCAATCCGGGTGACCGTTGTCTCCACCTCCTTGGAGGAAACGCTCATCAGGTCGCCCAGCTCGTCCACCACGGCGATAATACGCGGTTGATAACCGGGGTACATCTCCGGGTCCATCCCATTCTTCTCAAGACGTTCTTTGGCCTCCTCTTCATCCATCGCATTGAATTCATCCAGGTCGGTGCAGTTTGTCAGTTGCAGGAGCTTGTACCGCTCCTCCATGTAATCCACCAGCCATTCGAACGCTTCCGTCACCTTTCGCATGTTCTTGATAATGGGACTGATCAGATGGGGAATGCCTTCAAACCGGGTTAACTCCACCCGCTTCGGATCCACCATGAGTAATTTGAGTTCCTGCGGCGTCCGACAGAGAAGCTGTCCGATGACAATGTTTTTCAGACAGACGGATTTCCCGGAACCGGTGGTCCCGGCAATCAGCAGATGGGGCATCTCGGCCAGGTCGATGTGCACCGGTTCCCCTTCCGCACTGCGACCCAGCAATAGCGGAATGCGGTAGTCGTTTGCCTTGTTGCCCACGTTTTCCCACAGTTCGCGCACCCGCACAATTCCCCGATCATTTTTGGGAACCTCAATCCCGACGGTTGATTTCCCGGGAATCGGATAGACGATCCGGACACTGGGTGCCTTCAACGAAATAGCCAGGTCATCCGAACAACTGGTAAGTTTGGACACCTGCACGCCGGGCGCCAGTTCCACTTCATACATCGTGATCACCGGTCCCGTGCTGCTATTCACCACTTTTCCGTCAATTCCGAAGCTATCCAGCGTCTCCTGAATGACTTCTTTGTTTTTCTCAATCTTGCTTCGGTCCGTGCCACGAGCGTCGGATTCCGGCTCGGTCAGCAGAGAAAGCGGTGGTAGATCGTAGTCCTGATCCACGTCCGGGGCGAGTACGGAACGCTCGGACGACGATTCGCTTTTCTGGTCAGCGGCCTTCTGCGGGGGGTCCGACGCGTGATCCGACTCCGAAGACTCCACGTCCGCCCGGGTCGATTCCTGAGGGGATCGGGGGGATGTGGTGGTGGAGGCCGGCTCCTGTTCGGGTTGATCTTTTGAAGGAGCCACCTCCGTCGTCGTTTTCTTACCGGGCCCGGCGGTCTCTGCAGTCGCTTTTGCCGGATCGGGAGCTGAACTCGACGAAGGAGGATCAGGGGGAGAATCCGGTGATGCGGAACCGGGTTCCGGAGATGGATCCGGGTTCTGTCCGGGCACTGTACCGTCCGGCGGAGCCGGTGTATGTCCCAGGTCCCGCTCCTGACGCGCTTTCTTACGCTCTTCGTGCTCCTGTTCCCGATCCTGTAACAACTGATCGTAGACCTCCCTTCGCTTCTCCATCATGTTTTCCACGCCGGACTGCGTTTTGAGAACTCCGGTGCGGAACGCTTTTCCAATCAGCGATCCAAAAAACTGGAGACATCGTACGGGAAGGAATAACAGCGTAACCAGCCACTGAATGCCGGTTTCCAGCAGGGATGCGGGAGAAGCTGACGTCGGCTTTACCTTCGAGGCTTCTTGCGAAGCCTGTTCCACAAACTTTTGAACGAACGGATACAGGTTGATCCTCGTGCCGGATAAAAGTGCAAACGTATAGCTCAAAAATGTTCCCATGTACGCGCCGAACCGGCCCACGTACGGAACAATGAGGTCCAGCATAAATTGGCCGTAACTTCCGCCGTACCCCATCATCATTTGTGACTGGAAGACCTCCGGTGTTAACAGGGCCCCCAGCACCAGGCTGGATACCAGAAAGACCACGGAGGCCACGATCCGCTGGAATAGATCGACAATCCGTATACGCAAAAAGATCATCGAACCGAACAGAAGGGTCAGGCCCGCCAGAAAATAGGACCCGTAGCCGAGGGAAAACAGCAGTTCCTGAGCGATCATCGCCCCGATCTCTCCCGTCTTGTTGGTCGGCTCGGGAGACTGCATGGTGTAGTCGGGCGCCTTGTGAAAAATAAGGCTCAGGAAAACAAACAGTGAACTGAGCACAATCACTAAGCCCACAAGCTCGCGCAGTTGTCCCAGCCGTCCGGATCCCTCCGCGTTTGCAGAAGCCGCTTGTTGTTCCGCCATGTGAACTGTTGTTGGTGTAATCAGATGACAATCTGCGGTCTGCCAGCTCTCCGCCTGAGATTGTTCTTCTGGACGTTCAGCTTCGACCGACGGAGACCGTGGAGATCGCATCCGTGTAAATCCTCTTGTGATTTATCGGCGGGATCGACATCAAAAATTCAATGCCCACCTGAAATCAAGACATGCCACAACAGGCTGCTCAAGCAGATCAGTAAAACAGAAACACACCCGTCAGTCCCGCGGCAAACAGGTAATAGGCAAACAGGTGGAGTCTCTTCCGACGCATCACGTACATCAGAAGGGACAGGGCAATCAAACCGCCCGCAAACGACACCAGAAACCCGATAACGTACGGCCCGGACAGCAGTACATCAAGTCTCTCCACGTCTGCAAATTTCAGAACGGCCGCACCTGTAATCACCGGAATGGATAGGAGAAACGAGAAGGTGGCGGCGTCCTCATGCTGAACCATAAGAAAAAGAGCGAAGCTAATGGTAAAACCGGAACGTGAAATGCCGGGCACGATGGCCACCGCCTGTGCTACACCGATGAGAACTCCGTACCAGAAGGGAATGCGGTACAGTTCGTATCCCTCCTCCGGCTGAGCAAATTTCGTGAGAAACAGGACGAGAGCCGTGACCAGAAACATGAAACTGGGGGTAGTTCCCCCTGAAAACAATCGCTCGATCCCGTCCTGAAAACACCAGCCCACAACCACCGCTGGAATATTGGCCGCCATGATGGTTGCGATAAGTTGAGAACTCGGACCGAACACATCTGCTTCCAGTTCATTCTGAGCGGTGTTCAGAATGGTCAGGATGCGGGGAAGGAAATAGACGGTGATCGCCCCCAATGTCCCCAGGTGTACGAGTACGTTAAACGTTACGTTCGGTTTTTGAATCCCGAGCAATCCCTGGGCAATGACGAGGTGCCCCGAGCTGGACACCGGCAGGAATTCGGTGAATACCTGAACCAGAGCCAGAACAATGGCTTCCAGTGTGCTCATGAATCACAGACACCAATCGGCAACAGGTTTGGAATCCGAATCATGTGGAGACATTGGACCGGCCGGTTTCACGTTGCTGAAACCATTTCACGAACCGTTCGATACCGTCATCGAAGGCAACCGTGGGTTCGTAGTCCAGATCCTTCCTGGCATGTTCCAGGTCTGCTTCCACGCGCGTCTGCTCGCCGTCGGGTATCGATTGATGCTGAACCTCCGGTTCCGTTTCGAACGCACGTCCAAGTTGCTCAACCAGGTCACCAATACGGCACGTTTCCTTTCCGGCCACGTTGTAGACCCCCCAATCATTTTCTTGCTCGAGGGCGCTGCAGAGGCCGTCGATGGCATCGGTAATGTAGGTAAAATCCCTCGTGACCTCACCATCCCCGTATACCACCAGCGGTTCCTGCTTCTCCAGATTCCTCGACAGGGCATATACGGTCATATCCGGTCGTTGACGCGGACCGTAGACGGGAAACAATCGAACGACCCCCATGTGGATATTGAGATGTTTCTGATAGCTCCGGCAGACCATTTCCGCCGCTCGTTTGGATACACCGTACGGAGAAACCGGTTCGAGGTCCGCAAGGTCCTCCGAAAACGGAACCTCTTCATGATTTCCATACACCGCACTGGAGGAAACAAACAGGAAGCGGTCGATGTCCTGATCCGCCACCTCCTGAATCAGATTGGACGTGCCCTGTACGTTCGTTTGCATACAGCGAGTGGGATGCTGGAGTGAATAACGGGGACCCGTTTCCGCTGCTGCATGAACCACCGCATCCACCTCAACCTCATCCAGTTCAGTAGAAAGGGCCGGTCGATCCAGCAGGTCCAGCTCCAGAAATTCAAACGAGGGGTCCGACTCCTCAGCGAGCTCACGAAGCAACTGAAGGTTTCGCTGTTTCAGAGAAGGGTCGTACGTGTCATTGCAATTATCCACCCCGTAAACATGCACATCGTTTTCCAGCAAACGGATGCCCATGTGATGTCCGATGAAGCCCGCGACCCCCGTAATCAGTACGTGATTTAACCCCGACAGCGATGACATTATCCAAGCACCATGAAATTGAATACACGTCTCGCCTGAGCGATAAACGGCCCGATCACAATACCAAATACACCCGAAAAGGCCAGGATGATAATGACCACCATCCCGAAGGAACCGGAAAGCCGGTCCAGCTGTTGCTTCATCGAATGAGGAAGGTAATAACGAAGGATTCGGGAGCCGTCCAGAGGGGGAATGGGGATCAGATTGAAGACCCCGAGAATGATGTTCGTGAAGTAGAACAAATACATCGCCATATAAACCCCTTCAGTGAGTCCCCCGAACCGCTCAACAAGAATTGCAACGAAAATGCAGATCCCGGCAAGGACGAAATTACTGAGGGGTCCCACGGCCGCGGCGATCGTAAAATCCCGCTCCGGATGGCGAAAGTTAACCGGATTCATGGAAACCGGTTTCGCTCCCCCGAAAGCAAAGGTTCCTCCGGATAACAACAACAATCCAACCGGCATCAGAATGGTCCAGATGGGATCGATGTGGGGCACGGGATTTAACGTAAGACGATTGTTAAATCGGGGCGTGTTGTCCCCGAAGTAATCCGCGGCCACGGCGTGGCAGAGCTCGTGCACCGTTCCGGAAAACAGGAGGAACACAACGAAAAACGCTCCCTGTACAAATCGGCTTGACATGATCGCAGAAGAATTCGCTATAATTTATCGGTACTTACACACGAGCGAACGTACGCTTCTCGTTCTGAATCCTCCAGTTTATTTGCCGGGGAAAAGGGAACCCCCTGAAATTACTGAATCCTCCGGTCCTGACGATTCAGTGAAAATCCCCGTTCACGAACCGCCACTGCCGCCGGACTCCCCGTCCGACGCATCCACCAGACTGGATAAGTCTTTGAAAAGGTGGAGGGCCCGCTGGTACATCTCCTCCTGGGGCGGCAGGTCGTCCGGATCAGGCAACTCCGGGGCAACGTTGTTCGTAGGACGGTGGTCAACCGAGTCGTCTCCAGCCGACACGCCCTCAGCCTCCTCCGTGTCGGATTCGAACGCATCCATTTCAAATCCCTCCACGTCAACTTCTCCCTGCTTGCTCCAGCCGTTCGGTCCCCACTCGTCGTTGTCCCAGTCATCCAGGTCCCCATCCAGCTCCTCCTCCACCTCGTTTGATGCCACCTCCTGCACGTCTTCGTCGTCCAGCTGATCGAGGGTTTTGTACTGGCCTTCGGACTGAATGATATCCATCACTTCATCTTCCTGCTCAAACTGAAACGCATCCAGTATCGAACAAAGGTCTTCCCGTTCCTCCGTGTGGACCGGGGTATTCACCAGGCTCTGAAGCAACCCTTTCAAACTATTCGAATCACGGGAATACGGTATATTTCGTTTCATCAGGTGAAACAGGAGAATCTTTTCGATACCACGGACAACCAGCAACAGGGCCTTCGTTTGATGCCCGGCTTCGAATCCGCTCCGGGCAAAGCGAACGTCACTCATCGCTCGTTTGAGCATCTTTTCGGGATCGGCGGAGTGTAGATTGTCGGGATCCATGGGTCTGGTTACGAACCGTATGAATGTTTCAGTTATTCGATGTTACGGTACCAGATAACCGGTTCACGATAAAGCAACCGAAACAGAGCACATCCCCTCATTTTTCACGGACTGCAATCGAAAATGAGTTGGACACCTAATTGACTCATTTCGACGATTCAGCCTGCCTGTACGCCTGAAAAACCGTCGGCAGAACCTCGATCAGGTCGGACGCGATCAGTCCGTCGCTCCCCTTCTCTCTGGCCACAAGATCCCCCGCTTGACCATGCAGATAAACGGCGATCCGTGCCGCGTTGTACGGATCGTATCCCTGTCCCAGCAGGGAAAGAATCACGCCGGTGAGAACATCGCCGGAACCTCCCGTGGCCATTCCTTCATTCCCGGTGTCGTTTGTCCAGACCTCTTCTCCGTCGGACACAACCGTGTGCTGGCCTTTGAGAACAAGCACGACGTCGAATTTTTCGGCGAATCGTTGAGCGTTCCGTTCACGGTCGTTCTGGACCTCCGCCACCGAACATCCCTGCAACCGGGAGAACTCCCCGGGATGGGGTGTTAGCACGAGGGGGGCATCCACCTCACGCAGTAATGAAACCTCCTCGCTTATGATGTTCAACCCATCCGCGTCCACAACGCCGGGAATCTCCAACTCCGGTAGCAGTGTACGGACAAAATGAATCGTTTCATCCGGCCGGCCAATGCCGGGACCAATACCGGCCGCATCACTTTCTGCTGCAAGAGAAAGGCAGCGCTCCCGAGCATCCGGATGAAAAAAACCATCCAATGTATCGGGGAGCGGGAAGACCAGCGGACAGGTCAACTGCGCAGCCACGGGCTGGTAAACCGATTCCGGTACAACCGTCCGCACGACACCCGCTCCGGACCGAAGACAGGCCCGTGCCGATAAGACCACCGCACCGGCCATCCCCACCGATCCGCCGACGACAAGGTCGTATCCGAAAACCCCTTTGTGACCGTCCTCCGGTCGCGGTTTCAGCGCGGGGAGTTCATTCGAACGATCCAGATCAGACATGACGCGTCAATTTATTCTTAGGAAACGAAATCAAAGGGTGTCGATCATTGAAACGATCATTGACAAATTCTCGGGAGGATCAAGTCGGAAAAAGGAAGCAACATCACGGCGTCTCAACGGTTTCACATTGCCGAAACGAGTTCAGGCCACCAATGGCCCATCCAGCGTCCCCTAATACAGATCGGTGCTTAGCTGTTTCTCCGCATCGACAACCCCGCGGTTCACATTTTCCACGGCTTTCATCAACCGTCTGCGCAACATCTCATCCGAATCGAGGTTGCGATACACCTGACGCAACAACTGAACCGTCATCCGCAGGTTTCGAACAAGGGTACCGTCCGCGATTTCACTATCTCGCGTCACCTGGTGAAACGGGCGTCCCCGGGCCCAATCGTAAACCAGGGCGGTAATAGCAAATTCGGGACGTTTTGTAATCGACTCAATGCCGAGTTCATCCTCATGCTGATTCACGGATCGGATCAGGTTTTCCGCCTGATTGGCCGCACGCTGGAAATCCTGGTTGCGGTGTTCGTAGGTCTGACGGTTGCGGGACTCGAACACCGTCGCGGACATCAGCAGAATCAGGTTCATTTCGTCCAGGTCATGTAACAAACCGGACTGCATGTACTCCGCTGAATGTATTTCGTACCCGTTGATACGCGAGGCAAAACGGCCCTTGGAGGTGAGTTCGTCCTCCTCGATGTAATTGAAATCCTTGAGGAACTGAAGCCGTTTCCGGAGTTGATCCACCATATGGTCGTATTTCTGCTGGTTCTGATGTTCCGCGCGGTCGGTGGACTGAAAATGCACGAAGGACTTTTCACAGGCTTCGACGATGCGTTCGCCGAGCTGGTTGTACAGATTCAAGATGGTCGCATAGTTGAGACCGAACTTGCTCTTGATGGGTTCCACGTCTCCCCGGAAAATTCGCTCGACGGCGTGATAGTTAAAATCCGGCCAGTCGATGATGGGATAGACGTGACCCACATCGTCAATGCCCCGGCGGCCCGCGCGACCGGCCATTTGCTGGAACTCCCGGGTTTTGATGTATTTTACCCGAGTGCCATCGTATTTCTGGAGGGATTCGAACAGGACGGATCGAGCGGGCATGTTAATGCCGAGTGCAAACGTTTCGGTGGCAAACATCAAGTTGATCAGTCGCTCGGTGAACAGCCGCTCGACAATCTCCTTTAACGCCGGGAGCAAACCGGCGTGATGATAAGCAATCCCTTTTGGAATCAGCTCCCGGAGAAGGGATAGATCCTGACTGTGCTGCACGTCAAAACTTTCCACACAGTGTTCGAAAATATCCCGGGCCCGCTCGGACTCCGCCTCGGTCAACAGCGATCGATACTTGTGTCGCCGTGCTTTCTCGCGGCAACCGCGACGACTGAACACAAAGAAGAGGGCGGGCAGGTGATTTTTTTTCTCGAGCGAGTCAATCAAACTGGACTCTGATTTGTTTAACTTGTTCCGGCTAATCTCTCGCGCCTGTTTGCGCTTGCGGGAGTGAAACAGTTGTTCAAGTTCATCGACGTCCTTGAAGCCCTGTGTCGGGACGTAGGGTGACAGTTTGAGGGGGACCGGCCGCTCATCGCGGGTCACGACGTCCGTCTCGCAGTCTCGAATTTCGTTCATCCACGCCGCGAGGCTGTCGAGGTTGCTGATGGTCGCACTGAGCGAGATAAATCGGATGTGCTGAGGCGCATAGATAATGCTCTCCTCCCACACCGTCCCTCGCTGCTCATTGTCCATGTAATGAATCTCATCGAAGATACAGTAGTGGACATCCCGAAGCCGATCCGGGTCCTCGAAGATCGTATTTCGAAACACCTCCGTGGTCATGATCAGTGCACAGGCATCCTGGTTGATTGTCACGTCGCCCGTCATAATTCCCACTCGATTACCGTAGGTATCGGAAAAATCCCTGAACTTCTGATTGCTCAGCGCTTTAATCGGAGCCGTGTATATGATCTGGCTGTCCGCTTCGATGCATTTTTCGAGGGCGTACTCGGCGATGAGTGTTTTGCCGGCACCCGTGGGCGCACTGACGAGGAGGGACTTGCCGTTGCGGAGAGATTGAATGGCCTCTCGCTGAAACGGATCGAGGGTGTGCCCCTGATAGGTGTGAATTACATCCGAGGGATCACCATAGATTTGCTCGATACTGTCCTGAGAAGCGGGCGTTGTTTCGGGTGACATCCTGCGTCTGTTTATCTGGAAAACCAATTCGAAGATACGCTTGATAGGTTAGGAAAAAGGGACCAGAAATAAAATGATGATACTCCTCGGCATCCAGGAAGGGGAAGGGACAATAAGCGCCCGTCCAACGGGGAATCCCTCAATGAAAGCACGTATTCGTTGTGATTTCGAATGTGATTCACGAGTAACGAGCGCCACGGAAATCTCGTCTGACGTGGGCTTCCGTGGTCAGCAGAAATCAGCGTGCTCGCGAACGTCCTCTGTCAGGAAACTGCTTGATGAATGGAAAGGAGGAGGCGTTCAGCATATTCCGACGTTCCCTGTAGACTCTACGCCCCGTACCGGTACGATTTCATAACGACATTGCAGCCGGAATATACTTTTCGAGAGGCCATTTAATGCACGAAAAGGACCACGGATCGGCGTTCACCCGGGACCAGGGTCAGTCCGAACTGTCGTCATCCGTGGCGGAGCTGGGTGGGTTTTCGGGGGGTGTCTCTGAGGTGTCCTGCTGCGGTTCGTTTTGCGGAGAGGACGATTGGCTGGACGCCTGTTCACGCTCTTCCTTTTTCTTCTTCTGTCGTTTTTTGTACCGATCGTACGCCTCTTTCCACTCGTCGTATACGTCAAGAAAACGCCGCTGCTCGGCGCTGCGAGCCGGGATGCCTTTGGCTTCAAGGGAAGCAAGGTTTTCATTGATGTGGCGGTATTTCTCAGGCGTCCATCCATCGTCCGGATGAAATTCCTGCAGCAGTTGATATTCCCGACGTTTTTCCTGGATCTCCCGGGCCTCCTGTAGTTTTTCCCAGTTGTCAAGAAACGCATCCTGGGTACTGTTTCGCTGAAAATTGTACTTCGACTTCAATTGTTCGTACCGCTTCTGAGTCCACTCCTCAGCGGGAAATCGATTCAGAAGGCGCTGTTGCTCGGAACTCAGTTCAGGGGGTCCCTCTTTTTCCTCTTCGGAGTTCTTCTCTTGCTCCTTCTTCGTCTCCCCGTCCTTGTTGTTTTGTTTGGACGTTTCATCCCCATCTCCCGTCGACTCCTCGGCACCGGCTGTTTCGGATTCTCCGTCACCGGATTCGGTTTCTGCCGCTTTCGATCGTACGTTCGCCTGATACTGTTCTTTGATGGATTGCACCTGTCGTCGCTCGGCTTGAGTCAGCGGATCCAGTTTCGTGATCGTTTCGATCGTTTCGCTTCGAAGTGTGATGGTGCCGGACATGGTCAATCGTTCGTTGCTAATTTCGATCTGAATTCGATCACCCAGCAGACCGATGACGTCCCCCTGAATCTGAGCCCCGTTTGTCAGCCGGACCTGAACACGCTCACCGGCGTTGATCCCCTCAAACTGATCCGTGGCATCCCGTTCATCGTAGTCCCCTGCCCATGTGTCGCTCGTGGACGGGAACGAGAAACGCGTCGAATCATCATTCGCGGAGACGGAAGAATTCTCACCATCACTGGTGGTCTGAGCGTGCACCGTCATAAAACTGACACCACTCAGAAAAACCACTGAAAACGCAAGAAGATAGCTAATTTCTTGAGGTTTCATCACCTGGTACCTCAGAGACGAAACAATTCGTGAAATGATGTGTATCGTACCACAGGGAATCGAACCAATCAAAATTTTGAACCGGTATTCATATGAAACCAGTGAGCGATGCCGGTTGCGGTTTCTCACAAACATACTGATCCGAGGTCCGAATTATTTTTTCAACAGGTTTCTTCCCTTATGATATGTGACCGAACCTCATTTATAGCGTAACCGATGATTCAGGACGTGCTTCGCAATCTGAACAAAATCTACCGGCATTTCCGCGATTACCGGTGGCATTTTGTGTTTATCTTCTTTCTATCACTGGTTTACAGCCTTCTCGCCGGGGTTGGAATCGCGGCTTTCATTCCGGTATTCCGGCTCGCCCAGACCGATAACCCGAAGAACCTGTCCCGTATTGGAAGGGTGTTTCAGAGCCTGTTCGAATACGCAGGATTGAATATCTCAGTATCAGGAATTTTTCTCATGCTGGTAGGTTTTCTTGTATTGAGACTGGCTGTGTATACAGGCTATCAACTTGTTGTCCAGTACGCCGTGGCGGATTACAAACGGAACACCATTGAGAAACTCACACACAAGCTATTTCAAACCCGATGGGAATACTACAAAAACCAGAACCGCGGAAGTCTGCTGGATTACATGACCACCCGCATCATCCGTGTACGCGATTTAATGAATCTCATTGCGAAACTTCTCACCAGCTATACCGTAGCTCTGGGGTACCTTCTCGTGGCTACCTGGATTTCCATCCCGCTTACATTCGGAGCCATCCTTATATCGATCGTAACAGTATCAATCATGATTCCACTTGCCGGACAAACAAAGCAGATTTCGCAATCCAGCCTGGAGAGTCAGAACCAGATCAGCCGATTCCTTTCCGAATTTATGTACGCATTTCGCGAAATTAAGATTTACAATATTTTCGACGACATCGAGGAGAAAATCCGGAAACAGACCAGGAAAAATGCACGGGCGGAAGTCAAGGTGGGCCTCATGCAGAACCTTTCCCAGGAGATGTTTATGGTGCTGATAGGCATCGCTCTTTTAGGGGGATTTTACTACGGTCTTGCTGTAGTGGGAGCCGGATTCGAAGAACTTGCCCCCTTTGGTTTCCTGTTTCTACTCATCTTCCAACGCATTAACAAACTGGACATGGTGCAACGTGTGGCGGAGTATTCCCCGAGCATTAACGTGCTCGAAGACCTGTCCGTCGACCTTGAGAAGAACCGAGAACCCAATGGAGGAGGAGGCGTTCGTCGTGAGAGTCAATTTTCACTCCAGGAATCAGTACGGTTCAACGAGGTTTGCTTCCGGTATGCAGACCATGATGGATCAGGTGAAACCGAAGCACTCACGGACATCACGTTTGAGATTCCGCAGGCAACCATGACGGCCTTTGTGGGCAGGTCGGGAGCGGGCAAGTCGACGCTTATTGGCCTGCTTCTCGGACTGCTCGAACCAACCAAGGGCGAAATTCTCGCGGATGGGCAAACCATTAATGAAATCGGCCTGGAAAACTGGCGAAGCACCATCTCTTATGTGCCGCAAAGCCCGTTTCTCTTAAATGACACGATTATTGAGAACATCCGCTTTTTTCGGCAGATCTCCGAGGATCAGGTGCGTGAAGCAGCCCGGAAAAGTCATTCAGCCAAATTCATCCATGATACACCTGATGGGTATGACACAGTGATCGGTGAAGAGGGCGTCAATCTATCCGGTGGTCAACGGCAGCGTATCGTGTTTGCCCGGGCGATTGCGGCCGATCCCCAAATCCTGGTTCTGGATGAACCGACAAGTGAGCTTGACACCATCTCTGAGCAACACCTACGGGACTCCCTCCTTGAACTTCGAGACAACATGACGATCATCTCCGTATCTCATCAATTGAGCACGATCGTTGAAGCGGTGAAAATTATCGTGCTGGATAACGGAAAAGTCGTTGAATCCGGAACGAAGAAAGAACTGGAAGAGAAGAGGGGGCATTTTCACGATTTACGCGATCCACGTGATAAACCTTAAAGAAATACGGACTGTTGTTGTACTGATTTACTCCAATATCTGGAACCTTTTCGAAAAAGTTCAACCGCTCTGAATCTGAACATGTCCCCAGACGTTCCTCTGGATTTCATCGGCATCGGTGTTTCCAGGTGTGCAACCACCTGGATTGCCGACATGCTGAGGGCTCATCCAAACATCTTCATCCCCGAGCGCAAAGAGCTCCATTACTTCAATAATCGTACCGGACAGTACGGAGAGGATCTGAGGACACTGGAGAAAATCTATCCTACCGCTTCGAACATGATCATGGGCGAATTTACCCCCCGGTATATCCTTAATGATCAGGCATTGAAACGGATTAAAAAACACTTTCCCGATATCAAACTGCTGGTATCACTCCGGGATCCTCTGGAACGAGCGCTTTCACAGTACCGATATTTTCTTTACGAATTACGAAAGGAAAACAAGCTGCGTTTTGACGAGGCGATCGATGAATTTTACGTCGATGATTACATCAAAAAAAGTCAGTATTATCACAGGCTCAAGGCGGTCCACAGAATGTTCAAGCGTGAGCAAGTCGAGATCATCTGGTTTAGCGATATTATCGAATCACCGGAAGATGTGCTCCTGAAGGCCCTCGATCATATCGGCGCTTCTCCATTTACCCCTGATCAACTTGAGAGGAAAACAAATGCTTCAAACACAGAACATCAGATTTCCATAGTTGAAAACACATACAGAAAATACAACGAAAATGTTAGATACCGAGTCAATTTCAGGGGATCCGACGGATACCGGATTCTGCAGCTCCTAGACCGCCACAAGATTCTCCACGATTTTCTCCACCTGTCAAAACCGTTCTTCCAGTTCGTTAGTCGACTGGAACGATTCCTGTTCCCAGATACACGACATATGGCACTATCGAAACCAAAAAAAGAACAGCTTTACCGACGTTTTTTTAAAGAAGACGTGGAACAGCTGGAAGAATACTTGAATGAGGACCTGACGCATTGGAAATATTGAAAAAAGAATAGACACCGAGGGAAGGAGTTCATTTGGACACAATCGCCAAAGGTGTCCCGTTACCCGTTTCCGAAACAATTCCAAGAACTGGAAGGCAAGTATGTTGTA
The DNA here is from genome assembly GCA_964594615.1 of uncultured Planctomycetia bacterium. Lineage (GTDB taxonomy): Bacteria > Planctomycetota > MHYJ01 > CAYXQY01 > CAYXQY01 > CAYXQY01. The sequence goes on from CAZQNZ010000031.1 coordinate 15,152, forward strand.
CACCCGACTCTCCGCGTGCTACTCTCCGGAAAACACCCGATCGATGACACAGGCGTATTTGTAACTGATTGGTGACATGAACAATACCAACAGTAAGTAATATTTTAACTTCCTCGGGTGGTACGCGATAGCACGTTTAATGTACCGGAGCGCCTGCCGTCGATTCCCTACTTTGTATGCCAGTAGACTTCCATGCTTAAAATATCTAGAGAGTAATTCAGTTTTGCGATCCTTCAGAAATGGAAATTCTGTGATCGCCCTCCGAATGAACGGTTTCTTCAAAGACAGAAGCCGATCAATTTTCACCGCCGGACGTTCCACATCCAGTTCACTACTCATGCTTCCGGGACGATCCCTGATTTTCACCAGGAAATCACGGCAATGTTGAATTCCAAACTGATCAGCTATCCTCATCATGAAAAAATGATCCTCTCTGTGGGGCAAAGATTCATCAAATCCACCAATCGCCTCGGCGGCGCTGCGTTTGACCAGGATGGATGGGGTGCTCTTGACGATGTTGTTGAGGAACAACTCATGCAGCAGCTGGTCGGGATCATCGGGAAATGTGTTCTGGTTCTTGCCAGTGATCCTGCCCTTTTGATCAATGAGCAGTGCATTCGAGGTGACAAGTGCCACGTCCGGATGTTCTCGAATAACTGATAGCTGCCGTTCTGTTTTCTCCGGCAACCAGACATCATCCGCGTCCAAAAAGGCCAGATACGTCCCCGTAGCATGTTCAATTCCCGTATTCCGGGCGGAGGCTGCTCCCTGGTTTTCCTGGTAAAAATATTCAATCCGGTCGTGCCCCGTATATCGATCAATCACCGTTTTTGTATGGTCCGTCGAACCATCGTCGACGATCAAAATCTCGTGGTTCCCGTACGTCTGGTGTAGTACGCTCTCAATCGATTCCGTAATCCATCGCGCACAGTTAAACGTTGGAATAATCACCGAAACCCGTTCGGAGTCGCTGGCCGTTTCATTCAAACCTGACATTCGTCGGAGACAATTCAACGCAATCGGAACAACTGATCTGATAACGAAGACTCCTTCGCCTCTGTTGCAGAAGCGTCTATCCGGGGCAAACGATACGGTTGCGCTCTATTGCCGGAGTGAATTAGATCAGGCTCCGTCGAAAATGCACCGCGATATCCGGATTCCCGCACCTCGTCCGCCATTCCAGCATCACAAACCCCGTAGGGATACGAATAGAAGTTTACTTTCCTACCGAGTTTTTGCTCAATGACGTCTCGGGAGGACGTCAATTCCTTGAGACGTTGTTGTTTCGATTGCCAAGTTGATAACGGAACATGATGAACTCCATGCGAACCGATGGTGATCAACGGATGTTCGCTGAGGGTTTTACACTGGTCCCAGGAAAGCATCGACACATGATTCTTATGCTGAGTCTCCCGGTCGTTTACGCCATTTTCCGCCAAAAGATCTTCAATGAACTGGCGACGAACTCCAGGAATCATATCTCTTATGCTGTCCTTAAGTTCTTCATACCGCATGCGTTTCTGATCGGGCCGGCTAATATCATATTCCAGAACCCCTTCAGACGACGGAACTATCAGGCGATCCCACTGACGGATCTGGTTCGTCAGTACGAACTCGTCCGGGCTTCGCTTCGAATCCACGAAATTCGTTGTAACAAACACGGAGGCGGGAGCGTCATACTGCTCCAGCAGAGGGAGTGCGTTTTCAACCGTATCACGATATCCGTCATCGAAGGTGATCAACACGGGTCGCGGCGGAAGATCCTGGGGATCAACCAGGCCATGTAACAGATCCTGGATGGAAACCAGGTCAAATGCTTGATCCAGAAAGGCCAAATCTCGCTCAAAACGGGTCGGACGTACGGTATATTCATCTGCCCCGAGAAATGAACAAGAGACATCCGCCACTCGGTGGTACATCAGCACCGCTCCGACATTACCGTAGAAGTATCGGACACATTCGTTGAACAGTTCTCGCAGGGATTTCATCCTATTCGTCCCTTGTTTCGGAACCGTCGATCCAGTGGCTCAGATCACGCTCCACCAGTTCTTCAAGTTTACGAACATCAGGCGTTATTAGCTCAATGAGTTCATTCCGCACGCCAGGGGCCATACCCTGTTCATACTCAGTTTTATTCAAGAAAAAATTTGTAATGTACTTCCTGATGGCATATTTGTTGCCCTGTGTAAAGTACTTCTTCACGCCCAGCCTGGCACCGATCTGAGCAATCTCTCGAAAAATCGTTGCTTTGATATCTCGTTTATGGCCGGCCTGATTAACCCGTTCATCAAGCACGGACGGTTCGAAGTCGGCGTCCACATCCAGGAAATGAAATACGGTGGAGATGAAGTTCTGTTCGTCTTCTTTTAGATCAGACATAAACATGAACAGAATTTGTTCTCGATCGAAATACTCAAGGTACGTGCTGATCTGCTCATGATAAAATCCGGGCTTCAACCAGTTCTGAAAGAGGTCATAATTCTCCAAGATCTCCTCAAACTGAAATGTAATTTTTTGTTTCTTTTTTTCGTGCCAATAATGTGAAAAGGCCCGATCAATGGGATTACGAAGACATGCAATCAGTTTCGCCTCCGGAACATCATTTGCTATCCGTCGAGCCGCCATCGGTGATCTTATGTACGATGGTGTCGTATCTCCGGCAACCGTTTCATGCTCGCGATGCTCGAAAAACTGCTGATACCAGCAGTGTCCTTTTCCATAATGCATATCAAAATAGTGAAGAGCATCCCCGCCTATACCCGATAGGTTTTCGTCTTCATGAACATAGATATCCGGATGTTCACGAAAACACCTGTACGCCCAAGTAGAAGCAGCTTTCTGAGGACCGATCCAAAAAAAATCTGGGAATGTCATAACTTGTTCACGTAATTAAGCTCCTCGAGGGCCATAGCGGACCATCGATGACCATAGTAATACTGCAATTAATATTCCCATAATTCGTAAGAAAATTCCATTCGCTATTGACCTTTCTCGCATTTAATCGAAAATATTTCTTCTTAGATTGGGGAAAGTTCAAACCAAAGAAACAAAATTTATTCTTGTTGCTCACCCTTCGTTCAATAAATTTCTATAGATGGACACGTAGTTGTTTATCATTTTTTCCGTTGAATACATCTGGATTTTGTTCCGCGCCTTTCCGGCCATTCTCCGTGCGAGTTCGGGATGAGTCCTTACCCTGTCTACGGCGTCTTTGAGTGCGCCGGCATCTCCTCTAGGTACAATCAGCCCCTCTTCCTCCGGAGTAATTAATCGACGCGCATCCCCCACGTCTGTTGCGACCACGGGAACGTTCAGCGCCATCGCTTCCATGAGTGTGTTGCTCATACCCTCCCCGAAGGCTGAGGAGGAGACAACGACGTCCATCTCGCTGATAACCGGATACGCATTGTCCAATTCACCCAGATACGTAATGCAGTCTTGTTTCAGGAGCGTTCTGAACTGTTTCTGAATACGGTTCCAGTATTTTTTCTTGTAATTCCCGGCCATGAAAACCTGTATTCCGGAAGCTTCCCGCGTCAGTTTCTTCATAGCCCGTAAAAACGTCTGGTGATCTTTTTTTGGAGAGATGGTGGCGAAAATGCCCACGTTAAACCGGTCAGCGTTTATGTCGACGGGAGATGATTCTTTAGCAAGCTTTTCGATTTCATTGACGTTGATCCCGTTCGGAATAACGGTCATCTTTCGTTCCGGAAAACCGATTCTTCGATGCACGGCCATTCCATTGCGGGAATTACAGATGATTTTTGTGGCACTGACATGGGACGCGATCAGATCCCCGAGCAAAAAAAGGTATGAACCCATATTATCGTACCAGTTGTCCGACGAGCGTATGCCTGTTACGTGAACGGCGGAATCGTTGAATAACCTCAGTAGCCCTCCAATGCTATTTGACGCATGCATGAAGGTCTGCAAAACATCCGGTTTTATGGAGGTTAGTACGTTTCTAAGCGGGGACAGAAAGGAGAAGTCATACCTGTTTTGCCTATCAAGAAAATAAAGCGTCAGGTCACACGTTGCTCTTAGCTTATCCCAGTACTTTCCTTTATTTGATAAACATATAACCGAGACGTTGTGGGATTCGGAGAGCCCCCGTACCAGATAAAAAAATTGTCGTTCGGCTCCTCCGGCGGACAATCCCTGAATCATCAGACAGATTTTCATTGGTTCCAGTCCGGAAAATTTATATTCAGGGCAGTTGAAAAGCTGAATACCAGTATTGGCCGTGGTTTCCTGCTGTGACTCAGTTCATGTGTCCCCGGTCAATTTTGATTTATTTCAACTCAGATTCAAATCTTCTTTCCCGCAGGAACGGTGGGGGATCCTGCAGCGTTCTCGGCATTTCCGAAAAGGGTATAACGTACCACCATTGTCGACTTTCACGTGGTAGAATCGAAATTGTTTTCAGGAATCATTCTGCTTATTTTAAGATTCGAATCGTTTCAGATCTCAAATACGTGAACATCCATGAGTAAACCGGACGTGTCCGTCATTATTCCGGTCTACAATCGGGAGAGCGTCATAGAACGTTCCGTTAATAGCGTGCTGGAACAGACGTATGAGCACCTGGAGCTGATCGTTGTTGACGACGGTTCGGATGACGGAACCCTGAATCGACTGCTGTCTTATTCTGACGAGCGGATGCGGGTGTTACGTCAATCCTCAAATCAGGGAGCCAACGCAGCCCGCAACAGAGGATTACGTGCCGCGGAGGGAAAATACATTGCGTTTCAGGACAGCGATGATCGATGGTATCCGGAGAAACTCGAAAAACAGGTCTACAGAATGAAAACCTCCCCGGACCGAGTCGGTATCGTCTATTCAGCATACTGGAACGTACAGTCAACTTTCTCCTCCTACCTACCGCAACAGATCCCTCCGAAGATGTCTGGGGACCTTTCCAGGGTACTGCTTCAATTTAATATCGTAGGGTTTCCCAATACCCTCATCGATACAAGGGTATTTCGTAAAACCGGGACCCTTGACAGGAAGTTACCCGCGCTTCAGGATTGGGATTTTCACCTCAATGCCTCACAGTACACCCATTATCACTTCATGGCAAAACCGCTGATGGACAGATATCCTCAGGAGTCGAGTATTTCCGGCAATTACGAAAAGCTCGTTCGTGCGCACCGCCGGCTGATGAAAAAGCATGACCCTCGATTTCGGCGGCAACCAGAGGCGCTGAGCAAAATGCAGTTTCGACTGGGCAGTTCCCTGGTACTCACCAGTCACACGGATGAAGGCCGGGAATGGATTTCGTCCGCGCTGAACGTGGCGCCGGAAAACCCGGTTTACCGACTGGCACATTTCATTTCGTACCTGGGTCCTCACGTTTTTGAATTTTGCTGGAACGTTCGTTCACAGTTTATAGCCCTGGCTGATTTTATACGTTTTCATTCGAATAACCTGTTTTTTTACGAAAATTCAAGTCGGAAAGGTCTCAATTTTTGATATGAGATCGCAGCCGAACAAGCCGCTTCCGGATTTTTTCCTGCTCGGCGCACGAAAAGCCGGCTCGACCACCCTCTACGAACTGGTGGGAACTCATCCAAACA
>CAZQNZ010000032.1:0-1724 GCA_964594615.1 uncultured Planctomycetia bacterium
TCGACCCGTTTACGAAGAACTGAGGATGTGGATTTCTCGCGTTGTCATGCTAGATCCGATCGGGATATCTGGTACTCCAGTGCCCGCAGCTTATCCGTGTGCGAAAAGGGTCCTCTCACAAATCTAAGCACGGCTTTGGCTCTAACCTTCATTCCGGATCAGGCCGGGCATAGAGTGTAGAAAGCCGCGGATATCATTCCATGTGGCTCTGATGCTCTATTTCCCAGAGGATATGGACCATGATGAAACTCCTTATCAACCGCTCCGCAATGGCAGCCTATACCCGGTCCAATGAGATAAAGCTTGATCAGTTTACGGATAACGTCCGTCAACCCAAACAAGCTAAAGAAAGCACGTTCAGGCGCTGCAAGAACTGCCCAGTAACTGGTACTATTGGATTGCGTTGAGAAGGGCTCGTTTTGAAGCCCCTTTGAACTTCAGCGGGACCTTGTTGCCTTTGGACTCTTCCGGCTGAATCACGTATTCATTTACAATGTCAACCGTTGTAATGGCCCGTCCAGCAGGTACGGTTGGCATCACCTCGATCTTGACCGGTGTTTCTTTCTCTCCACTCTGACTGGAGATCGATCTATACGTGCTCTGAATCCGCTGCCCGATATTCTCTCGATCTCCTCCCTTAATTTCTTGATCATCCGACCAGGAACCAACTTTTTTTCCATCAACAAGCATTGTTGTAACGGTTTGTTGAGAATCGTACTCCAGTTTAATTTCAACTGTGCTCAGCTGTTCCGTGGCCGAACTCGAGGAAACCCCTCCTTGTTTGGGCAAATGAGAGGAAAGATTGCCTTCCTGGAGCTTAAAGTTGATAGTAAGCAGAAAGAAGATGAGCAATTGAAACGCCACGTCGATCATCGGCGTCATATCCATATCCACATCGTCCTGCTCCATAGCGACCTCCTCGAATCAATTACTTTGGTCGTCCTTGCGCGGAATCTCAGCAGCAAGTTTGACCTTGTATATGTTGATTTTCGGGTGACGGGCGATGCTCATTACTCGCTGGGCAAGACCCCAGGGAGCTCGTAAGTCGGACCGAATCACCAGAGGAACTTCACTCAGTTTTTCACCTCCCGCCGTTTCATCGGATCTACGTTTCTCGGCGTACGCAATCATGTCGGTCTGCATTTCCTGGAGTCCTTTCTGATCTCCGGCCGGTTGCAGATAATACCTCTCCCCACGAACATGCAAAAACCAGCTTGAAAGATCCAGTCGTTTGTCCCAGTTAATGTCTCCCCGGGTGGCCCCTTTTTCATGAGCAATATTCACCGTGATTGTCCATTCATCCTGTTGCTGTTCTTCCTCCGCCGTCTGTGCTTTTGGAAGTTTGAGTGGGACAAGATCCCGAGAAGAAAAATCCATGACAAGCATAAAGAAAATGATCAGCTGAAGTACAACATCAATCATGGGGGTCATTTCCATCTGCACTCCAGCTTCACCCCCTTCATGTTTCTTTTTTTTGTGTTTTCTTGACATGGACACTCCTCCGGACAACCTGACGAGTCCAAGGATGAATTATTCAAACGAGCAGAAGATGGTTTCGTTCAATCATCACCAGATTTAAATTAAAATTTAAACTGGTCAAAGATTTCTTCCACGATCAAACCGGTCTCCGACAGAAGGTGATTTAACCGGTTACGGAAAAAGAAATATGCCGCAAGCACGGGGATACCGACAATTAATCCTTCGGCCGTCGTCACAAGCGCCTG
>CAZQNZ010000032.1:1824-20361 GCA_964594615.1 uncultured Planctomycetia bacterium
GCTTCATCATACTGTTCTTCCTGAAGCAACCGGTCCACTTCAGCAACCAGATCAGGTGGGATAAGTTGTTCGCGCTGGATACTTAGAAAATGTTCAATGATCAGTGCAATAGCGATGATACTGAGAACAACCACCGCCCAACCAATTGGACCGGCATCGACGATTAAACTTACGAAGGAGGTGGCTTCCCCGGCCGTCTCCTCACCTCCCTGTTCCTGCGCAAACGTCGCCACCTGAAGCAACACGAAAAACAGCGGTGTAAGAAACGACTGAAACTTCCAGCGGTTTTTCATCGGCTACCCTCTTCGACAACTAGAACAGGTTCAACGAAAAAACGAAGTCTCATGAGACCCATCAATTCTGAATCATAACGTCTGCCTTCTGAGCTTCGGGGGATCCAGGATACCTCGACGTCAGCTCATCATGCGTCTGCTGTACCTGCCTGGAGAAATAGTTTGTTTTCGCCTCATCAGACGCACTTGTGGCGATTTCATGATAAAGCACCAACGTCTGAAAAAGGGACTGACGATGCTGAATGGTATACCTTTCCGTACTGGCATCATGAACCACATAGGCCCTTACAAGAGATGAAATTGCTCCGTGAACCAACGATGAATCCGTTTTCTGATCCCTCCACTTCTGAAATTGAGCCATGCCTGCCGCAAGCTCCTTCCCCGATTGCAACAGGACGCTGTTTTTGTTCTTTTGCAACCTGTTCTCCATCTCAGTTACGACACGATCAAGCTCCTTTCGCTGACGAATAAAGCACCTTCGTTGACCGAGGAATCGTCGATGTTCAAGAACGGGATCCGACAGTCCTTTAAGATTTTCATAACGGACTCTGGTAATCGGCAATTTCCCTTCACCAAGCTCCTCCAGGGCCTGCAAGCGCAGCAACCGGATAAAATCCACGGTTCGTTGAGGAGCTTCCGTATCTTCCTCAGAAATCGATATCAGCTCTTGTCCGAGGCTTGATATGTTGTCATACGTTTCATCCGTGACATCCTGCTCCGGATCATAGAGCCGGTACGTCTCTCCGAGGAGCCGAATACGAACCAGATGGTCAAACCAGATATGACCTGGTTCAGCGAGCCCCTCTTTGGCCACCTCTACTGCTCGACCTAAATTCCCAACTCTAAAATGCGCCGATGCGAGGAAATAGAGCACCCGAGGACGATGGATGCTCCGAAGCTTATCATTTTTAAGTTGGTTGCGGACCTCCTCCCCGAAATTAATCACTCGCTGATAACGACGGTTCTGAAAGGCCTGCTCCAATCTACCGAGGGGTTTGGTCACGTCCCAGTAGCGAATATTTCTTACACGTTGATGAGGGATTTGGTTCGTCCCCTGATCGGACTGAAAGACGTAATACTTCACCGTGAACCCCTGGATGGAACCCGAGCTTGAGGTTCCATCTTTTAACTCAACCACATCCGTCTGCTGAGCGACGACGGATCCTGTTAGCAACAGAAACAGCGGAAGTAGCCATATTTTATGAACACACGTTTGTTTCATTTGTTAGTTGGTTACCTGAAGATTCCCCATCTTCTCCGGATAATTTTCAAGCAACTCCTTGAACATGTCCACGTTTCCTCCAAACGGATTATCTCCTCGATCCCGGAGGCGTTCAAAAATGAATCGTGCTTTCTGCTGATCGATTCCTGACAGCAGCTTCACTTCGCTGAGAAGTTTCCATCCCAGAAACCATGTGTCGGAATCTTCTTCAGCCACTTCAATCAAGCGGTTACTTATAAATTGCTCAGCCTCTCCGGCAAGTGCCTTAAGCTCCTCACGTTGCTCCTCCTCCAGAGCTCGTTTCATCTGTTCGATGTACAGTTGAGAACGGCCGAGAAGCACCGACAGGGTTGAGCTGTCCTCTTCCAGTAACTGATCGTACAATGAGCGGGCCCGCTCCAGATTTCCGAGTTCCATGTGGACGCTAGCGAGTTGTTCCTTAATCACTTCCCGGTCCACCGGCTCCCCGGTGAGCTGAACCGACGTCCCTTCAAAGTTGCCGGTGCTCAATGTCGTCAGCAGTGTTTTGGATCGATTCAAGGCCTCTTGATCGCCTGAATTCATCGCATATTCCAATAGCTTGACTGCTATCGACAGGACATTCTTTTCGGAGGCTCCGGTCATCATCTTACGGGTAATCCAGCGGTAGTAGAAGGATATTTCCCGTTTATGAAATGTTTTCCGATTTTCCTCGGAGCTTGCCTCTTTTCGCTTTGATTCGAAATACGATGCCGCGTTACCCAATGCCTGAATGGATGCGGGGGCTTCCGGATGATTCCTGTAAAGTTGTTCTGCTACCGAAGCGACCTCTTCCGGACTGTCCTTCTTAATCCAGGCATTCATTCGATGCTTGTACGCTTTTGCGCGACTCTCCCCGGACACGTCAAATTGGGAAAGCGTACTGTTCGAGAGCAAGTCAAGCACCTGCTGCGGTTGATCTACAGAATTGCGCAAATAGGCAAATGCGGAAATGTTCAAAGCGGACCACGCGCGATTCTTTTGACCGGACGACAATCCGGATTGATCACGCAGGTAATTGAGCAATTTTTGTAATTCCTCGGCTGCTTTGAGAAAGGCTGTTCGGGCGTCCTCTGGCTTCGAATCCTCGAGAGACTTGCCCTTTTGATAATAGGTGAGCCCCGTACCGATCCGGGACATCTCCCATACCTCCGTGCCCGGCTCGGCCCCTTTGTACCGCTCAATGGCCTGATCGTATTGCCCCTTTTCCCGCAGTAGCTTTCCCGAAAGAACCACCGTTCGCTGGGCCCATGTCGAATCAGGGTGCTCGTTGCTCAGATGGGTAAGCAATTCCTGATACTGCTTTTCATCCTCAGCAAACCCCGATTTCGCCCTCACCATTCCATAACTCCGGGCCGCTTGATAATTGGCTCGAAGCACGAGGTCTCGAAACGTCTGGAAGTCGTTCTTATCGTTCTTCAAAATGTTCTCAACAGCGGTGCGATTTTGTTTGTTATCACGCTCAAGTGGAAGGGACAGGATTTCGTGAAACCGCTCATGGATGTGCGTGTACATTTGAGCCGCTTCGTACCACCGTTCCATCTCCGCGTACACCCGGGCCTTGCGATCCAAAAATCGCCATGCCCAGCGAATCTGTTGCTCCTGAGAATCAATGCGATTGAGACCGGTCCGAATAAACTCAAGTGCATTGGAAAAGCTGGAATCAGCCACATTCTCATCCACCCGATCGAGAATCTCCTGCATGGTCAACGGATCAGGGCCAAGCGATTCCGACCATTTCTCAACAAGTTCCTGCGCCTTATCAGCAGCTTCTCCCTCCTGATTCGATAACCGTTTCACCAGTTTGATCGCCTCCTGTCGGGTTCCCTGCTCCCATAGAATGTTTGCTTTCACCAACAACATGTCCCGCCCGGGATCAAAACTGATCGGCCGAACCGTGCCGCGCTGAAACGGATGAGACCAGTTGGCGTACTTGCTCTGTAGTTCACCAATCTTTGTCAGGGCCGCCTGACGTTTTCCTCCTTCGTAAAACAGATCAACCCAGTTCTTGTACGCACGAAGAACCAGGTTGTTTACCACCGCAAATGTGGGTTGATTAATCTCTGCGGGGTCACGCTGCTTGAGTACTTCAATTAATTGCGTTACCGAATCAAGATACGTTTCGGCATCCGACTGATGTGATTTGGCTTTCTGGGTATTGTCTCGGTTCCCGTGGATTTCACCAATCTCCAGATGGGCCAGCCCCGTGTACGTCCGCGCCCTGAACTTCAGCAAATCATGGCTTGACGCACAATCACTCCATAAATAGTCACCCAGCGAGTTAAGAACCTTTTTCAGCAGTTTCAGTCGCTTTTTCGTCTTACCGCCAACCATGTACAAACGATTAAGTTCATGACGGACAATGATTTGATCCAGCTTTAACTCACACGCCTCGAAATCATCCTCAGCGGAGGACGAAAGAGTCCCATATACTTTCACCGCTTGCTTCAGATGTTGCACGGCCTTCTGCAATCCCTTTTCTACCTCATCGGGTTGTTCCTGAAGTGCCCGTTTCCATAGTTTCGCCGCTTTTCGAAGGGTTTCACCGTACGTTCTACGGGCATCGGATATTCTGGGATGACCACTGTTGTTGTTCACAAAGGACTTCAGATCTGCCAGTCCATCCTCAATACTCTGTATCCGGGGTATGAGATCCTCCGTCCGGTCGGCTTTCTTTATTGAGATATACGAACTGAGTACAGGAATGTATGATTTCAGTCCTTCCGAGGCATCCTCGCGGTTCCGGATCTGCTTGAGATTGTGTCGAGCCAGCTCGAAATAACCATAGTCCGCCAGACGCCTGGTATACGAGACATCGTTCTGGCCCGGTGCGTCGGACATGGTGGTAAAAACAAAAACGACTCCGAGTAGGACGAATAAACAGGCCGAACCACCTTTTAGAAAACCATTCAATTTCATCCGAAATTTCACGGAACGGAAGAGATATCCGTATCTAGAGGCATGGCAATTGACCAACTTCGACCAGGCATGAATCCAGCTGATCCATTATCTGAACAGAAAAAATGAACCAGCAGTTTAATTTACATCAGAAGAAGTATGTATTGCAAATTCGACTGCCCCTCCATCATGTACCACATATCTGCCGGGTTTGTTTTAAATTCAGGTGTTTACATCAGATTCCCATAATATTGAACCCGGCATCCACATGCAATATTTCCCCTGTAACCCCCGTGGAAAGATCCGAGATCAGGAACAATGCACCGTCGGCCACCTCCGATACGTCGATGTTGCGTCCGAGTGGAGCGCGCTCTTCGTACTCATCCAGAATCTCACGAAACCCTTTGATTCCTCCCGCCGAAAGTGTTCGTACCGGACCGGCGGAAACCGCATTCACACGGATGTTTTGCTCACCCAGCTCGGAAGCGAGATATCGCATCGAAGATTCGAGCGAGGCTTTGGCAACCCCCATCACATTGTAATTGGGGAACACCTGTTCGCCGCCCTCAAATGTCATGGCCATGATGCTTCCCCCTCCCGTCTCTTCCATGAGGGGTGCCACTTTGCGTGAGACCTGGACCAGGGAATACGAACTAATTTCCTGAGCGGTTAAATATCCTTCTCTTGAGGTATCTTTGTAATCACCCTCCAGATCCTCCCGCTTGGCATAAGCGATGGCATGAACAAGAAAATCCACGGAGTCCAGTTCTTCGTCCGCCGTCTCAAACAACGCGTCAACCTCCTCATCATTGGTCACATCACACGGTGCAATCACTGCGTCGTCAAGCTGTCCCGCAAGGTTTTCCACACGATCCTTCACGCGCTCACCCTGATAATTCAGAAGTAAATCCGCTCCGTGTTCATCCAGTTTCTGAGCAATACCCCACGCTATACTGCGCTTGTTCGCAACCCCCATGACGATCCCGGATTTGTCTTCCAGTAGACTCATAGCTTCTCCTCTGCATTAGATGGAACGACACGATCGAATTTCAGGTAGAATATTAACCTACCTGTTACCAATTTTTAATCCCCTCTAACCGGTTCAAGCCGGCCGTACGTCCGCAGCTTCCGTATGGTCTCTGGGCCAATCCCCGACACCTCCTTCAATTCACCCATCGAGTCAATCGGCCCATTCCGCCGACGGTAGTTGACGATCTGCTTCGCTCGCTTGAGACCGATCCCCGGTATTTCTTCAATGCGTCCCGCACTGGCTTCATTCAATCGAGGATACGACGTCGCCGGTGATTGACTCCGATGTTTCATGTTGGGGACGGAGGAAGAACTCATCCATGAAACCGACAACCACAGCAGAACAAATACGCCAAGCAGAAGGAACCCTCTTCGCTCGGACCGTGTCGGAATCAGGGGCCACCATATGTTCCGGGACTCGTTGCTCATGCGCTTGATATATCGCTGGCGATCTCGTTCAAACGGGTGACCCCCTCACGAAGCTCATCCTCCTCAACTGCGTACGAAATACGAAAATGAGAATCCTGTTGGGAAAAGACGGATCCATGCACGATGAGCAGGTTTCGATCCATCGCCATCTCCACAAATTTCCGACCGGATAATTCTCCCGGTACTTCTGGATACAGATAGAACGCACCACCCGGTTTAACGAACTTATACTGCTCCTTCAGTCCCTCACACAGACGGTCTCGATGCCGCCTGTATGTCGATATTTCTTCCTGCATGTCATGATCCAGGGCTGTAATGACCGCCCGCTGCGACGGAGCATGTGCGCAAACGAAACTGAACTGCTGCAGCGTGGCCATCTGATCAAGCACCCGGTCCGGACCACAGGCCCACCCCACCCGCCAGCCGGGCATCCCGTAAGATTTGGAAGCCCCTTCCAGAAGTACGGTTCGTTCCGGTGCGGCCGCCAGCATGCTGTACTGAGGGTGATCGTACGTGAAATGAGCATAGATCTCATCCGATATAATCAGCAGATCATTCGCTCTACAAACACGGGCAATCGCCTGTACTTCCTCTTTTTCATATGCGATGCCGGTCGGATTTCCGGGATTGTTAAACAGCAGTACCGAAGATTGTTCTGTAATGTTCTTCTGAAGCTGCTCGGCCGTGAGTTTGAACGTTGGATACGTATCCAGAAACACCGGCTTCGCCTCAAGCAGGTGTGTCAGCTGCTTGTAGGACACAAAATACGGGTCCGGAACCAGGACCTCCTCCCCGGCATCCACCCGGGCCAGAAGTGCAAGAAGAAGGCCTCCACTTACCCCGGCCGTGACGAGGGTCGCTTCCGGTTTGACACCGGTTCGCCCTTCGACATCCTCCCGGATCCGTTTTCGTAATCGGGGTAATCCACGAGTTCCGGTATACTGATTTTCCCCCCGATCGATCGCCCGTTTCGCTTCCTGCTTCACATCTTCAGGTACGTCAAACGAAGGTTGTCCAATGCTCAGGTTGATCGGGTCGTCAAGTTTCGCCGAACGATCGAAGATCTCCCGAATACCGGAGGCCTGAATACGATCAAGTCGATCTGCAAAATCCATTTGTTTCACGTCATCAATTCAGATTCAGATCCGCCTTAAAAACCTGCTTCATTCTATATGAAACTCCACCGGCACTTCCATGATCCCTCCGGATCTGTTGACTGAGTCCCCCAGACCATATACTCTACAGCGTTATCCCGTCCATTGCCTGCCCGGAATGAGCCGCTCGGATCAATGGCAATCCACAAAAAATCGATCCCCTTCATACTCAACCGGAGTATAATTCAACCCTGATTCTTACGCTTTCTTACAGACAGAACGGAGCATGATGAACGACACCAAGAACGAACTGATCGTCGCTACCACGAACAAACACAAGGTGGAAGAGGTTCGCAATATGCTCGGAACCGCTGTCTCCCGCATCCAGGGGACCCACGACTGGAATCGGCTTGAGGAAGTGGAAGAAACGGGCAACACCTTCCGAGAAAACGCCGAGATGAAGGCCGCAGGATACTACAAACAGATTCAGCGCCCGGTGCTGGCGGATGATTCCGGTCTGTGCGTGGACGCGCTGGACGGTCGGCCCGGCGTTCACACCGCTCGATTTGCCGGACCCGATGCCACGGACGAGGAGAACAACCAAAAACTCCTTGAGAAACTGGCGGATGTACCGTACGAACAACGGGATGCTCGCTTCGTCTGCTCCATTGTTGTTTATTTCTCCGACCAGTTAATCATTCACACACGTGGAGCGTGTCACGGCAAGATACGAAAAAACGTGCAGGGCACAGGAGGATTCGGGTACGATCCCCTCTTTGAGCCCGACGGATACAGTCAAACCTTCGCTCAGATGTCCGATGCGGAAAAAGATGAGCTTTCTCACCGGGGCGACGCTTTGCAACAACTGGACAGACTCATCTCCAGTCGATCCGGAGAACTCTGGGCCGGCGCTCAATAATTCAGGACCGTCATCATAACGTCTGCTTTCAATCATTCTTTCATCTCTCGTTCCAACCGAGGTTCGAATCCGATGTCTTCACCGTCAATTTGTGTTGCGATCCCGGCACGGTACGAATCCACCCGGTTACCGGGGAAACTCCTGCTTGATGAAACGGGGAAATATCTGATTCAGCACGTCTGCGAATCCGCGACCAGCTGTGATCGTGTCGATAGCGTTTACGTGGCGACGGACTCGGACCGGATCGCATCAGCCGTTTCTTCGTTCGGTGGATCGGTCATTCGCACAGGAACACATCCGTCCGGTACCGATCGACTCAGCGAAGCGGTAGAGCAGATTGACGAGGACATCATCATCAACATTCAGGGCGATGAACCAGAGGTGGCATGCCGGGAGATTCATGCTCTGGTGGACCTCATGACCTCCGACCGCTGGTCGATGGGAACCCTGTGCACACCGATTACGGAGGAGGAGGTCCTTCGCCGTTCCAGTTGCGTCAAAGTGGTCACAGACCGTCAGGGGAACGCCCTGTATTTTTCCCGAGCCCCCATTCCCTGGCACCGGCAACAGGGAAGCACATCGGGATTTGATCCGTCACAAGATAAAATGGATGATGTGCTCGAACCGTCCGGGAACGCTTCTCCCTGGAAACTCCACATCGGAATGTACGGATTTGAACGGGAGGTTCTCAAGAAATGGTCCTCTCTGTCACCCGGAACGCTGGAACAAATCGAAGGTCTGGAACAGCTCCGTGCACTGGAACACGGACTGGATATCGGAGTCGCTGAAGTACCCGAGGCACCGATCGGTATCGATACTCGGGAGGAATACGACGCATTTGTTCAACGTTTCACATCATGAATACCACAATTGCACTGGCTCAGATCAATCCAACCATCGGAGACGTCGCCGGAAACACGACCGCCATACGTCGTTATTATCAGGAAGCTGTCGAACAGGACGCGGATCTCGTGGTGTTCCCCGAACTCTGTGTCATCGGCTATCCGCCCCAGGATTTACTGCATCGTCACCGCCTGATTCGCGCCTGTGAATCAGCCGTGCAATCTCTGGCGGAGGAGACCGGGTCGGTCCCTATGATCATCGGGACCCCAACCCTCGAGGACCCGGACACCCGACGTCTGCATAATTCCATGGCCCTCCTTCAGGACGGCGAAATCGTCTCCACCGCTCACAAAAGCCTGCTTCCCACGTACGACGTGTTTGATGAGGATCGCTATTTTTCTTCTGAACACCGCGTGCACTGTGTGGATCTGAACGGTCTATCCATCGGGCTCACCATTTGTGAAGATCTATGGCCCTCGGAGTTTTTACCCAGAGGTGTCCAGTACGATTTCGATCCCATCGAGTCGCTGCGTGATCAAAACCCGGACCTCGTCATCAACATCGCCGCCAGTCCCTACTGGATGGGAAAATCGCGTGATCGAAATCAGATCTTTACTGATATTGCAGATGACCTGAACGCACACGTGGTGTATTGCAACACCGTCGGTGCAAACGATGAAATTATTTTCGACGGCCAGTCGCTGGTGGCCGACTCCGATGGCACACTCATCGATCAGGCGGATGCGTTTCGAGAAGACTTGCTTCTGAGCACCCCTCACACCGACGGTGAACCCATCCGTATCTCATCCAGACCGGATCAGGAGAAGTTCGTACTCGAAGCGCTCGAGCTGGGACTTCGAGATTACGTGCGAAAAACCGGATTTGAACAGGTCCTTCTGGGACTTAGTGGTGGCATCGATTCCGCAATGACAGCGACGATCGCAGCGCGAGCGCTCGGTCCCGATAACGTACTCGGGGTGTCCATGCCCAGCCGCTTTACCCGGTCCGAAAGTCGTTCCGATGCCGAACAGCTAGCGTCCAACCTGGGGATCCGGTACGAGGAGCGGGCCATCGAAGATCCCTTTAACTCGTTCCTGAGCACACTCGAACCCATACTTGGTTCGGAGGATCTCGGGATCACGGCAGAAAACATTCAGGCACGTATTCGCGGCACCCTGCTGATGGCCATTTCGAACGACACCGGACACATGCTGCTCGCCACCGGAAACAAATCGGAGCTATCCGTCGGCTACTGTACCCTTTACGGGGACATGGCGGGAGGACTGGCACCGATCGGGGACGTGCCCAAAACACTTGTGTATGACCTCGCACGATACATCAATGACAACGCTGATCAGGAGGTCATTCCCGAAAACATTATTACAAAACCTCCCAGCGCTGAACTTCGCCCGGATCAAACGGACCAGGATTCTCTTCCACCGTACGAAACGCTGGATGAGGTGCTGGACCGATACATCGTGCAAGAAGAGGATCCGGAGGACATCAGCGAAGATCAGAATCAAGATCTGGTTCAAGAAATCGTCAATCTTGTGGATCGCAGTGAATTCAAACGACAACAGGCAGCCCCGGTCCTCAAAGTCACTTCTCGTGCGTTTGGCATTGGTCGACATATGCCGATTGCCAAACAAATCAACTACCCTGATTCGTCCTGAACAGGATCGCTCTCCAGTCTTCTGAACACACTCAGAACCCCGGGTGAAAGGGGGGCTTCAGGAGATACGGGCCCTCAAGTGCTGCAGACATACACCTTCACTTTGACCGATCAACCTCATCTTGTATAATTGTTGTCCCTTATTTCTACTCACAAAAAAAGAGCGTTCGCCTCGTAATACTCACGACTGATCGGGGGAAACCAAAAGCGAATGAGCATTCTAATTGACGACGATACGAAGGTCCTCTGCCAGGGCATCACGGGAGGCTCCGGCAGCTTTCACACGGAACAAATGCTGGAATACGGAACGAACATGGTTGGTGGGGTGACCCCGGGAAAAGGCGGTCAAAGCTCCGGCGATGTACCCATTTTTGACACGGTTTCGGAAGCTCGTGAGGAGACCGGAGCGAACGCATCCGTCATCTTTGTCCCACCGGCCTTCGCTGCCGATGCGATCATGGAAGCGGCCGAGGCCGGCATTGAGCTGATCGTTTGTATCACGGAGGGGATTCCGATCCTCCAGATGACCCGTGTCAAGGAATACCTGAAAGATTTCGAAACCACTCTGATCGGTCCCAACTGTCCGGGGATTATTACACCCGGTGCCTGCAAAATCGGCATCATGCCCGGATACATCCATGAAGCCGGGAACATCGGAGTGATCTCCCGGAGCGGGACGTTGACCTACACGGCGGTCTATCAGCTCACCAACCTTGGCATCGGCCAGTCCACGTGTATCGGAATCGGTGGGGATCCGATCATTGGAATTGATTTCATCGATGCACTCAACCGGTTTGAAACCGATCCGAACACGGACGGCGTCGTATTGATCGGAGAAATTGGCGGAACGGCTGAAGAACGAACCGCCGAGTTCATCCAGAACAACATTTCGATGCCCGTAGCGGCCTTTATCGCCGGCCGCACGGCACCGAAAGGAAAACGAATGGGACACGCTGGAGCCATCGTAACGGGAGGCAAAGGAGACGCCGCATCCAAAATCGACGCACTCGAAAACGCCGGTGTCGCGGTCTCCCGTAACCCGTCCGAAATCGGTCAAACCATGCAATCGCTGCTCTAACCCGTGGACAAGGACCAGCAAACCCGGCCGGTTACCTCGGAGACCCGAACACTCATCAGGCGTGCCCTTGAGGAAGATCATACCGGCGAAGACATCACCACTAATGCCACTGTCCCTCCGGATACGGAAACCACCGCCCACATTATCGCCCGCGAGGACGGCATTCTTGCAGGAACCCCCCTCCTGCCGTGTCTGTTTGATGAACTCGGGAGTGACGTCGACATCTCATCCATCGACGAAGGCCGTTCGTTCGAAGCCGGTGATACGGTCATGGAACTATCCGGAAATGCACGCACATTGCTGACCGGTGAGCGAATCGCTTTAAACTTCCTCCAGCGGCTGACGGGCATTGCCACCCTCACCCATGAGTTTGTCTCACGAATCGACGATCTGGAGGCCGACATCGTCGATACCCGCAAGACCACGCCCGGATGGCGAGAACTGGAAAAATACGCGGTCCGTCAGGGAGGGGGGAAAAACCACCGGATGCACCTGGCGGAAATGGCGATGATCAAAGAAAACCATCTGTCCATGCTAAATAAACAGGACCGTACACTTGCCAGCGTAATCTCCGAACTCAAGACATCGGTTCCTGTACAGGTAGAAGTGGATAACCAGCAGCTCCTGGAAGACGTTCTGTCCTCCGAGCCCTCCCTGATCCTGCTCGACAACATGACACCCGGTGAAACCCTCCAGGCGGTTCAAACCATCCGATCCTTTGAGCAATCACACGACACCCGAATTCTCATCGAAGCATCCGGAGGCATCGGCCTGGACCGTGTTCGTTCGTACGCGGAGACGGGAGTGGATCGCATTTCGATCGGTGGAATCACCCATTCCGCCCCCGCGATCGACCTTTCGATGATCCTGACCGAGTAAGCGACTGGTTTTACGGCCTGAGGTGTCTTAACATCATTTTGTACTTCTATTTTTCTTCCGTATGTTCGCTCGTGCTCAGAACGACTCCACAACCTCATTGAATGAACAGGGACTGAACATGGACGATTCATACCCGGATTCTGAAGCCATCACGGAATCGATTTCGCTGAAGCATCTTCAGACCCCGGTACACTGCTATGACGAGGTCGATTCGACCATGGAAGAAGCGTGGCGAATTTCGGACCGCAAAGACACCTCCCGCTCCCTCGGTCAGGTCATCGTGGCCGACCGCCAGACGAAAGGCCGCGGTCGCCATGGTCGTGAGTGGCACAGCCCGGAAGGAGGAGGCATCTGGGTTTCCACTCTTCTGAAGCCGAAACTCCCCGGACAGCATCTGTATCCTCACCTGACGGTGGTCTCCTCGCTGGCCGTTGTGGAAGCCGTCCATTCGAAAACGGATACAAATCCCCGGATCCGATGGCCCAATGACGTGGTCTATGATTCCTCCTCCGAGAACGGCGTGGTCCGTAAATTTTCCGGTGTGCTGGTGGAAACGAAGCAGCTGGGAAATACCCGTCGTCCAAGAGCTGTTGTGGGATGTGGGATCAACGTCAACCTTCCCGCCGAGGAATTCCCGGATGAACTAAAAGACGAAGCGACGTCCATCCAGGCCGAATCCGGACAGGAACACAGCCGAACTGAGCTGCTTCGTGAATACCTTCAAAATTTCGATCAGAAATTGGGCCAGTTATACCGGCACAAACACGCCGAGATCGATGAAGAATGGTCCAGCCATTCCGCCGTCCTGAACAAGCGGGTGAAAATCCGCTCGGAAGAACGACTGATTACCGGTACGGTGAAGGACGTCAGCCTGGAAAATGGATTGACCCTGCAGATGGACGAGGGGGGATATCGAATATTCGAACCGTCCCACGTTGAGCAACTCCGCCTGGTGCCCGTCAAAACCTCTTCCGGTCGTACGTAATACCACACGTTTGTTCAGCACGGACTGAACGGTCGATTTCAGCCCAGTAAGTGACCGCCACACAGTCAGCCACGGGGTTGAGCGTCCGTTCACCGGTTCGATCGATCCCCCGGTTCATCGTACATTTGCTCGATCAGGTTGTTGTATTTTTTTGTAACGATGTGACGGCGCAGCTTCATCGTCGGGGTGAGGTATCCTTTTTTCACGGTCAGCGTTTCCGGAATGAACGCAAATTCTTTGATCTTCTCATAATCCGCCCAGCCCGACTGGATGTCTTCAATCAGTTGTTCAAACAGGGCCCGCACCCGCTCGTCTTCAAGTAACGTTCCTCGATGATCAAAACGGATCTGCTCGTCGTCCGCCCAGTCGAAAAGGTGTTCAAAATCCGGCTGAAGAAGCGCAGAGATAAATTTCCGATCGTCCCCGATGATCAGCGCATGTTCGATGAACGGAGATTGTCTTAACTCCCGTTCGAGGGGCTGGGGTTCAATGTTCTCGCCCCAGGAGGTCACAATGGTGAATTTCGTTCGCCCTTTGACGATCAGGTTGCCCTCATCGTCAAATTCACCGAGGTCTCCCGTGTGGAACCAACCGTCTTCCAGTGCCCGAACCGATTCTTCGAACCGCCGATAATAGCCTTTCATCATGTTGGGGCCCTTCGTCAGAATCTCTCCATCCTCCGAAATACGCACCTCCACATCCGGTATCGGCTGCCCCACCGTCCCGGGTCGGATCGCATTCGGTCGATTCATCGCCACAACCGGTGACATTTCAGTCATGCCATATCCCTCGATAACGGGAATGGACAGTCCCATCAGAAATCGACACACATCCTCATCCAGCGCTGCCCCCCCACTGATGACAAAACGCAGGTGCCCGCCCAGCCGTTTGTGAATGGGGCGAAGCACAAGGTGGTTCGCAATCCACTGTTTCACACGCATCCAGCGAGAGAGGGATTCGTCCTGGACGTGTACCCGTTCTGTACATGCTCGTCCAACGCTCAATGCCCAATCGAACAGCGTTCGTTTGATTCCGTATCCACGTTCCAGCCTTTGTTCCACGCCGGTCTTCAACTTCTCATACAACCGCGGGACACTTGCCATAACGGTCGGTTGAACCTCCTCCAGGTCATCCACCACGGTATCGGGTGAACTGTACGCGACGGTTGCCCCGCAGAACATGTACGCGTAATCAATTAACCGCTCAAAAGCGTGCGAGAGGGGCAAAAATGAAAGTCCCACGTCATCTTCACGGTACGAGAGAACGTCGTGACAGGACCGTATGTTCGACGCAATGTTCCCATGAGTCAGCATCACTCCCTTGGGGACACCGGTGGTCCCTGAGGTGTAAATAAGCGTGGCAAGTGTATCCGGATGGATCGATTCCGTTCGTTCGTTCCAGAAGGTCGCCAGCTGATCCTGCGTTTCGTCCTCGATGTGTTTCAGGAGTTCCGGTTCCCCGATCACATCGTGCTGAGGAATGGTATCCGGCGGGTCCATCACAATGATCTTCTTGAGGGGATCCACCCCATCCTGTCCTTTTAGTACCCTGGAAAGATGAGTGACGTCACTCACCACCAGATGCGTCGTTTCACTGTCATCCAGGATGAACGCCGTCTGTTCGGGAGACATGTTCGCATGGATCGGAACCGTTGTGGCCCCCAGTCCGAGAATGGCAAAATCATACAGGTGCCACTCCGGCCGATTCTCACTAATGACGGCCACCTGCTGCTCCGCCTGCACGGACAAAGCGTCCAGGGCCCGTGCTCGTCGAAACACCCCCTTCCTGAATTCCTCGACCGATGTGCTGATCCAGTTGCCGTTCTCATCCCGTGAGCGTAGAACTTCCTGTTGAGGATCACGCTCACAGATCAGTGAAAAGATGTCCGTCAACACTTCAATCAACGTATTTATCCCGAATATAACTCCGTATCGTCAGGCCCAATTTTTCATTCACCCCTGCCCGTTTGCCCACTTCGATAGCGGTTTGGTTCATGACGTTTCTTCCCCATTCAGCTTACGCTCAGGAAGGAATGGCAACGGAGGGATAGAACCGGTCCTCCGGAACGTGTTCCAGAATTCGATCTCGGCAGAACGTCATCATTTCCGTTTCTAACTCCTCCTCGTAGGATACCACGCCCTTCTGCTCCTCCAGTTTCGAGGCGAACAGTTCTTCCTCCGGGTACAGTGAACGCATCTTTTTGTGCATGTGATCCGGCAATCGAAACGGCCCGAGTGTGACGGAATGCAGACGGTCGATTCGCACCTTCTCAAAAACCATCTCAAACAGGGACCCATACTGTTCTCGAAAGTCGTCCGAGTATATCACCGGATCAACCCGTAACCCGGTTCGCCACCCCTCATCCTGAAGCGTTCGCATCGCTTCCAGCCGTTTTCGAACGGGCGGGGTGCCCTGTTCCTTGGACCGGGAAATATCCGGGGGCGTCATGCTCCACGCCACAATACATCGGTCGAACGGCTCCCGCTCCAGCAGTGAATCAATCTGAACGCTCTTGGTTCGAAGCTCCACGTAACTGTTCTCCAGATCCCGAAAAAACGGGATCATTTCTCCGGAAAAACGGGTCACTCGATCGAGTGCAAGACTGTCATTCACGTGACCGGAGAAAAAATACGCCGGACGGGAATCGGAATCGGCAGCCGTCTCTGAAATCCGCTCGAAGAAATCCTCGAAGTTCACGTACACCACGTAGTGAGCGGAATCGTACATGCCCTGGAGAAAACAGTACCGGCAATCATACACGCAGTTCATCATGTGGGAAAAATAATAGAACCGGTGGTCGTCCCCCAGCTCGCAGTAGTCCGGCGTTTCCAGCACGAAATTGTCGTGCTTCTGAGCAAGGATCAACGCCGGATCGTTCTTCTGCAGACGAAAGTCCTGAGATTTTCGGTTGAACACTTCCTGGTATTCGTCTACCTCAAAGAGGTCCACGGACGGCAGCCGATCCAATATGGCCGTTGTTCGGGGTCGGGACCGGATATCTGATTCAACATAAACACGTGAAATCATGACACACTATCATACGTCACCGGAGCAGACGTAATGTCGGCGTTCAGGCGGGAAAGAATCGTCTCCGCGTCCTCTCCTTCAAATTCCAGAAGTTCCTCAACCTCCCGGTCGTCGTAAAGTGCACCCCACCGCTCCAGCAATTCCTCAAGCCGGTTGATCTCCGCCTGAGAGAAGTGGGCTTGTTCCACCAGCCGATCCCGAACCTCCCGCACGTTCGTTTTGAATGTATCCCGTTCCGACAAATCCCGATACGCCTCAAGAAAGCGTTCCACCTCCTCCACGTGTGTATCGATGAGGGACCGCACGTCCGAACGATCCAGATCCATCGGTGATTGATCGTTTCCGTCCGAGACCACCTTCAGACAGTGTGCCCGTTCCACCGTGGTAAAACGCATGACGGACTGGTAGAAACCGGCCGCTTCCATATCGTACGCAGCCGACCGCTGGAAGCGTCGGACCGGCTCCCGAACGGTAATCACCGTCTCCAGATCGGGCCGTACCGTCTGCACGGGCTGAGGGTACCAGGCCTCCTCCGTCCCTTCCTCAATTATTTTTCCGGCGTATATCGCTTCTCCGGGTTCCCGATCCGGATGCCCGGCAATACCGACGTTCAACCAGACCTCCTCCGATTCATCGTCAAGCTCTCGACCCGCAAGGTACCCTGTCGCTGCAGCCGCGGAAGCAGGACCCGGCCGGGATATGATCAGTCGTAAAACGTCATTCTGATAAATTTGAAACGGAGCGGAAGGCGCCACCCCGGACAGGTCAAAGTGATCGATGAGTGGGTCCGCTTCGCATTGAAGAGCTGTCACAATGTTCATCGATCCGTCTGACAAACGTTCAAACAAAAATCACCGGCATTCATCGGAAAAGCAACCTCATTACAACCTCAAACAAGGAAAAGCAACATGCGATACCCACGTTCTCATGGTAGATTTCTGATCAACCACAGTTCTAATACAAGCATGGTACGTGTTTTTATAATCGATCCATCCGGTTGAATAAAATTCGCACGCCCGTCGCGAATCGTGAAACCCAGTTGAAAACAGATCTTCTTTCACCGATAAATGGATTTCCTCTGCGGGGTGATAATCGCCAGGTGCATTACGCCCCGACATACGGAACTCGCCCTTCTTTCGATCAACACACCGCATTCCAACACATTCTTATGCCCGTCGGAAAGCAGTTTAACGTTGGTGTCATCGGAGGTAACTTTGACCCGATTCACATGGGTCATCTTTTGATCGCTAACGAAGCGAGTAACCAGTGCGACTTTGCACAGGTGCTGTTCTGTCCGTATCGCAATTCACCGCGGGAAGAAGACCGGGAGATCACCGGTAGCCAGACGCGAATGATGATGATTGAACTCGCGATCAAGGACATCCCGAAGTTCCAGATCTCCCTTGTTGAACTGGATCGTGAAGGTCCTTCGTATACCATTGACACGCTTCAGGAACTAAACGAAAAAAATCCGAAATGGAATTTGCATTTCATCATTGGTTCGGACAACCTCAAGGAATTTCATAAATGGAAGCAGCCCGGCGAAATTCTGGAGGAAGCGAAGCTCTTCGTGGCCCGCCGGGATAAAAACCCCACCAAAGTCCCCCCGGAAGTCAAATCTTTAATACAGGAAAAAGGCTCGGATCGGATTATCTTTCAGGACGAGGACGCCCCGCGGTTTCGCGTCTCCTCAACCATGATCCGGAACCGTCGGAAGGAGCATGGATCGATTGAATTTCTGGTTCCGGATGAAGTCCAGGATTACATTAAAAGTAATGACCTCTACGAAAAGCGGAGGAAACTGTAAGAAGCTCCCCTCCCTCCAGTGAAGCATCGTAAGGGCTACAGGGCACACCGGAACCCCAGAGCAACACGATTCGATCCAGACCGCAACTGGATATGTGAACGCACAGGGTTTTCTCTCTGCGGTCGGACCCGAGCAAAAACGGCCCTTCCTTCCCGGTCGTCTCCTTTCCGGAGATCAGCCTCAGAGGTTTCTGGCAAGTCCGGTCTACACGTGGATGGCCGGCATCATTCGAGAACGTTCTAACACATCAGAGCGGTTTACGGTGGTTGGTGTAAATAGACCCCCTCCGAAAAGAGGGTGCACACTCAGTGAGATCTCAGCGAGTGCTCCGCAAGGTGTTCGAG
>CAZQNZ010000033.1:0-6206 GCA_964594615.1 uncultured Planctomycetia bacterium
GGGTCGGGACAGATCAGCCCGGGGCGAGGAGGCCGAAGGCCGACGCGGCCCCGGGAACTGAATTCGATTTCCCACCCCTGTGCCCTGAAGGGGCACAACTGATCTGAATCATACCGGCTGGCTTCCGGAATCCGGGAAGGGCTCTGGATCAATTCCTCGGGTTCCGGCAGCAAATCGTCGAATGATTGCTTGAGGAGACGTCCCGGACGAATTCCACTTTCAGACCCGCTTCTGATATCAGCTCCTGGAACGTCTCAAACTGGTAAAATCGGCTCGTTCCGTTGGCCACACATGCAAAGTAAAGCGAGATGGCGTTCAAGCAGAATGAAGCGGCGTCCAGCTCCTGGCGATCCGGAAACAGCTCCGTAATCAGGAGGCGGGTGTCCTGATTCATCGCTGCACGAGCCTGTTTCAGGAGTTTGACGATTCGGTCGGGTGGAAAACAGTCGAGCAACTGACACATCCAGATGACATCCATGTCGTTCGGGAACGAGACATCCTCCTCACGAAGATCCTGTTCGAGAAAAGTTACCCGGTCCATTTCACCGATGTCTCTGATGGTTTCTTCTGCATCAGCAAGGACGGAGGGCAGGTCCATAAGGTGGACGTGTACGTCGGGATCGTGTTGCAGGAACTGACGGGTCCACAGTCCCGTGTTTCCCCCCACGTCCAGAATCGCCGAGACCGGTTCCTCAAAGACGATGGGAAGCAGTTCGTCAAAGGAACGTTGAGAATGAAAATGGTCAAAGTGGTGCCAGGTTGTTTTGGCCGGTTCCGGAAGATCCCGGAGGCCGTCGTACAGGGTGTCCCAGGGGCCGAGGGTCTTCAACCCCGCCGGCTCTTCTTTTTCGAACGCCTCGGACAGGTACGGAAGCGCGTCGTACATCATGTCCTGCGTCAGGTTCATGTGCACGTCGGTCATCTCATCGTTCAGGATGAAGAATCCCACTTTTCCGAGGCTGAACACCCCCTCCGATTCCGAGACGAGTCCGAGGTGTTTGCCGAAATCAAGCAGCAGGGACGTCGCATACGCTGAAAGATCGCACCGTTCCGCGAGGGTGGGGACGTCTCCTTCTCCCTTTGATACCGCTTCCAGAAGCCCGCTGTCACGCATGACCACCGTCGCATAAAAGGAATAAGGGGCAAACGCGATCCGCTGTGCCATGGATTTCGCTTCGACGGCACTCAAGTTGTCAAACGGCTCGGATTCGTCGGACACGGTTGCCCTGCCTGGAACGTAAGAAGGTTGGGGGCGATGAGAACGGGAAATCTGTTTACATAAGCTGATTTTCGTTTACCTGTTTGTCCCTCGGGCACCCATCAGTTTTCAATTCGTACAACCGTTCCCTCGTCGTCGAAATGCACCCGGAACCGGTCAAACTGATGCTTCCAGTACAACCACTCGTCAGCATCGGTGGAGGGCGTTCGGTGGTCTGGCGGATAACCGATGGCGTGGATGACTCCCTTCTTGGTCATCCCGATTCGCACGTCCCCGGCCCGGATGCCTTTCAGGTCCGTCTCGTTCAGGCCGGAGATGTTTTCCGCTTTCTGACAGCTGGGTTTGAAGACGTTTTTCAGATGCTCCCGGAGCGTTTCCCGTGTGTGACGGTGCAGGTTGTATTCGTATTGCTCACCCGTATCCACCACGGTAAAGACCGCTGTGTCTCGCTCAATCATGTTGAATTTGACCTTTGTGCATCGTGGAATGAGCCGCGGCAGCTGATAGTTGATGGTGGTCAGGACCTGTCGACCATCGTAGGAGTGAAGGTTGACGGTGTTGTACACCGGGGAGTCCTCGTACAGCGGTTCTTTGGGGCTTGCTTTCGTGGAGACGTTTCTGGCGGCCGAGCAACCAGCCAGGAGAACGAAGATGCTGAGAAGAGGGAGGGCATGACGAATGCGCATGGGCATGATTTTTGGTAATGAAGAACGTAGCGGCTGACAATTCCAGAATCTACAACCCTTTTGTGTAAGTGATCTCCTGATGAGTATCCAGTCTCAGGGGGGTGGATCACTGAAACGGGGAGGGGTTCATTGCTGAGAATGATTCCTCTTTCCGGTTTCGAATCCATGCGGGATCGACGCTGGTTAAATCACCGCTGGAGCACGAGCGGGCGGCGGCAAAGCCCAGTGCCTCCCCGGTTGTCATACTGGTCGCAATCACCCGCAGCGCGCCGAGTGCCTCCCGGGTGGCCGACATGCAGCGGCCCGCTGCTCCAAGGCTTTCGTAGGTGTTGCTGACCAGACTGTTGAGTGGGATGTCACAGGGGGCGTCTGGCTGTTCGATGCGCGGTGAGGTGTGATCCTGCCAGAGTTCAATCGGCCAGCCGGATCGGGCAACACGTTCTTCACTCCGAGATCCACTCAGGATGTGTTGGCGATTGAGAATCGATCGTCCTTCCATTCGACGGCTCTCCCGAATGCCGATGCGTTCAGGGAATGAACGGATCTCAAGGTCTGCGAGTTCGTCACGGGTCTCTTTTAAATACTCCACGATTAAGCGGAAACGCCGGCGAGCTTCGTTCTCGAACTGACGAACGCGATCCGGCTCAAATGGGTTAAATGTATCCGGACAACTTCGAGGCATGTTGAGGGTCGCG
This sequence comes from uncultured Planctomycetia bacterium, assembly GCA_964594615.1. Taxonomy (GTDB): domain Bacteria; phylum Planctomycetota; class MHYJ01; order CAYXQY01; family CAYXQY01; genus CAYXQY01. Next base: position 2,601 of record CAZQNZ010000033.1, read on the forward strand.
TAACCGGTTTCCTCCTGTTTTCCCGGGCGGATCAGGATGGATTCACAGCCGTCCGGAAGAGAGCCCTCCTTGACGCCTTCCGCAACGCTGTGTTGAAGGCGGAGTCGTTCGAAACCGTGCAGGTAGGATTCCGGTAAGCCGGCGAGTTCCACAATGAACGACGGAATCTGCAGGGTCTCGAGGGAACCCTCCAGACAGTCGGCTCCCGCCATCCGGGCTGCGACGGCGCCCCCCGTTGTATCAAGGAGTACCCGGCTCCGAACGACCATTGAGCGGGACGATCCTTCACCGTCGGCCTTCACCGTCCAGCCGTTCTCTTCGTGCTCTACGTCCCGTACCCGAGAATGAAACTGTGTGCGAAGACCCTTTTGATCCCGGAGCCATTCCGCTGCAAGCGTGGAAAACGCTTCGGGATATATCGGGAGGACGTGCACATCTCCCACCTGTTCGGGATCCCCTGCGCCCCCGTTCCGATACAGTTCGGTCGCAAATGCCCATGGGAAGCCCGGATGCAGTGGAACGGGATCCTCGCTCTGCGGTTCGAACAGACCGCAGATGGTATGCACGTTTGCTCGAAAGACATTCCCTCCGGGACCGGCGGCTTCCTCGACCACAAGGGTGTCGGCACCTTCCCGGGCAGCAGCGATGGAGGCGGCTATTCCGGCCGGTCCAGCCCCCGCGACAAGGACGTCACAGGTACGAGGGGACGATGAAGCCATGCAAATGAACGTTCCAGTTAATGAATTTCATCCGGTTGTTGATCGGACACTTCTCGCAGGCAATCGGTCAGGGTTTCCACATTCTCCAGATGCTCTCGGGTCAGGTGTGACTCATCGATCCAGATCCCCGTTTCTTCCTCGATGGCGAGCAGGAGCTGCGTCAGTGAAAACGAATCAAGCCCGGACTCCAGCAGCGGGGTGGTGGTGGTGAAGTCCTCGTTCGTTTCCAGGATGTCGTCGCGGACGATGTGCAGAACCGTTTGTTCAAGGTTGTCGGTGGATTCCGTCATGGGACTCAGGAGGGCAAGGAGAACAAAATGGAGGTATTGACCCCGCCGAAGCCGAAGTTGTTGTTCATCGCGATGCCAACGTTCCGTTCCAGAGGGGCGTCCTGGATGTAATTGAGATCAGCACAGTCTTCATCCACTGTTTTCAGGTGTTGAGTGGGAGCAAGCCATCCTTCACGACTCATCCGCACCGTGTAGATGGATTCAATGGCCCCGCAGGCACCGAGGGTGTGCCCCAGGTGTCCTTTGAGAGAACTGATGGGGATCTCCGATCCAAACACCTGTTCAGTGGCATGGCTTTCAGCGATATCACCCTGTGTTGTGGCGGTGGCATGGGCGCTGATGTAGTCCACATCCTCCGGTTCACAGTTCCCATCGCGGAGTGATTTCTCAAAAACGGGTTTGATACCGGCCGCCGCGGGAATGGTCAGGTGATCGGACATGCAGGTGCATTCGAAACCGATGATTTCACCGTAGATGTCCGCTCCTCGTTCACGTGCGAATTCACGCTCTTCAAGGATCAAAGCCCCCGCCCCTTCACAAACCACCAACCCATCCCGCGTCTCGTCAAACGGACGAGGGGTCACAAACGGTTGTTCGTGCCGTGTTGATGCTTCAAACATCACGTTGAACACAGCGGCGGCGGACGTCACAAGTTCCTCCGCTCCCCCGACAATCATCGCGTCCTGCTTGCCGTACCGGATGGCTTCGTAGCCGTAGCCGATGCCCTGGCTTCCGGAGGTGCAGGCGGTGGAGGTGGAAATCATGCGTCCGTCCACGCCGAAATGTCGCACGATGTTGGACGGACAGCTGTGGGTCATGGATTGAAGATAGTCCGCGAGTTTAATTCCGTTGACGGTCTGGTTCCGCTCAATCCGGTCGCCGAATTTCCAGGACGCGTTCTGGCTGCCTTCCGTGGAACCAAACGAGACGCCGGTGGAACCGTCCGTCAGGGCGGGGTGATCGGCAAATTCGGCATCGTCCAGGGCTTTCTGTACGGCATTGACGGAGAGCAATGAAACCCGGCCCATGGAACGCAGGTGAGACGGGTCAATTCCCTCTTCCAGTTGATCGTTTGTACGGTTGACCCGTCCGCAGATATGACTGTCGAGGCCGTCCAGTTTCTGCCAGTCTTCGTTTAAGGAAAAACCGTTTCCTCCTGTTCTCAATATGTCCCTCGCCGCATCCCAGTTCGTGCCAATGGGACTCAGCGAGCCCATTCCCGTGATAACAACTCGTCTGTTCATGTTTCTCTCCCGGTGGTTCCGTGTCCTACGTGATGCAATGGATGACTGAAACGTTTGATCTCGTTGCGAATGTTTTGGTGGAATCTGAAGGGGGAAGGACGGATCAAGTGAACTGTTCCTTGTGTCCGTCGAGCAGGGATTCCTCGTGATCGATGAGCAGGGCATTCAACCGGCCTTCGAGCAGTCGTTTGGATTCGTTACCCTCCGGATAAATATGTCCACGAGCGGCAAAAAACCGGTCATTCATTCCGAAATCTTCCGCATACACAATATACGAGGTGTTGAGATCAAATTCAGATGACGTCACGTTGATCTTGCGTCCACCGAGAAACAGCCCTTTTTTTTCCGGTTGGTCGTTTTCGTAACGATTCAGGAGGTAATGATAGAACCCACACTGTCCCAGGAACTCGATGCCGTAGCAGATCGGCACCTGTCCGTTCCGGTAAAAGACGTGATCGGTACGCAGACGGAACCGGCAGGTGGTTCCGTTCCGATCGTGGTCCACCAGTTCGGATAACAGGTTCAGTGGACCCGAGTGGGGGAGAAGGTCGTCGGGAGAGGGATAAGTTGTATCCGGTTGGCTCATGTCGGATCTCGTGCGAAGGTTCGCTGGATGGATTCAGTTCAAATGGTTGATTGATCAATTGGTTAGACAGGATAACGGATCCGTCAGGACGTTGCACGGTCGGCGTCCGTCGCTGGTTTACGGGTCCACACCCAGGACGTCGAGTTGTTGGATCGAGAAAGGGCAAGCGGTTCGGGCGCTCCGGAGAGGAACCATTGCAGAAACGCAACGGCTGCCGGGCATCGGACCGTGCGGCCCTGGACGGACCCGTCAAGTCCACAGGTGTAAGTATCTTCGTCGGCGGAATCCGATAGCAGCAACGCGATGCCGTACGAAACCGGTGGGATGGCTTCAAACCGATCAAGCAGATCGGGTAACGGGGTGTGCACTTGAACGAACAGGACCGGGCGGTCCGGACGCGTGTTATGCAACCCCAGTGCATCAAGAAACCCGTGTTGAAAGGTTTCTTCACAGGCGGAAACCGTTCGGGAGGGATGATTGTTGTCCGCCAGAATACAGAAATAACTGGACGGCGTATTATGCACGGAGTTCCCGAAGGACATGGGAGAAATGAGTTCGTCGTCGGCAAGTGATTTTAGTAATTTGAATGTGGGGGACATTTCTCCGTGCCGCGTGGAAAACACCGTTTTCACCTCAGCCGGGTCCACGTCAGCGTGCTCACAGCAATCAAATGCCACATGCAGGGCGATTCGTGTGAGGTTGCTGCACCGCCGCCGGGTTCGTGGAGGAACCCATTCCACGGCCGGTGCATCGTTTCCCTTCAGTCC
>CAZQNZ010000033.1:6306-19938 GCA_964594615.1 uncultured Planctomycetia bacterium
GCCGGGTTCGTGGAGGAACCCATTCCACGGCCGGTGCATCGTTTCCCTTCAGTCCCTCAGGACATCCGTCCGAATCGCCGAGCTCCTGCCAGTCCGAACGATCCGTTAATCCGGGAGCCCAGGCGGACCAGTTTTGAATAGTCGGATCAGACATCGGAGGTTTCTCCAAAGAGAATTGAACAGTTGTTTCCCCCAAAGGCGAACGAATTGCTCATGACCACCGGGGTCGAAACCGGCACACGGGCCCCCGGTCCCACGAGGTCCAGATCGGGGAGATCGTCGTCCGGTTCCCCATCCCAGAGGTGAGGCGGCATGGGAAGTTCGTCCCAGTAGCGATTGATCATCATCCAGCAGAACGCCGCCTCCACGGCACCGGCCGCACCGAGTGTATGTCCCGTGAACGGCTTGGTCGAACTGCAGGGGAGGGTCTGATCGAACAGTCGATCCACGGCTTTTGCCTCCATCGCATCATTCTGGTTGGTTCCCGTGCCGTGGAGGTTCAGGTAGTCCACCTCCTTCGGGTCGAGTTCTGCTTCACGGAGTGCGTGTTTCATGGACAGGTATGCCCCATCGCCTTCCGGGTCGGGTGCGTTCATTTCATACGCATCGGAGGATTCACCGGATCCGAGCAGTACCGGCCCGTCCGTGCCTTCCTTCATGAGAAACAATGCCCCTCCCTCACCAATATTGATGCCATCACGGTTGACGCTGAAGGGATTGCACCGGTGACTGGAAATCAGTTGCAGGGAATAAAAGCCGTTCAGGGTCAGTCTCGTCAGGGCATCGACACCGCCCGTCAGGACGGTATCACAGACATCATTTTCGATCAGCGAACGGGCGGCCGCAAACACTTTGGCACTGGAGGAACAGGAGGTGGTGATGGTGTAGCGTACACCCTCCACCTCCAGGTACTGACCGAGAAATTCGGCGAGACCGCCCATCTCCATCTGACGATAATCAAACGTCTCGGGCAGTGATCCGTCCGTTTTCCAGGCTCGAATGGCGCTCACTCCTTCCTCAACGCCGGATGTGCTGGTTCCCACCACGATGCCGAATGAGCCGGGATCGGATGCATCAATATGTTGTTTGACCGCCGGTTCGATCGGCTCAAGAATCTTCAGGGCCAACCGATTGTTCCGGCAATTGTAGCGGTGGAGGGCGTCGGGAATTTCGGGCAGTGTTCCCGGCTCATCGTCTCCGGCGGGCACCCGTCCGACGGGCGCTTCCGTCCCGTCGGAGATATACTGATCGGAGGGAGTCAGACCGGATTCGGGATCGGTGTACAGCTGTTGCCAGACCTCTTCCTGGTTACATCCCAGTGCACAGCTCAGATTCATGATCGGAAGACAGACATCCGTGCTGTTCATGGTGTGGATGTGAGTGGTTCTCTACTCAGCAACGAAAGCTCCATCGTGTAAGCGGCAGTACGAGTGAAGGTGACGCCACCGGTCCAGGGTGGTTTTTTGTCAGCCGAAATGGTGGCAATGCGCTCATTGTTTCGAAAAATGGTCCGTTGGACTCCTCCGTTCGCGTCGTCCGTACGCACGGAAAGATTCTCCCGGTCGGCGACGGACGGCCAGAGTGCCCATTGCAGGTCGGTAGCGAATCGTTCGAGATCAATGGGCAAATCCGTATCGGATTCAATGTCCAGCTTGCGCCGGTGGATTCGGATGGTAAACAGAGTGGTGGAATAGGAGCTGAGCCCCACGATGACCATGCGGTCCTCGTTCCGTTCGATAATGGTCTGAAGGGAAAACTCCTTTTCGCCGTACGTGATGCGGACACGGTGACGTAATGACACGTTCCGGTTGAACGTTCGCACGTCGAGCACCGGCAGCGGTTCCGGGGCGAATGCCTGACGGATGAGAGTACAACCCGGCAGGGCTCCGGTGATGAACAGTAAAGACACGGTTAGTACGAGTATCCGGAGCCCCATGCGATCCGACAGCCATAAATTTGAGTGAGTGAACCGGTGATGCATCGGTGAATATCCTAAGATTATTCTTTCTTCATCGAACGAAAACGTGATGTTTGCTGTTCACTCAGTTGATCCGGGTAGGTGATGCTGCTGAACGTGGTGCGTGTGGTGTCCCCGTTGTCGCGGTGCATCGTAAAGGATTTGAGTTGTTTCCCTTTTCCCTCGATCACCATTCTCGAAAAGAAGTTTTTCATCTTCCGGGCGTCCGGTTTGAGGCGAAGAAACCAGTGAGGGCTTTCGTCCGAGTCCGTGCCGTTTGGTTTTGAATCCGCGTTGTCTGTATTCGACTTCAGTTTCAGTTCAATCTGGAACTGATCGTCAAAGTCGGAAAATTGTCCGGAAAACACCAGGTAGAGGGAATCAAGAAACAGCCGTGGAGCCGAGCCGGGTTTCAGACGTTTACGTCGTTGATGGTTGGGTGATTTTTCCACGACCAGTCCGTCCCGGGTAATGAGCTGACGGGTGTTAAACGGTTTTTGTACGTGCCGGTACAGCCCCCGTTCACGATCAAACAGGACAACCCCCTGGTTTCGGACCGTTCTTGATAACGCACTGAGCTTCTTTTTCTCACGGAACTCCGCGCGGAAATGGGAAATGTCCTGAATACGTGATTGTATGTTCTGAAACACCTCCGGGGGATTTGAGGGGTCGATGGTGGTGAACGTTTCAAAGGTTTGCTCGGATGTCGAGTTCTGATCGGCGGCCGATGTCGGCATGCACCCGAACGCAAACAGAAGGAGACAGCAGATCATTCGACGGTGTTTGGAGACATCCGTGGAGAACATCATGATGGATTCGTGGAAAGAGTGAATTCCCTGGCGCGAATCTGTTCGACGAGGGTTCTGAGCTCGTCGTCGAGTGGGCGATCTTCTTCCAGGAAGGGGGAAATGTGTCGAACCTCATCGCGAATCGTTTGCATATGTTGCGTCAAATCGTCCTCCTTGAGATCTCCCTCCTTCATGCGAAGTTCGAGTGCCTGGACGCTTCCCAGCAAAACGGCTGCGGCGGTTTGTTCCGTGAGTTCGAGTGTGCGAAGGCAGTCCCGGCTGGCAATGGTGCCCATGCTTACTTTGTCCTGGTTATGACTTTCCGTGGACCGGGAGAAGGCACTGGAGGGAGCGGTGTGGTTCAGTGCTTCCGCGGCCCAGGCGGACACGCCGATTTGCAGACCTTTCATGCCGTGATTGATTGCCACGTCGTCTCCGGAAGAACCGGTCAGATTGGCCGGTAAGCCACGGTTCATCTTGGGGTCAACCAGTTGAGCCATCTGTCGATCCAGCAGGTCGGCGAGGTTCGCAACGAGGTTCTTCAGGGAATCCATGATAAAGGCCACGTGACCTCCGTAGAAATTCCCGCCGTGAAGTACGTCCTCTTGCTCCGCGTCGACCAATGGATTGTCATTGGAACTGTTGATTTCCGTTTCGAGCTGGTCCGTCATCCAGGGAAGTGCATCGGCGAGCACACCGATGATGTGCGGAGCGCAACGAAGCGAGTATCGATCCTGCGGTCGTTCATTTTCCGCAAATTGCCGGTTGGACGCGGTGTCACGCGATTCGTTGGAACCGAGGTACGCTCGCAGTCGACGAGCCACGTCGCTTTGTCCCGGATGTGGTTTCCAGTCGAAGATCCGGCGATCAAAATGATCCGGATTTCCGTTCAGTGCGGTGACGGAGAGGGCCGTCACGAGGGTCGAGAGATGCATCAGGTAACGGGCGCGGTCGAGCGCCAGGGCGGCGAGGCCGGACATGACGGAGGTGCCGTTCATGACGGCCAGGGATTCCTTGGGAACCAGCTTGAGCGGTTCCAGGCCGAGTTCGTCGAATGCTTCTTTCGCCGGCATGGTCTCGCCGCGAAATCGGACGGAGCGTTTCCCCATCAGGACGGCGGCGATATAGGAAAGCGGCGTTAAATCACCGCTGGCCCCCACGGACCCTTCCTCCGGGATCAGCGGCAGCACACGATGATTGATCAGGTCCCTCAACCGTTCGAGTAAACGGATACGCACACCGGACGGGGGATTGATTAACGAAATCAGGCGGACAAGCAGGACGGCGGTCGTCTGCTGTTCACTCAAATAATCGCCAAGTCCGCAACCGTGAAACTGTACGATGCGTTCGGGAAACGCTTCCACTTTATCGGCCGGAATGACCTGGTAGCTGGTATCGCCGACGCCGGTGTTCACGCCGTAGATCTCGCGTTCATTCGTCCATTGTTCACGAACGAACTCCGCGGAGGCCTCCATCTCGTCCCGCCACTCCGGGGAGGAGGGTAATTCCACCGAAACGGATCCATGCACCACCTCCATCAGATCGTCAAGGGAAATCGGCTGGTCCGCGGTCAGTTCGAGTTTCTGGTCTGAATTCGTCATGCGTGATAATTCTACTAAACTTGTATGTCAGGAATGAGGTTGCGGAGGTTACATCTGCAGGCTCATTCGATGTCGGTTGTGATCAGGCATGGATGGGGATGGTTGGACCTGCTGTTATGGGTAAACAAGTAAATGAGAGATTACGGTTTCAGATCAAGGAACAGGAGGAGTGAATTCCCGGTCCGAGCAGAGACGTCGGAACAGATCCGGGAGCCGGTAAAGCATCCCCATGACGGACCGGAAATGCATCCATGAGATTCTAATTGTATCCGCAATCGGATTGTAGTTCGAGATATGATCGTCGGGATACCTCACGTCGGTTTCGACGGGGCGGATCCGGCCACCATCCCAGTAGAACCGAACGGCAAACCCGGGGTCGAAGTCCATTCGATTGCCCAGTTCGTACGAGCGGAGCACAGCCAGGCTGCGACGTAAGGGATACACCCGGTATCCGCAAAGTCCATCCGGAATGGTGAAGGAAACGGTCTCGATCCAGATCCATACATGCGTTAGATACCGTAAATAATAACGGTGGTTCGGGACCGTTTCATCGAACGAGGGGATCCCGAGGATCAGATTTTCCGGATGTGCACGCGCCTCGTCCAGCAACCGGGGCACGTCGGAGGGATCGTGTTGATGATCGGCATCGATTTGCAGCAAATGGGTATAGCCCTGGTTCGACGCATAACGCATACCGCTCTTCATCACGCGACCTTTGCCCATATTCTGCTTGTGATGCAGGACACGAAATTGATCGTAGGTTTGTTCGATGTCCCGGAGCACATCACGGGTTTCCGAATTGCTTCCATCGTCGATGACAATGACCGGAAGATCGTACTGGGTCAGTTCCTGTGCAAGTTTCTGGAAGGGGTCACCGTGATTGTAGATGGGAACGAGAAGTGCCGGGTTCATGCGTCAGTGGGAGATAACGAACTGAAATGGTTTACGAATTCTTTATACGACAGTTCCCTGTCGCACAGATTTCTTCGCCGTTTTCGTATGTAAACTGTATGGACTGTTTTTCCGCGTTCCATTCGATTTCTAGCCTGCAGGTGTCCCCGGGCTGAAGTGGATTCTTGAATTTCACATGTCGAAATTCGGTCAGCTCGGGCAGATCGGAGAACGTGTGTTCCGCCAGCGTCAGCGCCCAGTCTATGAGTACGACGCCGGGAACGATGGGATCTCCTTCAAAGTGCCCCTCCGTATAAGCCAGGTCCTCCGGCACGCGAAGTCGTGTGGAGATGTGGTTCGCTTTTTTCGTTTTTTCCAGATAATCCGGTGCTTTACTCATGCGTCTCCCGTGCGTTCTCGGACCGCTCAAACAGTGATCGAATCTCTTCTGCTGTAATTTTTCCCCGGGGGCTTCGCGGAAACTGGTTGACGTACCGCCAGAGTTTCGGGACGGCAACCTGGGCGAACCGGCTGTGAAGCTGTTCCCGAAGCCGGGAGTCCAGGCTCTTTTTTCCGTCGTTGGACCGGTGCTCTTTTCCCTGCTCGGTCAATTTGACCGCCGCCGCAATGACGGTGCGCGTGGAGTCAAATCCGGAGCGTTCCACGGAGACGGTCCGGGCCCGCTCGACAAACGGATGTTCTTCGAGTACCTGTTCAAGCTCATCGAGGGACACTCGCTTATCGGCGATGTTCACCTCCCGGTCCGCCCGGCCCTGGAAGGTGAATCCCTCTCCTGTGGATTGACAGCGGTCGTCCGTCTCATACCATCCGTCAGAGGACGTCAATTCGGGATGGACAAACGGGGATTCGACGTGAAGCGTGTCCTCAATTCTTTTGGACACCGGATCAAATGGGGACCAGGGCGAGGGTTTACCATCTCGAGTACGCCAGGCAATGCCACCGGTTTCCGTTGAGCCGAACACCTCCAGCGCAGCGTGACCGAAGGTGTTCCGGATTCCACGGGCGGTTTCATCCGGGAGGACCCCGCCGGACGAAAAGATCACACGGACCTTCGAAGCAATTAATTCGACGTTTTCGTATTTGATCAGCCGCTGCAGGTGTGCCGGTGTGGAAACGAGACACACCTCGTCTCCCTCCGTCGATCGAACGGCATCGACGATGTCGGCGGGATACACCGTGGTGGTGTGGTAGAAGGGACGTCCCGCGCTCAGGGGCCACAACACGTGAAACAGCAGACCGTAGATGTGCTGGTGGGAGGCCGTTGAAACAACGGTGCATGAATTCATCCGATCACGCCAGGTTTCTTCCAGGGTCCGGATTTCACGCCCGAGGTTTGAGAGTGTTTTGGGAACCGAGTGCCGGGTTCCGGTGGAGCCGGAGGTGAACAGTTCAAGACAGGTTCGCTCCGTGTCAAGAATCTGGAAGTTATGCGTGTCATCTTCGTGATCCGAGGGGTCAAGGACGACGTGGTCCTTGTCCGTTCGACGATCCACCTGGTCCGATATAATCCCGGTGATTTCCTCGTCCATCATGCGATTCAGGTTTTCTTGTTTGGGGGCGGGAGGGACGATCGCGACTCCGTCCGCCTGCCAGGTCGCCAGTAGACCCGCACAAAACGAAAACGAGTTTTTCGTTGTGAGCAGCCATCGAGGGGTTGACGCGTCGTGTTCGCGGTGAAGCTCACGCATGGATTCGGCCAGGCCGGAGACACGGCGTGAGAGCGTTTCCCAGTTCAGCGTTCGGTCCGGGGTCCTGGCGACGGTATAATCCGTTCGCCGACCCTGAACTATGATCTTTCGAAGGGGAATATACGTCGGTTTTACATGACCCCTCGGGGGCATCAGCCACCGGAGAACGGGATCGAACCAGTACCCGCGGTATTGCCGGAACTTCCACACGCGATACCCAAATTCCACAGCAAAAATGAATCCCATCAGTAGATACGCAATCAGACCGGTGTAGAGGGTCCAGCCCGCCCGGGATCCGTAAAACGTCAGATAGGTGACGACCGTCGCATTGAGAAACATAAACATCGCCCATACAAACGTGACCCGTCTGCAGTACACCCGTGTTTCCTCCGTCAGGTCGGAGATGGACGTCAGGGCAAAGGACTCAATCATGGACGGGGGTGACAACCAGCTCTTCAGAAAGAAGCCGCCGAGAACAATGCTTATGAATGCGGGCATCAATAGAAAGAGCGTCTCGTCGTTGTTCAGGCCACCGACCACCAGAAGACCCAGGACACAGGCCGCCGGGAGCAGAAAACGTTTCAGACGGGACGGGTCGATGTACCGGGTGCTGTAAAGGAAACGGAGGCCAAGAAGGGCACCGACGAAAATGTAAATGACCCAGGGATCCAGGCGGTAATACTCCAATCCGGCGTAAATGGCGAACGGATAAAGAACAACCGTGAGGAAAAGGATCGTCCCTTCAATGCCCTCGCGGATGCGATCAGTCACTTCCATCTAATTTGTCCTGAATGCGCTCCACAATGTCACGGACCGTGGCGACCGCCTCCACGTCATCGCTGCCGAACTGCACGCCAAGATCCATTTTGAGATCCACCACCAGGTCCACGGCGTCCATACTGTCCAGTCCAAGATCATCGTTCAGATGATCGGCGAGTTCGATGTCGCCGGGTTCCTGCCGGGTCATCTGTGAGAGAACGTTTTTGGTCACGTCGATGATTTTGCTTCGCGAGGTCATGAAGTGATCTAATCCTGTGTTTTCTGGTGGACGAATTTGGCGAGGGTTCGAATCGATTCAAACTGTTCCTTCGTTTCCTCTTCCGGATTCGAAATGTTGATGCCGTATTCCTTCTGGAGAAGCATGACGAGTTCGAGGGCATCAACGGAATCCAGCCCCACGCCGTTACCGAAGAGGGGGTCGTCTGCATCGATGTCTTCCGGGGTCACGTCCTCGAGCACGAGCCCATCGACGATGAGCTCTTTTAGTTCGTCTTCAAGTCGTGACAGTTCGTTTTCAGGAGAATCGGAGCCGGACATCGGGTTAGAGTTGAACGCATAAAAAAAAAGAATGCAGCATCCGGGGAACCCCGGGTGCACATCTACGTGAGGTGCGTATAGGGTTTCAAAATATCCGCTCAATAGCAAGGAAAACTGCGTCGAATATCAGTCGAGGCCGGTCATGGTAGAAGCACGGTACCGTTCCAGCACCTCAAGATCCCTCAAACAACGTCTAAACCCATGCTAGCGTGCGAGGTTTCCGGGAACGAAACCGACTCGCTTGCGTGACATGTGCTTCGAGAAACGTGGCCCGTTCCGGACGTCCCTCCGCGTCCCGAACGAGACGTGATGAGGTACCCCCGGGCTTCGTTCCGGTGTCAGGATGTCTAAACCGAAAGAAGCTTGCCGTGCACCCGAGTCCCGAAGGGACGCCAGAGCTCTGGGAAAATCAGGAAGGCACGACAGAGGTGTACGGGAACGTGCGTGAGCTAAAAGACCTGGAACGCGGCCGGATCACGATCACGGAGGGCGTACTGACACATGAACTTCAGTAAGTTGATGCTGTACCAGGAATCCGAGGCGGCACCGGTAAAGACGCGCCCGAGGTGTTTCTTGACGTGAGGGTTGATGATTTGGCCGAGGAAACTGTCCTGCACCTCGGCACCCAGATCAATCAGGGCAAGGAGTCGCCCGTTGTAGTACTGCTTGATCACATCCTGCCAGGTGCTGAGTTCCTGCAGCACCGTTTTTTCGTACCTCTGGAGGGCATGGTCCAGGGGCTGATGAGATGTGAGCTTTCCGGCGAGGAGTTCAGCACTGCTCATCGACAGGTAAAGTCCGGTGGAAAAGATGGGATCCACAAAACCGGCGGTGTCGCCCAGCAGAACCCAGTTCCGTCCGCGAATTTGATTGGTGAGCAACTGGTAATTGTCAAACCGATAGATCGGCTCGATCCGTTCGCTGTGTTCCGACAGATGCCGGAGACGGGGTACGTTGTTCAGGAAATGGTTGAGACGTTCTTCGTTGGTCTCACCGACCTGATCCATGTGGGAGTGGGCGGTGACGATCCCGATCGACACCCGATCCCGCAGCGGTATCCGCCACGCCCAGCCGCGGTCAAACACTTCCGTATGGACATTGCCATCGTCCGTTTCCTTCATCCGGTCGAGGTGGGTGAACAATGCGGCCCCCCGGGTGTGCCCCACTTCTTCGGACGGAAGATCGAGCAGGTCCGGTAGCAACCGGGCGCGACCGGTGGCGTCTACGACAAGATCCGGTTGTCCGTCAAAGGTGTTAAAGACACGGTCCGGGAGATCCGGGGATAACTCCACACGTTCACCGTCGTCAGCGGACTCCACCTGTGCCTGAAACTGAAAATGTTCCGCCCCCGCGTCAACGGCATTCTCCAGAAGCACTCGATCAAATTCCTTTCGAGGGACGTTGTATGCATAAGGAGGGAGGTTCCCGGGAATGTGGTCGAAGGTGAACGTCGGGGTGGATTCTCCCTTGATGTAAAACGCCGCCCCCGGTTTGAACCGACCGATGGACTTGATTCGTTCTTCCACTCCAAGTCGACGCAAAATGGGGACCACGGCCGGTACCATGGATTCGCCCACCATAATGCTGGCGTTGTTCTCCGGCTGGAACAACCCGACGTTCTTGCCGTCTCTGGCGAGGAGACAGGCCAGGGTTGATCCGGAAGGTCCCCCGCCGATAATGGCAATGTCCTGTGCTGTGTGCATGAGGAATGATCCGCGTGATGTTATGGAACTGAGGTCGAGTTAGATACTCTAGGATGTAAAAAATCGGGTGGATTAACAACCGCTGGAGGCATGAGATCCACCGATTTTCTCTAAAAAACTCGTCAGTGTCCAAGCTGCAAACAAACATCAACGAAAACAAAGACAGGCAGTTGTTGAAGAGGCTGGTTCCATTTCGCTATTTCAGGGGGATCGAGGAAGGTTCAGCGTCCCCTGTTCACTTCAACGTTTGGCTTCCCACGTCCTTGCCTGCATGTCGTCATTCTGCTGAGCGTGGTTTGTACAGAATCAGTCAACGTACTATAACGGAAGGTGTCTATTTGCTTCCGATCACCAACGAACTTCCGGGCATCTCCTTTGTCTTTTTTTAAATCTGATCTGCTCGAATTGGGATGACAAAGACGGTTCTTGACGATATTGAAGAACAAGCGCGTACCCGGCCGGATCATCCGGCTGTTGTTCACAAAAATGGGAAGGTTGTAATCTACGCAGACCTGTTCAAACGGATCAGGGGCTGGTCGGAACGGTTTACAGAGGCGGGTGTACAGGCGGGAGACCTGTGCGGCTTCATGGCCTCACCCGGTGACACCTACATCGCTGCGGCCATTGGCATCATGGAGGCAGGGGGAATTCTGGTTCCGATTCCGGAGGAGCATCGGGAAAAATCGGATTCCCTCTACTTCGAGCGGCTGGAGCTTGATTACTTGATCGACGAACACAACGAATTCCAGCCCCGTCCACTGGAAACGCAAAGGGAGGAGCGCCCGTGGAACGATCTGGACGTGCACCCGGCGTACGTTCGCTTTACGTCCGGCACGACGGGAGATCGAAAAGGGGTTCTGCTCGGGCATGAATCGATTCGGGAACGGACGGAGGTGGCCAACCGAACCCTGTCCATTTCGCCGGAGGACCGCATCCTCTGGTTGCTCTCGATGGATCACCACTTTGTTGTTTCTATTTTGCTGTACCTGAGGAATGGGGCCACCCTGTTGTTTCCCGGCCACACGCTCGCTGGACCGGTCCTGTCCTTCGCGGGCGACCAGGAAGCCACGGTGCTTTATGCAACCCCCTACCATTACCGGATGCTGACCGGTGCCGATCAACCCGCGGCACTGTCCTCCCTTCGGATGGCGATTTCGACGGCGGAAGAGCTCCCGGTGGAAACGGCGCGTGCCTTCGATGACACCTACGATCATCCCGTTTCTCAGGGACTGGGCATTATTGAAGTTGGACTTCCAGCGGTGAACCTGGAGCACCCGAGGGAGAAACCGGAAAGTGTCGGACCGGTCCGTCCCGAGTACGAGGTGACGTTGCTCGATGACGAGGGAAATCCCGTGACCTCTCCCGGGGAACGCACGGGAGAGCTACATCTCGACGGTCCCGGCCTCTTCGATGCGTATCTTCATCCCTGGAAGCCCCGGGAACAGGTATGTGGCCCCCATGGATTTGCGACGGGAGATCAGGTTCGTATGGATGGAGACGGGGACCTGTTTCTGGTGGGGCGCCGGGCGAATCGGATCAACCGGGCGGGCAATAAATTTTTCTGTGAGGAAGTGGAACAGGTGCTGAACCGTCACCCCGACGTGCAGGAAAGCCGGGTGTATGGCAAACCCCACCCGAAACTCGGTGAACTGCCGTATGCGCAGATTGTTGTCCGTGAACCGGATGCCATGCCGACCGATTCACAACTGGATGAACACTGCCGCGCTCACCTTGCGGAATATAAGATTCCACGGTCGTTTGAGCAGGTCTCGGAAGTACCCCGGACCCCCACCGGAAAGATCAAGCGGTCCTGAATGGGGTTTTTGCAGCATATATACATGGCGCGTACGACGTATAACCTACGAATGCATGTGATAAAAGAGTACCCCAGCACCCCGACGTGGGTGCAACATATAAGCCCCGGGTTAAGCGACGTGAAACGAGCGCAACCCGGGGGAAAAATGGATTAAAAAGAAATGGATTCCCGAGCGGTAGCGAGGGAATGGATCGCATGGAACGCACCATCCACCAATTCCACCGGAACCATTTCATCCACGGATCCACGGGATCGTCATCTCGTATCTCAGATTAACGATGTGTTAGCTCCCAAAGGTCTGTGGTTCCGGTTGACAGGGTCAGGTGATGCCCCCGTCGACGGTGATGACTTCACCGGTGACGTACGAAGCGTCCGGCGACATCAAAAATTCGACGACCGATGCCACTTCCTCGGGCTCTCCCACACGGTCCATCGGGATCCGCTGAAGTTGTTCGTCCGGCACGTCCTCAATCATTTCGGTATCGATGAATCCCGGCGCGACACAGTTCACCGTAATATCTCGTTTGGCGAACTCTTTCGCCAGCGACTTCACGGCCCCGGTGAGTCCGGCTTTGGACGCGCTGTAATTGACCTGAGCGGGGTGACCGATGATGCCCGAAAGCGACGATAGGGCGACGATTCGACCTCCCTCACGATTCTGAAGCATCGGCATGATCGCCGGCTTGATCACGTTGAAAAACCCACCGAGATTGACGTTCAGCACGTCATCCCAGTCGTATTCATGAAGGAGGGGAAACGGTGCATCGCGGCGGATGCCCGCACTGAGCACCAATCCATGATACGCCCCGTTCTCCTCGATATCGTCCTCGATGAGATCCCGTACCTCGTCACGATCGGACACGTCAAACGGCATCAAACGAGCCGATCCACCTTGCTCCTGGACACGGTCGCGAGTTTCCTTCGCCGCGTCATCGCGAGACCGGTAGTTCAACACAAGTTCACGATCCGTTCCGGCCAGCCGCTGGGCGATGGCACGCCCGATGCCGCGACTCGCCCCGGTGATGAGGATTCGGTCGGTCACGTTTGGTCAACGTGCGAACGGAGTTCGTCGTACTGCGGTTTGCCGAGTTGATCTTTGGGGAGATCGTCCAGAAACACCCATTGTTTCGGAAGGGCCACGGACGGGAAGTGATCGGAGATGGTCTCGTTCAGTTCGGATTCCAGAGAAGAGGTGTCGGTCGTTTCGTCAACCGGTTTGATGATCATGCCAACCGTTGTTCGATCGGTGGTGGGATCATCGGGTTCGATGGAAATCGCAACAGCTTCGTCCACCCGGTCATCATCGTCGAGAAGGTCCTCCATTTCGGGCAGGGAAACGCGTGTGCCGGCGATTTTAATGACCCGGTCCGCCCGTCCGCCGAGAACAAAGGAGCCGTCGTGCTTCTCGGCGAGGTCCCCGGTGGCATACCAGTTCTCCGAGGTGCTGACCGCCGGGGAGCGGACCAGAAGGCACCCGTCGTTGTCGATGTCCGTTTCCACGTTGTTGAACGTGTTCCATGCGGTGGCGTCAGAAGTGCGCCAGGCGATGCCTCCCGTTTCCGTCGTTCCGAAGACGTCCAGCGGATAATAACCAAGCTGTTCGTGCGCCTGATCTGACACTTCTGCAGGAATGGTCCCCCCGCCGGAGAAGACCATGCGAATGCGGTCGCTTAATTCGCCGGTAACCCCGGAACGGACAAAGGATTTCAGGTGGGAGGGACTGGTGACAAGCACTGCATCATCGGAAGTGCGTTCAACGGCGTCCCTGAAGTCGTCCGGATACATCAGCAAATCACCGTAAAAGGGTTTTCCACTGCAGAGGGGCCACATCAGACGAAGCAACAAACCAT
>CAZQNZ010000034.1:0-19501 GCA_964594615.1 uncultured Planctomycetia bacterium
CTAAACCCCGACCATTCACGGCCAGAGGTAGAGCTGAAAACCACCGGGTTCTCCGCTAACCTGTACCGTGGGTCAAAATGGATTTCCGGTATGATTCCTCGACCCGTTCTCAAATTTGACACGTAAACACCCGTGACCCGATCCCGCCCGTCCGGATCTCATGCATGTGTCGTTCTGCTTCCACTGTTCCTCCTTTTTGCAGCCTGCGGAAACACCCCTACCAGCCCCTCCTCCAAATTCGATTCCGCCCCGTGTCCCGAGGTACGAGCGGTATTTGACGTTGGATCGGCGAATACGAAACTGACCGTGGCCGAGGTCGACCCCTGTCAGAATTCGATCCGGAACATACTGCTGCAGGAAGAAAAGGCCGTCGCGTACCGACAAGCTCTCAGCAGAAACGACTCCCCGGAACTCCCGGAGAAGATCCTCCGAAAGGGACAGCGTGTCCTTTCCTCCCTCAAACAGAAGGCAGCGAACTACGACCCTGTCGCCTACGCCGGCATCGCGACGTCGGTCTTTCGTGAGGCATCCAATGGGAAACAGGCCGTCGCCCAATTGCGTGAGACCGCCGGTGTGCCCCTTCGCCTTATCTCTCAGGACATGGAAGCCCGGCTTGGTTTGATCGGCGCCCGTCCACATGCCAACTCCACCGGAAATGCGGTCGCCGTGTGGGACATCGGCGCAGGAAGCATGCAACTTGTCGTGGACCGAGACGAGAAGAAACCGGACATCTTCCGCGGCACACTTGCTTCTCTTCCCTTCAAACGAACCGTCCTGGCCATGAAGGGTCGCAACCCCGACCGCGTAAACAGCCCGAATCCCCTGGGCATTTCACTCGCCCTCTTCGCGATGGCGTACGCTCATCAGTACGCCAGGCAGAAGGTCCCCTCCTCGATTCGATCCAGGCTGCGGAACATGAACGATCCCGTGATCGGAATTGGCGGCGTGCACGTATATAGTATTCGCCCGCAGATCCCCGGCAAGAAAACCGAACCGTACCCGCGATCCGGGGTTCAACAAACCCTGATGCGACGGGCTCCACTTTCCGACGACGAAATCGGCGGTGACTACGCCTCCACGGAAGTCACCAACCTCGCTCTCGTGAGCGGCATGATGGAGGCCCTGGAAATCGACAGGGTCCGAGTGGCAGACGTCAACCTTACCGACGGTCTCCTGCTGGCTGATCAATTCTGGACCGAACCGTCCAAACAGAAGGACTGACTACAACCACGTCGACGAGGGCATACTTCTTACCGATCGCTCAACTCCGCCCTGAACAAAATCCATCGGGAAAGGACAACAGTGGGTGCTGGATGCGGCATTGCGATCTGTTTCCCCTCGAACTGCAGATCAACTCGATTTCTCCCCTGAAGAACTGCTGGGGAGGGTCTTCCTGAAACTTGTGGATCAGTCGACGGCCTGGTCACTCCGGTCAACTTCCTGACTTCACATCTGGATGTTCCAACGGTTCACCTCGATTCAGGATCCCGGGGGAAAGAGGGTCGCTCTCCCATCAGGACACGCCCGTCGGTGCGGTAATCTTTTGTTACCCACCTCATCCCATCTCAACCTTTACCCAAAGGAAAATTCCATACGCGCCTCCCTAACGCAAGCCCAGGCGGGTTTACAACCAACAACTTTCGAGAAAACGGTCCGTCAATTTGCAGACATATCCTGACCGATGAACTGGAGAGATGTAGATATCAGGCACAACCACCTCGCCAAGCCTGATCGAAAGGACATGTGAGAGATCTGTCTAACACGTCCCGGTCAGGAACGCACTTGTTGCCCTCCCCGGACGGAAGAAAACCTGGGGTCCGGAGAACGCAATGAGTGTTGAGGTGAAGGGTCAAACCGAGCTGATTTTCATTCCGTCACCCGTTCTAACAGCTAATCATCTGACGGCCACTGATGCCGGATTGTTGCACATTGTTCTTCGATGCTTCGCGAAACAGGTTGAATGGATAAAAAAATTGCTCAATTGCTTCTGGAGAAGGTAAATGTTTGTTTTTCGCAACCAAAACACAATAGATAATAGGCATATTGGTAAAACAAGAAGTACCGAGATGACGTTACAAATGTTGTGTGTGAAATAGAATTGGGGCATCCTCCTTTTTGAGTTTTCATCCAGAAAATGAAACCCAATTCAGGAGGATACCCATGCACAGTCTACCTGATAATGAGATCAGTTAACTGCTCGATCGACTCGACGACGTTGAAAAGAACGAGGACGAGACGGAGATGGTGAAGAACTTCTTCCGTAATCAGATCCTTGAGGAAGTTCAGGAGAAGTTTAAGAAGCTGATGAAGGCCGATAGAGAGGCATTTCTGGACCAAGAGGCCGACGAGGATAACGAGGGTAACGGTTACTATCAACGTGACCTGGACACCGAGTTCGGTCAGATCGAACAGCTGGACGTTCCCCGTGATCGAGAGAGCAACTTCAGCACGAGTTTATTTGGAGATTATCAACGTCGTGATGACTGGCTGGAAGAGACCATCATCCAGCTGTATGCACGAGGGATGTCCACTCGCTACATCGCCGATTTTCTGGAGGATCTTTTCGGGGCGGACTATTCCCACGCCACAGTCAGCCGAATCACCGACCTTACCCTCCAGGAGGTGGAGGAATGGCAGAACCGCCAGATCGACAGTGACTATTACGGGCTGTACGTGGATGCGTTTGTCGTGGATCTGAGGCGTGACTCAGTGGGAAAAGAGGCTATCTACATGGTCAGTGGAGTCAACACGGAGGGATACCGTGAGGTGCTTGGCTTCTACGTCGGGGGGAATGAGTCGGCTACCGTCTGCAAAGAGATGCTGGCGGCTTTGAAGAGCCGAGGTCTTCAGCGAGTGTTGCTTGTCGTGGGAGACGATCTTACCGGTTTACACGATGTCATCAAGGAGGTGTTCCCGAACGCGGATACCCAGCCGTGTGTGAACCACAAGGTGAAGAACACACTGAAAAAGGTGCGAAGCGAGGATCAGTCGGATGTGGTAGATGATCTCAAAAAGATCTACAATGCCGAGGATCGGAAAGCGGCGAAAAGATACCTGGAGGAGTTTGTGGACCGCTGGGAGAACAGGTATCCGAGGGTGGTGAAATCGTGGAAGGAGAACATCGATCATCTACTCACGTTCATGGATTATCCGGAGTCCATCTGGAGTGTGATCTACACGACCAACTGGATGGAGCGAACGATCAAGGAGTACCGCAAGCGGTTGAAACCCATGAACAGTATTCCCACGATACAGGCAGCGAAGAAAATTGTCTATTTGAAGTCAGCGTTGATCAACCGGCGCTGGTCAGACCGTCGACTTCGCGGATTTAAATCCACGAAGTCGAAACTTGACGAGATGATGAAAGAGCGATACCCCAATTCGGAAAACCCACAACTTTCATAACGGCACGATTGGTTGTTGTCAGTCATGAGTCAATGCCTGTAGAATAAAAATGGTTATAGATCAGGCCCGGTCAGGAGAGATCCTGCCGGGCTTTTTTTTGGTGCGTGCGCCCGCCCCCGATCGATCGGGGGCGGAACCCTCCTGGCACTATTTTCTTCCTTCTATGACCTCCTTTCAATAAGCATTCTCGTTGTGTACAAGAACTAAGGAGTCACCATAGTGATATTGGATATTGCCGTTTCTGCCTTCCTCAGAAGGAGTAAGAGGGCGTTCAGGTATTCCATCTTCGCCATACTGGAGTCATATTTCTTAGACATGATTCTACTCCTGATAACTCAGATTCGAGTGGTCATTTGTAGCAAATGAGGAGAAGAATCTCACATGCCTCACCCTTCCAACTTTTCTAAGCAAGTTCCCCGCCCATCCCCAGGTTTCTCACGTAAATGATTCTCTTTCGGGCAAATGACAGCTGTGTTTGCCCACCTTATCCACGCGTCCTGACAGACCGATATGCCGGGTCTTCTCCCACTGCTCGAAACGTTGGCGAAACAAGTTGTGCGGAAGAACGCGTAGTTCGCCGCAGCCGGGTGCCGCGAGTGCATCGGCGAGGATGAATTGACGGCGGGAATCCGGGC
The DNA here is from genome assembly GCA_964594615.1 of uncultured Planctomycetia bacterium. Classification (GTDB taxonomy): domain Bacteria; phylum Planctomycetota; class MHYJ01; order CAYXQY01; family CAYXQY01; genus CAYXQY01. The sequence continues at coordinate 4,041 of CAZQNZ010000034.1, forward strand.
AACGTTCGAGGAACTGTGGATGTGGATTTCTCGCGCTGTCATGCCAAGAGGCTGTTGAAAAACCCTTGTAGCGTCAGTGCGGTGGCATTTGTTCCGTCCGCAAGGAGAAAAGCGCAGGCGATGCAAAGGGAGCATCGTCGAGCATTTTCGACGCCGCGGACGTGCCAAATGCACCGCATTCGAAAGAACGGGAACGTTCATATTTTCAGTTATTAGTGGGTGTTTGAACTGATATTTACATTTTCGAACGGTCCAATTTCGCGGCGCACCTCGGCGTCACTCGGCGTCGACGATGCGCTTACGGCATCGCCTCCTTCTCGTTCCTTGATCTGCCTGGAAATTGAACCGCTAACGCTACAAGGGTTTTTCAACAGCCTCCTAGCCTCCTCGGCCCTCTTGATCTCTTCGCGTTGTCGGGTTGAATCAGGGTGAGAAAGAGGCCGACGGGTCCCTTTCAGGAGGTTGAAGAAATTCACCGCATCAGTTACATTGTTCAATGGTTTTAATAAATCTCCCCGGTGAACGGGTTGTCTCCTTGCTGGAACCACCTTTTAATCGGCGCGATCCTCTTTCCCTTTCACCGCTCTGGATATGTTTGTATACCTTCTTCGGCTTGATTGGAGATCCTTCAAATGGCACAGGACGTAAATTACAAGAAGACGATACAGCTCCCGGATACGGATTTTTCTCAGCGGGCCAATCTGACGGAACTGGAACCCCGCATTCAACAAAAGTGGGAGGACATGGATCTGTACCGGTCCATGCGCGAACGGCGGGACGGAGATCCCAAGTACGTTCTTCATGACGGACCACCCTATGCCAACGGGGACGTACACATCGGCACGGGGTTAAACAAAATTTTGAAAGACGTCGTGGTCCGATTTCGGAATATGGATGGGTACGATACACCGTTTGTGCCGGGCTGGGACTGTCACGGATTGCCCATCGAATGGAATGTGCTGCAGGAGTTAGGGGACGACGCCGAACAGTTATCCTCCTCCGAGATCCGAGAAAAATGTGCCGATTCCGCGAAAAAATGGTTGAAGGTTCAACGGAAACAGTTCAAGAAACTCGGGTGTGCAGGGGACTGGGAAAACCCGTACGTCACGATGACGCCGGAGTACGAAGCTTCCGTTCTGGAAGTCTTTCGGGATCTGGTCGAGGCCGGTCACATCTACCGGAAGAACAAGACGATTCACTGGTGCATGAACTGTGAGACGGCCCTGGCCGCTGCTGAGCTGGAGTATCATGAAAAAGACTCTCCTTCGATCTTTGCCAAATTTCCCTCCGATCCCCTTGCCGGGGCATTCAACCAGGATGATTCCGGTGTTCCCACGTTTTTCGTGATCTGGACGACCACGCCCTGGACCCTTCCGGCCAACATGGCCACGGCGGTGAATTCATCGTACGAATACGCCCTCGTGCGCACGACGGATCCGAATTCGGGAAACACGGTTCAGCTGGTGTTCGCTGCGGACCTTGTGGATCGGATGTCGGACATGCTGAACCTGCAGGACCCCGAGGTCATCGATACCATCCATGGAGCTGAACTGGAAGGACTGACGTATCAGCACCCGTTCCTGGACCGGACCGGCGAGGTGGTGATCGCCGATTATGTCTCTCTGGAGGAAGGAACCGGTTGCGTTCATATCGCGCCCGGACACGGAGAAGAGGACTACTACACGGGGCTTGAATACGATATTGATCCGGTCTGCCCGGTGGACGAATCCGGGACATTTACAGCGGAGGCCGGTCCGTACGAAGGCATGAATGTGTACGACGCCAACGAGCACATCATCGATGATCTGGCGGACGACCATATTCTTCTGAACAACATTTCCATCACGCACGAGTACCCGCACTGCTGGCGCTGCGGGACACCGGTTATTTTTCGTGCCACCCGCCAGTGGTTCCTGGACATCGAGCACAAAGACATTCGCAACCGTGCCATCAAGGAAACGGAGAACGTCGACTGGGTTCCGGACTGGGGAGAAACACGCATGCGTTCCATGTTGGAGGAGCGACCCGACTGGTGTATTTCCCGTCAGCGGGACTGGGGCGTTCCGATTCCGGTACTGTACTGCGATGACTGTGATCATCCGCTCCTTGAACGGGATGTGATCGAAAAAACCATGGACGTCTTCCGGGAACGCGGCGCCGGCGCCTGGTTTTCGGATGAGGCAGCCACATTTATCCCGGAATCAGCCCGCTGTGACGCCTGCGGCAACGATGAATTTAAGCAGGAAACGGACATCTTTGACGTGTGGTTCGAATCCGGTTCCAGCCACTGTGCGGTCGTGGAACATCATCCGGATCTGCAGTTCCCGGCGGACATGTATCTGGAGGGCACGGATCAGCACCGCGGCTGGTTTCAGGTCTCCCTGATCCCGTCGCTAATCCGTAATGACCGGAGCCCGTTTCGCGAGTGCGTCACGCATGGATTTGTCGTGGATGAAAGTGGGTCCAAAATTTCGAAGTCCGACATGTCGGGCCTGTCCATGAACGTGGATGAGCTGGCGGATGATTTCGGCTCGGACCTCTTGCGGTTGTGGATCACCTCCGTCGATTTCACGGACGACATCCCGGTATCCCGCGATATCCTGCAGGAAAAATCAGATCCCTATATGAAGATTCGACGGACACTCCGGTACCTGCACGGCAATCTGCATGATTACGAGCCGGACGAACATCGTGTCCCCCACGATGAGCTGGAAGAAATCGATCAGTGGGTGCGCCACGAACTGTACCAGCTTCTGGAAAACGTCTATGATCATTACGAGAAGTACCGGTTCCATCGAGTGATCCGGGAGATCCATAATTTCTGCACGGTCCAGATGAGCAACTTCTTTCTGGACGTCTCGAAGGACCGTTTCTATTGCTCGCCGGAGACCTCCAACCGGCGGCGTTCCGCCCAGACGGTGGCCGACGACGTCCTCACCCTGATCACCAAGATGCTGACCCCCATCCTCCCGCATACAGCCGAGGAGCTCTGGGAACATCTCCCGGGAACCGAACAGCACAGTCCACAACTGACGGACTGGCCGAATCCCGATGAACGCTGGCAGGACGAGGACCTGGGCTGGAACTGGAAACGGATGCTCGAGGTACGTGAAGCGGTGTACTCCGAAATCGAACGGCTGCGTGAAGATGATGAAATCAATGAGAGCACGGAAGCCGGTGTCGTGCTGCACGTGACCAACGACAGCCTGCGAGAACGACTGGAATCGTTTGAACCGAAACTGACCGAGTATTTCCTCGTCTCCGAGTTCACGATCAAAAACGAGCCGATCAGCGAGGAGATGACCACGTTCGACGAACTGTCCGGCATCGGGGCATCGGTCCAACCGACGGACCACAAGAAGTGTGACCGGTGCTGGAATCACCGACCGAGCGTCGGTGAGGATCCGGAATTCGATGACCTCTGCGAGCGATGTGCGAGCATCGTGCACAAGTACGTGGAGTCCAGGGCATCATGACTGTAGAACCCTCCTCTCCAATCCGTCTGGTCTTTCTCCTCTCCGGCAGCGGGACCACGTTACAGAACCTGCTGAATCACATTGACAGGGGGGATGTGGAGGCCCGGGTACAACTTGTGATCTCCAGTGATCCGGAGGCCCATGGACTTGTTCGTGCCCGGAACCACGATATTCCCACTGAAGTGGTCCAGCCGGATGCATACGAATCCAATGAGGAGTTCAGCAAAGCAATTTCCGCTGAGATTGATCAGGTGGAGCCGGACCTGATCTGCATGGGAGGGTTCATGCATTTTTACACCGTGCCTGAACGTTATCGGTACCAGGTCATCAATATCCACCCGTCTCTTCTGCCCAAACACGGCGGACAGGGATATTATGGACGACACGTACACGAAGCCGTTCTTGACGCTGGAGACGACACATCGGGCTGCACGGTTCATTTCGTCACCAACGACGGATATGATAAAGGTCCGGTGATCCGCCAGGAAACCGTCCCGGTTCAACCCGACGACACACCGGAATCCCTGGAACGTCGCGTAAAGCAAAAAGAACGTGAGCTGTATCCTGAAACGGTGCAGCTTTTTGCGGACGGGCGTATTGACGTTGAACAGGGAAACGTCACAATAGAAGGTCCCGATACATGAAACTGCTCGGCGAAAGAATCACGAATATCTCTGTCAGAAGTTGTAGGATAATCCCATGAAATATCTTGCCATCTCCGCACATCCGGACGACATCGATTTTGGCTGTGCCGGAACGCTTTCAAAACTGACGAGCGAAGGACACGAGGTGCAGGAACTGGTCATCACAGATGGTTCGAAAGGCAATAAACCGGGACTGCCCACCGAAGAACTGATTCAGGTCCGAAAAAAAGAACAGCGTTCAGCTGCTGAACAGCTCGGTATCGACACGGTCCATTTCCTGGATCAACCGGATGGAGAAGTCACGAACTCCCACGCCCTCCGCAAACAGATCGTTCGTGTGGTCCGGCGGTTTCGACCGGACGTCGTGTTCAGCTTTGACCCGTCAAACCGGATCTTCGAAAGCCGTTTCGTTGCCCATCGCGATCATCGGAAGGTGGGAAAAGCCGTCTTCGACGCGCTTTCTCCGGCAGCGAAAAACCCGGCGTACTTTCCCGGGTTGCTTGACGAAGATGACCTGGAACCTCATCTGGTCGGTGAAATGTGGTTTTACGGGACCCACAAGCCGGACAAGTTCGTTGACATCGAGTCCACGATTGAGGACAAGATCGATGCCCTCTGCTGCCACGAAAGCCAGGGGCTTGAACGGGAGAAAATCCGTGAAATGGTCCATGAACGATCACGGGAAGCAGCCATTCAGTCCGGCAGTGAGTTCATGGAAGCGTTCCGTGTGCTCGACATGGAGCGTCGCTCCTGATCACGGCCCCCCGCCACAAAATCAGCTACCTCGAATCGTTCCGATCAATGCGCGGGAACGAAAGGCGTCTCACTTCCCTTTGTACAATCGCTCAGCCAGCATGGCGGGTAAACCCGCATCCTTGATCTTTTCAGCGGCGGACTCGATATCGTATTCCACCCGTCGGATGTAGATCATGTCTTCCTCGTCGTCGTAGATCGCGTAACTCGCACGAGGATCCTCATCTCGCGGCTGCCCCACGCTGCCAATATTCACGATCAGCCGTAAATCGTCCTCCACATTCACTTTCTCGGCCGCACTGAATCGAATTTCGTCCCGCTCCAGAAAATTCATCGGGACATGCGAGTGTCCCACAAATCCAATTTTCGTCTCCAGCGCTTCGAAGTTTTTCCGGGCATGAGATTCATTCATGATGTAGTTGAATTCCGCCGGCGATGAAATCGTCGCGTGGACCAGCGTAACGTCCCCCTTCATTTCCTTCACCGGGAGACGCCGGAGCATCTGAATATGTTCGTCCTCCAGCTGATCAACGGTCCATTCCGCTGCTTTACGGGCGAATTCGTTGAAGTGGCTGAGGGGAAGAATGCCCGACATCGCATGATCATGATTCCCCGCCACAATCAACTCCGCCCGTTCACGGACCCACTGCAACACGGCGACCGGATCCGCTCCGTATCCCACCAGATCACCCAGGCAGTAACAACAATCGACCCCCTGATCGTCCATGTCACGAAAGACCGCACTCAGGGCCTCGAGATTCGAATGTATGTCACTGATGATCGCGTATCTCAAGGGAGCAACACCCTACGTAATTTCCTGCCTTTGGAAGGTGGCCGTTCCGACACAGAGTACAAACGCCACGAAGAATGCACTTGTGATGACCGCGTATTGAAGAAAGGGAAGGAAATAAGCGGTGAGCTCCCAGGCGGTCATGTGGAGGCGACTTCCCACATTCGTTGCGATGTTGAGCTGAAACAGATCCGGTATGAGTAGATGAATGGTCCATCCCAGAACCTTCTCGATCAGGGCCGTCCCGGAGGTCGTGAGAATGTGAAACAGACTTCCGGAGAGGCTCCCGGCGATCAGAAACCCAACTGTAAAACCGGTCGTGGCAAGTACCTCGAAAAAGACCGAGAACACGGTCGTAATGGATAGGACCATGAGGATCCCCAGCCACGCCGGTATCGTTCCGATAAGACCGGGCACCATCCATTTCGTTGCAAATCGCTGTAAGCCGGTGTACGCGCCGGCCGATATGACCGTCCACTGGGTGGGGAGACGAGGAGTGGATCCTGCTACGGAATTCGGTTTCTCCCCCGGACTGTTTTCCTGAGACTGCACCGGATCATCGGTTGATGCCCCCTGATACTGGCTCAGGTACCGTTCGTATAGCTGATGTTCGACCTGATCCAGTACGCGATGCCCGTCAAACTGCCAGAGGTTCAAGCAGAACATCAAAAAGAGGAACACCACCGCGAGGGAAATTGCGTAAAGCAAACCAAGGTACTTCCCCGAAACGAAGGAGAATCGGGACACGGGTTTTGAAAGTACCGTGAGAATGGACATCTGTTCCATCTCCTTCCGCACCAGTAACCAGCCCAGAAGGAGAGCCAGAAGATACCCACAGGCCGTGATCGAAGCAATTCCGGTTTCCATGACCACGGCTTCCTCTCCCTGAAATACAAAAAGAACAAAATACTGGGAAAGATACACCAGCGCCCCGAAAATGCCGGTGATGATGTAGTAGATCGGCTCCCGGCGAGCCTGACTGGCCGTCGTGTACGTAATATTGAAAAGTCCCTTCATGGATTCAGGTGGTTGCTTTCTGTATGAACCTCAGCGTCCGGGAAGTGCGGGCACAGGGAGAAGTAACGGAGTATGAATCAGAAGGCATAACCAACTCCCCCCGAATATGATTCCCGTCTACTTTGAACAGATCAAGGAGGATGACTATCGTACGTAATGAAATGCCTGTTTTCAAATTTTTTCCTTGATTGCTCGACGGTTGCACCGATATCTACATTCGATGTCTTTCCTATCGCTCCGGTCATGCCTTATGCTGAACCCGGAAAGGACGAAATACATTCGGCTCTATCGTTCGCACGTTCAGATCACGTCTCCATCAACTCCAATTGGAGGCATCCATTGACGTATCACGTATTTGCAAAACTGTGGATCTGCCTGCTGTGCATGTCCCTGATGATGTCCGACGGGGGAACGGGCCAGGAATCCCCGGACATCGGCGCGGACCAGGGGAACCTGTATCCGAATTTCCAGCTGCCGCGTCTGGATGGCTCCACAGGGAACCTGTCTGATTATCGAGGTCAGAAAATTGTGCTGTTTCAGTTTGCTTCCTGGTGAGCGGGCTGCCGCCGTGTCCTGCCGGTCTGGCAGAAAAAACTCGAGCCCTATCTGAATGATAACGACGTACAACTCATTGGCGTTGCTCAGGAACAGCATCCGGACCGTACCCGGTTGTATCTTCAGTGGAAATCCTTTGACTTCCCGGTGTTCGTGGATGCCCTGAATACCCTTCCGCACCGTGTCGTGCCGGTGCCCATTGGTATTGATCAAAACGGCATCGTCCGAGAGCCGCGTCTGGAACAATCCGAAATCGATGCATTCATGAATACGACGTATCCGGATCTGGACGTTCCAGCGGCCTCACAAAGCGGCCGTACGGAACCATTGAGCGAATTGCAAACTGCCGCCCGGTCGTCAAACAACGTCATGGACTGGCGGAACCTGGGTGATGCGTATTTTCTACGGGGTGAAAACCGTCAACTACAAAACAGCATTTCAGCTTATCGACGTGCCCTTAAACAGCAACCCGGAAACGGTCCCCTCCATTTTCGCCTCGGCGTGGCACTGCGGCGGTGGCACGAGGTGGGGAATCCGTCCGTCAATGCTGCTCAGAAAGCGATACAACACTGGCAGCGCGCCCTGTCGATCAATCCCAACCAGTACATCTGGCGGCGTCGGCTGCAGCAATACGCACCGCGACTCGACAAGCCGTACAATTTTTACTTCTGGATTTCCCGTGCCCGAAAGGCGATTCGCAAGCGGGGAGATGAACCCGTTTCCCTGGACGTTGAACCACGGGGAGCCGAAATTGCTCCACCGGCGAAGGAGGGAGAAACCGTAAAACCGGATGATATTCCGGATCCGGATCCGAACGGAGAAATCATCCGGGATCGTCGGCCGCTGGTCCGAGTCAGCACAGTCTCAACCCCGGCTCATGTTCAACCCGGTTCGAACGTACGGGTCCGCGTGCACTTCCAGCTTCGTTCCTCCGCGGAACCGTACTGGAACAACGAAGCGGGTCCATTGACGCTGTCCGTGGATCTCCCCCGGGGCGTCACGCTGAACGAAGGATCCTTTAAATACCCGAATGACCGGAAACCGGAAACCACAGGGGACCGCGTGCTGGAATACGAAGTGTCGGTGTCGGAAAACGCAGACACGGGAACCGTCAAGATACCCGGTTATGCGCTGTACAATGTCTGTGAAAACAAAAATGGGGTGTGTCGATTCCTGCGTCAGGACGTTTCGGCGACGTTCCGGGTGGATCCCGATGCGCCCGCCTTAAAGTAATCCCGCTCATCGTAGAGCACCTGCGCCCTCTGGCGGACGACACGTGGATACTCAACACGGTTTCCCCTGATGTGCCCTGACATATGCGAAACGAGTGGAAGCGGATCCCCCGGGGGATCGCGCAGTTCCTCCTGTACCGTCCAACCTGTTGCCGATCTATAACAACGAGATTTCTTACGGGAGGAGCTCAGACGATCAGATTTCTCGTCCGGAGGATACGCGGGGGTCTTTGAAAACCAAATTTTTGTTCGGGAAATTTTTGATCCCGGTTGTTCGTTATCATATTGAGCCCACGTCTTCATCACTGGAGGAGACCATCATGAAACAGGGAGATTACATATCGAACATCGAAATCGAGTACGAGGAAGGCCCCAATCGACTGGCTCACATGCCGGTCGATGAAGAGCCTGTGGAGTTCGGTGTACACGGAGCCATTGCCGAACATTACGGCATGGACCCGGAAGAGTTTGGCGAACGAAACACGACAATTGACTTCGTCGTGGCAGCGGCAGCCGGTTGACTGACCGGCACCTTTGCCGGCGCGCTGGAAGCGCGCGACGTATCCCCGGTATCCGCCAACCTCTCGTCGAACGTACGGGGCGTGATACGCAAGAATGAGAAGGATGTACTGATCATTGAGGAAATCCATGTGACGTATCTCCTGGACGCCGATCCTGAACAGAAGGAAGTCATCGATCGCGTGCATGACATGCACGCGGAACACTGCCCCGTGGCTGAATCCATATCTCCATGCATCGACGTTCAGACGTCAGTTGAGTTCACGTAAGTACAACTGTCTGATTCTTTCACATAAATTTTCGCTACCGAAGATCAACATGACCACGACCAGCAACACGAAAACCAGTCCTCAGAACGATGATCTTGAACAGGCCGTCCTGGATCGATACGAAGATGCAGCAACGGTACAGGAGGACACAACAAAAATCGCACGATCCGGTCCTTCGACCTCCGACCAGTTTTCGATGTCCCCGCGGTAAATGCCGGCCAACTCCGACCGGGTTAAACTCCGGACCCCGGACTCATACACGTCGTCCGAAACGACGGGCAAAACGGCATCCAGACCAATGACGTGTTTGTTGAATTCAACGCCCCCGTAACGCCGCTTTTCACCGGGAGTTAACGCCCGTGACGACATGCCAATGTCAATTTCCCCCTCCCCCAGCAGGTTGATTCCGGGGCCGGATCCACCGGTATTTACGACAATCGAAGGATCCTGATCGTTCCTCATATACCGCTCGGCCGCTTTGCTCACCACAGGCAGGACCGTCGTAGATCCGGCAATCGAGAGCGTATGGTCCTGTGAAGAACGATCGAAATGCAGCAAGAAAACGGTCGAAAATACCAGATTCACGAGCCACGACAGCGATCGATTGACGTCGCTCATGAATGACTCATGAGAGGGTGGCCGGATGACACTGAAATCCGATGAAAACGGATCACGTACAGAACGAACGGCCTGCCCTCAATATGCCAGCTCACCGGACAAGCGAACGATTTTTCCAACCGTAACGATCGGCTCAGATTCGGGTACATCGGTTTGCAAATCCGAGCCCATCAATCATGATGGGAATATGAAAGGCGGTCCAGTCGTTCAACAACTCGGATTCCGTCGAACAGGACCATGGGCTCATAAGTGGTATGTTCATTTCGATATTTCATCGTTCGTCCGAACCACGGAGCATGTTCTATCGACAGCACTACCACCTTGTTGCCCTTGCCGTACTCATTCTTTTGATGTTTATTGCCTCCTTTCAACCGGGGATGATGGAGGGGCAATTATGGGGGTTAAAAACGCTTTCATGGTTCATGATCACCATCGGTGTGGTGATTCTTCACCAGTTATACGTCTGGGCATGCTGGCGCTCTGAACTTCACTTCCGGACCCTGACAGAACACCTTGGCAGAACCGCGTTTCCGGTGTACGGTTTCTTCGCCGTACTGTTCCTCATCGGCCGGCCGACATTTGTACTACTCACGGCGATCTCCAATCAGCAATCAATCCCCATCCCGGATTGGATGGCCTGGACGCTATCCGTTTTGTTTGGTCTGTTATTTGTCATGACCGTCATCACACTTGTTCGGCATTTTTCTCTCACACGGATACTCGGGGGCGATCATTTTTACAGAGACATCCGAGAAGCGGGTCTCGTGAAGAGTGGCCTGTTTCAGTACATCCCACATCCCATGTATTCAGTTGGCATGCTCGGGATGTGGATTCCGGGAATTATCTTCAGGTCACAGGCCGCCCTGTTACTTGCTCTGTTCCAGCATCTGTACATCTGGGTGCATTACTACACACTCGAACAGCCGGACATGGAACAGCTTTACACCGAACATGCGGAACCATGGAAGCCGGATTCTTGAGCAGGTGAACATGACCTCTTCACTGACGGAACATCTTCCTTTGTTCGACGTGTAGAGAGAAGAAACTCGACGGCCTCTCGAATGATGCGATTAAAACGCTTACGATACGGAAACTGATTCTGATAGAATCCCTTATCAGGGTATTGGCTTAATTTACCATCCTCCATCAGGAATCCACTTCTTATTTGGTCGATCAAATACCAGAACCAACAGCATCAAGGCATGAACGGGATAACGTGATGTTTAAACCTACAGAGACACGAGCAACAAGATGCACCGGCACAGAAGTCCGTGAACGATCCAGAATCAAACAGTTCGTTTCCGTGTTGATCCGATGGGGCCTCCTGGCCATGTTCACCGGTGCGGTTCCTTTCCTGCTGGGCTGTGCCTCCTCCCCGCAAGCGTACGATCCAGAAGACGTCAACTCCCTCGAAACGGATCAGGAGCGTTACGTCGTTTTCTACAAGTCGACACAAACGGACTCCCTGAAAAACGTGTCATTGCATATGGATAATCAGGGAAACGTGACTGAAGAAAAGCCGACGGATCAGGCAACCGGCGGGGGTTCGGCAACGGACGAAACCGACGTCGAGAATGGAACAGAAACCCCGGGGGAGGATCCCGAAACCGATTCCACCCCGGGTTTTGACGAATTTGAGGATGCGTATGATTCGTCCGAATCGCAGTCGGCCCGGGAGGCCTACGACCCGCTGGAGGGCTACAATCGATTTATGTTTCAGGTCAACGACACACTTTACGTGTATGCGTTAAAGCCGGTGGCCTCCGGCTGGCAGACCATCAGTCCGGAACCTCTTCGCCAGGCACTGGATCGAGGTTTTGTAAACCTTTCCTTTCCGATCCGGTTCGTTAACTCCGTGTTACAGGCTGAATTTGAGGGGGCGGGACGGGAAATCGGACGATTTAGTGTCAATTCCACGGTGGGATTGGCAGGTTTGTTTGACCCCGCCAGGCACTGGATCGGCTGGAAACCGAACCATGAGGACTTTGGGCAAACCCTCGGAAGATGGGGGGTCGGGCCCGGATTCCCTCTGACGTTACCCATCGTGGGTCCATCCAATCTCAGGGACGCCGGGGGACGAATTCCGGACGGTTATCTGAATCCGATCTCCTACATTCAGCCATTTGGACTTCAGTTAGGTGTGCGGGCCTTTTCTCGCGTCAACTTCGCCTCATTGAACGTCATCGGTGTGTACGATCGTCAGAAGAAGGAAGCACTGGACCCATACACGTTTTTTCGGAGCATGTATCGCCAGAACAGACAGTCTGAAATTCAACAATAATCATATGAATCCATTCATCCGTCCTTCCGCCATACTGCTTATTATGCTCTTCCTGTTGCCAGCGACACTGGAGGCACAGAACAATGCTCCCGAATCCGATGCACTTCAGGTTCTGAAACCCAAGGTGGAGCAGACCCTGTCAATTCTCCAGAATTCCAACCTGTCCCGGTCCGAAAAAAGAAGCAAGATCGAAGACACCGTCGAGGATCTGTTTAATTACCGTTTGATGGGAAAGCTGGCGCTTGGTAGACGCTACTGGGATGAAATGAACGCCGAGCAGAAAGAACAATACGTTGAACTGCTGAAGCAGACGCTCAAATTCTCGTACTTCCAGAAAATGGACGAAGTCAGTGGGGTTCGGATTTCTTATGAGGAACCCGTGCAAAAAGGAGCGAACAAAGTATACGTTCCCACTACAGTTGAGTTTCAGAATGAGGATTTGACCGTCGAGTACCGGATGTATCGCTCGGATGCGGACCGACCCTGGAGCGTTTTTGACGTGGTGGTGAAAGGGGTGAGCATTGTGAAATCCTATCGATCACAATATAGCGACTATCTGAATGATCATTCCATTCCAGAGCTCCTCCAGCGAATGAGAGAAAAGATAGAGGAACTCAGGAATCAGGACAAATCGGAATCGTCCCGATAATGAAGGACACAACGGATGAAGAGGAATCGAGGATTCTTTCGTGGGTGTACCGTGAGATCCTCTGTGCATATCCGAAAACGGTCCTGCTGTTCATTTTGATCGCCGCCGGTTGTTGCATCTGGTTCATTCCTGATTTTGAAGTGAAAGCGTCCGGGGATGAACTGATCATGCAGGACAACCGTGAACTCGCGTATTACCGGGAGATCAATCAACGCTACGACCGGGAACCGTTCATCCTGATCACATTTCAACCGGAAAAGGGACTTCTTTCTCCCTCTTCTCTTCAGGCCCTCCGGACACTTCGTCAGGACCTCCGCGACGTCGACGGGGTGACCTCCATTACATCCATCCTGGACGTTCCGTTGCTGAAAAACCCACCCGGTCCGCTGAGCTCACTCAGGCGTCGTATCAAAACACTGTCGTCGGAGGATGTGAACCTTCAGCAGGCTCGTACCGAGCTCCAGAACAGTCCACTGTACTCCAATTCGTTGGTCAGCAACGATTTCTCCGCCACGGCCCTGCAGGTTCAGCTTCAATCCGACGATGAGTATGAAAAATTAAAATCCCGACGGTTCGAGTTGAGACAACTCCGCCGTTCCGGATCCAACTGGACCCCTGAAAAATCTCGTGAACTCCGGCAGGTCAATAAACGGTATGAAGAACGCGGAGAAACGATTCAACAACAGCGTCAGAAACAGATCCACCAAATCCGAGAGGTGGTCGCATCACATCCTGCCGGAGACCACATGCAAGTCGGTGGTATCCCTGTCATCGTGGATCACATCATTTCTTACATCAAAAGTGACCTCTGGTGGTTTGGAGGAGGAATTCTGGCGGTGGTGGTTCTGATGCTCGCCATTTTACTACGACGTGTGCGCTGGATCATCTTTCCACTGCTGACGTGTGTGCTGTCGGGGCTGAGCATGTTTGGTTTGCTCGGATGGCTGAACTGGGACGTGACCGTGGTATCGTCAAATTTCATTACCCTGCAGCTTATTTTCACGATGGCCCTGGTGATTCATATCCTGATTCGGTACTTTGAGCAGCGTCAGCGGTTTCCCGGAGCGGACAACACCACCCACGTAAGCAAAGCCAGTTCCTCAGCCTTTGTCCCCTGCCTTTATGCCATCTTAACCACGTCCGCCGGGTTTTCCTCGCTCCTGATCAGTGATCTCAAACCGGTGGTTAGTTTCGGCTGGATCATGATCCTCGGGGTTCTGGTTTCTCTTATCATCACCTTCCTGTTTTTACCTGCATCGTTGAGCTTGTTGCCGAAGTCCACTGACGAACCGGATCCATATCGAGCCGCCCGGATCACCGGTGCACTGAGTCAACTGACCGATCGGTTTCCCGGAAGCATCCTCGTCCTCGGTGCTGTTGTCTTTGCCATCACCTCCATCGGTATCACTCAGTTAAGTGTGGAAAGCAGTTTTGTGAACTACTTCCGCTCGTCCACGGACGTGTACAAAAGCCTATCATTCATCGATCAAAAACTCGGGGGGACGACACCACTTGAGGTGATTGTAAATTTTGACAATTCCAACCGTTCGAAGGACGAAGCATCGGACTCATCGTCCGCATCCGATTCGTCGTTCTCCGAGTTCGAACAGTATGCCGAGGAAAATGACACCGGCTCCGAGCGAAATACGTACTGGTACACCGTACCGAAGTTCGAAAAAATTGAACGCATACATGACACACTGGACGCGTACAGGGAAACGGGAAAGGTGCGTTCGCTGGCCACCATGTGGAAGGTGGGGCGTGATCTGCACGGAGGACCACTGGACACGCTTGAGGTACAATTACTTATGAGCGAAATACCTCCCGACGTTAAGCATCAATTCCTCGGTCAGTTTGTTTCCACGGAGCATGATCAAACCCGGATCACAACACGGATCAAGGATTCCACCCCATCGCTGGATCGGGGCGAGTTTTTGAAACAGGTGCGGCGGGATTTGATCCAGCACGATATACTAAAAAAAGATCAGTTTCAGTTAACCGGTCTGTTCGTGCTGTACAATGACATGCTCCAGTCCCTGTTCTCATCACAGATGAACACCATCGGTCTGACCGTTTTACTGATCGGCTTACTGCTATACCTGTTATTTCGTTCCGTTCTCATCACAATTGTGGCCTTGATGCCCAATCTTATCGCCACAACCACGATTCTCGGTGTCATGGGACTGGCCGGCATTCCACTGGATCTGATGACGATCACCATCGTCGCCATCAGCATGGGCATCGCTCTGGACGACACGATCCATTACCTGCATCGCTTTAAATATGAATTCAAACAATCCGGCAATTACCGGGAGGCGATGCACCGTTGCCATGATACCATCGGAAATGCACTCACGTATACCACCATCATCATTTCCATGGGGTTCGTCATCCTCGTCATGTCGAACTTCATTCCAACCGTCCGATTCGGCCTGCTGACAGCCATGTCCATGATCATCGCTCTACTGGCAGCACTTACCTTCCTGCCGGCCCTTCTCCTCTACGTCCGTCCGTTCCGGAAAGACACTGAGAGTTGATCGCACTTCCTTCCTGCATTCGTCATTGCTCATCTATTTTTGAAGAGACCGTGAAGACCGGCACTGTCGGTCAAACCGTAGTACCTCAAAGACGATAAATGAAGACGGAGGCGTTCCGAGC
>CAZQNZ010000035.1:0-17721 GCA_964594615.1 uncultured Planctomycetia bacterium
AGGACAAAGGAATCTACTTCGTTTGCAGTAATTTCAAGTCCAACCCGGAGAACGGTGAGGGCACGAAATACGATTTTGACTTCTTTATGACGAAGACCGGCGATGGGTGGGCATTGACGGAGGACCTGGACTGGCCGCCTGTCCTTCTTCACAAAATCGAAGGGGAAGAACAGGTCACCTACAAGAATAACAAACCCGTAGCCGTCGATTCACAGTAATTCGTTGTCGACCGGCAACGATCAGATCGAACGGACCTTTCTCGGCGGTGCGGGGACGGTCACGGGCAGCAAATTTCTACTGGATACCCCCTCCGGATACCGCTGTCTGGTGGATTGCGGTCTCTTCCACGGAGTTCAACATCTTCACAGGAGAAACAGGAAGCCATTTACCGTACCCTCGCAATCGCTTGACGACATCTTGCTTATCCACGGTTACCTTGACCATCCGGGAGAGCCTTCCCGGGTGGTCAACGTTGGATAATCAGGCTCCATTCCTGCCTCCTCACACACCTGTGATTTCACGGAAATCATCCTGAACAATATTGTGAGGATTATGGAGGTGGACAAATAAGCAAACAGAAAGGGATATTTACAATAGGATCTGACCCGAGCGCTATACACGCTTTATCACGCTTCACAGACCGTCGATGAGTTGCAACTCCGTTCGGAAGGTACCTGGCATCGCCTTTCTCAGGAGATGTCGTATCGTCACTAGCGTGCCGGACACATCCCTATAGCCACGTTCATCGAGAAGAAGATCGGGGAGTCCCGTTTTACGTGGTCCGAAGACCTCGGCGTCTGAACGATCCTCTTATGCCGATAGGATCCAATCCCGATCCGGCGGATCTCCTGGTAATGAAGACCATATACAGCAATCAGTGCCATGCCGGCGATCATCCCAAGAACAGCTCGAACATGATTCCGAAATTTTTCATCCGGAGTGTCCACTGCGATCTGCATCAGTGCACGGTCCCTGTTCGGAAAAGTGTATGGGAATCCCCGGTCCCTTATTCCTCTTTAACCGGTTCACCAGGTTTCTGATCCTCAATCCAGTCGGTCATGCGGTCCTCCAGAAGATCGAGCGGCAGCGTACCTGCTCCAAGGAGGTGGTCATGGAACGACCGGATGGAAAACGATTCGCCCAGTTCCTCCTGCGCCTCCGCGCGCAGCTTGATAATTTTTTGCTCTCCGATTTTGTACGACAACGCCTGGCCGGGCATAGCAATATACCGGTTCACCTCGGATTCCACGTTGGTTTCCGTCAATGCGGTGTGCTCCATCAAATAATCTATCGCTCGTTCCCGATTCCAGTCGAAATGATGGATGCCCGTATCCACCACCAGTCGGGCCGCCCGCCAGATATTGAACGATAACCGACCGAATTCGGCATATGGATCATCGTAAAATCCGACCTCTTTGCCCAGTTGTTCCGCATACAGACCCCACCCTTCGGTGAATCCCATGAAGCTCGCAACGCGTCGGAAATCGGCAAGTCCGGACTGTTCCTGCTGCAGAGTAATCTGTAGATGGTGCCCGGGCACGGCTTCATGAAGCGCCAGTGCTTCCATCTCGAACGTCGGACGGCTATCCAGGTCGTGCGTGTTCACCATGAACCAGCCCGGGGTACTTCCGTCCGCCGCGGGACGCAGGTAGTACGCAGACGTCGCGTCTTCTGCGGATTCTTCCGGCATGGGACGGATGCCGTAGGTGGATCGAGGGAGATTGCCAAACAGAGAGGGGAGCTTGGCGTCCATACGCTTACAGATATCCCGGTACCGTCGCAGAAGTTCGTCCGGTTCGTCAACGTAAAACCGTTCATCGTGGCGGATGGTCTCCGCAAACTCCTGAACCGTCCCCTCGTAACCTAGGGAATCGACCACCTCCTTCATCTCCTCCGTCAGTCGTTTCACTTCCTGTTTTCCGAGGTCATGGATTTCCTGCGGGCTCAGGTTGGTGGTAGTGAATTTATCGACCAGAAACTGGTAGTACGCCTCTCCGTCCGGCAGCCCCTCACAGGAAATATCCGTGCGTGCTGCGGGGTAATACGAATCCAGGTAAAACGACAGAAATTCCTCAAACGCGGGCTTTACAGCGTTCTGAATCTCGTTCCTCGCCCTGTCCTTCAGCTCTTCCCGCTCGCTGGCCGGAATCCATTCTGGAAGCTCATGGAATGGCCCGTAAAATGGGCTTTCAGCCGGGTCCTCCGGGATCAGGCGCCGCAGCTGTTGCTCTACTCCTTCCAGTGCTACTCTTGGCTGAACAAACCCGTTTTCCAATCCTTCCGTCAATAAATCAATATGATCACTGACGAACCCGGGCACTTTACTCAGACGGGTAATATAGTTTCGGTGGTGGTCGACCGTCTCCAGAGGGATCTGCAGCGGCAACTGAATCAGTGTAATATGAAAGCCGAATAACTGATTAAAATGCATATAATGGACACCCAGTTCATACTCGCGAATGGACCACATCAGAATCCGGTCAAATAGTTCATAATTCAGCTGATATTCGTCCGTTGCTTTCTCTTTCGGTACCTCGCGGAGGCGTGATAGAAAAGACGTTTCTTTCTCGTATCGACGTTCGAATGCGTCCGGGTCTTTTTCGGGGAGTCGCTCGTCGTAGTGATGCGCGCCAAACCGGGTGGCCAGTATCGGATTCTCGTGGAGCGTAAATTGCCAGTATTCGTCGAACAGATTCTGCAGACATTGATCCGGATTTTCTTCTTGGGATACGTCCTGGAATGACATCAGAATGCGTGGAATATGTACAACTGTGTGTGATGAATACTGGGACGAAGTATATCAGAATTCAACGTTCATGTCAGGTCACAGCAACCTTCAAAACCATCACCCAGAAACCGTTTTATCTCATAAAGGACGACGTGGAGCGTGACCGACCTGTTTGTTTGGTTGAGGAACTGAGGTATAATGAGAAAATATCTAATTCGACATTTCTGGCGGGACGCCCTCTGACGCGGGGCCTCCGGAAGCAAGGACATACGTTCACCGCACACGTTCATCACACAACGTCTTTCAACCTTCTCTCATGACCTTTGTCTACTTTGACCTTGACCGCACATTGATCAACCACGACCGTGCGGAACGTTGCGCGGTTCGCATGTTTCACGACCGATTCCAGGACCAGATCGACGACACGAGAGCAGCATTTGTTTCGCGCTGGCGGGAGGTGGCGGAACAGTTCTGGGCCAAATACCACAAAGGAACCATCTCGTACTGGCAGCAGAAACGCGAACGGGTTCGGACCCTGCTTGATCGGAACGAAAATGAACTTCCGGACGAACAGGTGGATGAAATTCTGGACTGGTATCTAACCCATTACAAGGCGGAATGTGAACTGTTCTCGGATGCGAGGGAATGCCTTGAACAACTGCACGATCATGTGGATCTTGGCATTCTCACCAACGGCGGCGAGGACCTCCAGTACGACAAGTTGCGACGTACGGACATTATCGATTACTTCGATCCGATTGTTTGCAGTGATGAAGTCGGATACGCCAAACCCAATGTGGAAATTTTCGAAAATGCATGCGAGCGTGCCACCCGCGATCCGGAGGAGGTCATTTATATCGGTGATAGTGTTGAACTGGATGTGACCCCTGCGAATGAGTTCGGCATGACCGGCGTCTGGCTGAATCGAACAGAAGATTCAACCCCCACTTCCCGCGCGTTCCACCACCTCACATCGCTTGAACCGTTCCCGGAGCTCGTCCTGGAAAATGCTCGGACCGCAAACTGAGACATGCATATCCGTACCCTCTTCTGCTTCCTGTTGATCACAACCGCCACGGGAGTGACGGGACTTTCATGCACAACCTCCTCAACGGAGACGGGCACGTCTCGTCTTCCCGGGGACGTCCACATCGAGGTGATCCCGCCGGATTACGTGATTCAGGGAGAACCGGTCGAGTATACCTTTGTGATCAAGAATCAAAGTCAGAACCCGTTACTCCTGCTGGAACTTCTTCCAGCAAACCGAGACGTATCGACCGTATCGACCGTCAGCCGGGAGATCAAACCCGTCCAGGATGGAGCCCTCCATCGCTGGACGATGCTTGCGGGAGGCGGATTCTCCGAGAACCCACGCACCAATGAATTTACCTACACACCGCGTTCCACACCCCCTCCTCCGGGGGATCGTCATCTGCATACCGGGTTGTTGCTTCCCGGCGCATCCACCCGAATCCGTCTACGGATGCTCTTTCTTACACCCGGTCGCTTTAACCAGCACTTCAGCCTTCGCTATCATCATACAACTCGTGGTGAGCTCACAAAACGAGCGTATGTGCCCGAGCGGCCGCTTACCACTGAAACCAATAGCTCCGTTCAATTCACGAATATGGCCAGCGAAACGCTCACGCTGTCCGATACCCCGAGGCAGATACTGATCCGTCCACCGTACCAGATCGTCGTTGAGCAGACACTCTCCCGTTTTGTCCGTGTATTTGAAGGATCCTTTCCCGCCGGAAGGGCCGAACAAATGCTCTCCTCACACCGATCCTCAGATCAAGCGGCAGACCGGTTTCGTTTCGATCCCCTCAACGATCGATGGCTGATTCAAACGGAAGATAAGAGCGTTTGGGCTGTCGAAAGGGAGGATATTCAGGCCATTCCGGTGGGTCTGTTCGAGGATATCACCCACCTCGCAAGCAGTGAGGGACCTATCACTTTCTTTCTCGGTCCCCGGCTTGATCCAGACCATGAGATCCTCGACCCCCTCTGGAACCAAACAGAACAAAACGAACGGTCCCAGAAATTCGATCGAAAAACCGCTCTCGATTTACTTCAGTCCTTGAGGTCAAATAACGTGTCCATTCGCTGGACGCGAACTCCCCTCACCAATCAGCCGGCCGCCGTACTGAGTCCGCCAGAGGACTGAGCAACAATCAACCCGATCACGAAAATAGACGTCACTTTTTTTCCCCTGACACGTCCAGGGACTGATTGATCAATCGACTCGAACGATCCTGAACTTCGGATAGTTTCTGGTTTGCTAACTGTAGCTCCTGCTGAAGTTTTTTCCGATCAATCGTGTCAAGTTGTACTTGCAGTTGCTGAAGATGCTGTGATAGATGAACCACCTTTCTGTACAGCCTATCCGGCGTAGACGAATCCAACTGAAACAACGTTGACTGCAAACGCTGAAGCCGAGTTTGAATGTCATCTCTATCAGCTTCACGCAGAGGAGAATCCGATGACCCGGCCCGTTTGATGATGTTCTCAATATGTGAACGTGACTGCTTGAGAATTTGCTTCAGTTGTCTCTGTTGGGTCTCAGAAATCGGGACGCTCAGATTTATCAAATTCATGGTTTTGGTGACCTGTTTACGGAGGTTCCGATACGCATTGAAGAACCGGTCTGCCTCAACCCTCCCGAGTAATGAACCCCACATCATTTCACGGGCCCGATTATAAAGCTCTTCCAGATCCCGAAGGTAGGTCTGTAAGAAGTAGGCCGTCCGGCTTTCCATGAAATAAAAGGAGATCGGCCGCCCCTCAAATCGAGGCCTCCGCTGGTTCGAGGATTTCAGTGCCTGGAATCGTTCCCGCCATTGTTCGAGCCGGATCATCCCGTAAAGCGGAAAATGTACCCGGTCCACGAACGGATTGATGAAATACAGAGAGGGATGAGAAGAAGATGCATTCTCTCGGACAAACCGCTTCAGCCGACGGGAAAGCAGTAAAAACTGACGAAAATCTCGACGCGCACGGTCCATGGCGCGTTTTTCTTGACGTTCTCGTTTGGCCGGTGTTCCATGATACCAGTTTTTCTCACGGCGCACGGACGACTGAGACGTATCCAGTTTCCGAAGTACGGATGGAACCTGCTGATTCGTACTGAAATCTACAACCAGACGATAACATCCCGCCCAGATACTGCGTTTCAGTCCTAAGAATTCAGCCTCTACCGTCCCCTGATTTGAAACTCGTCGAATCACCTCCCCCGTGAGTTCCCTGGTGGGCGGATTTCCACTGACGTAGTAAAGTGATAATTTGACCCGGGTGAGCTTCGGGAGGTTTGCCGCAAGCTGGATATCAAAATATGAACGTTCCTGTTTTGAGATCGTAGAGACCTGAATCTTACCGGGAAATATGTTGTTGACCCGTTCCTGATCTGCCCGTGAACGCTTTTCGGACGGCGGACACTCCGGTTCCGCCATGACACTGCCTCGGATGACGCAGAGCAAAAATGCGACATAGAGGATCCGCTCTACGTAAAAACACATCACACCCTCATGATCTTTGCAGCAGTGAGCAGCATCCGTTCGAATCAATGTATTTAGGACCCCCTTTTCTTTAGAACGACTGGTCATGGCAACCGTTGAAACGAGCAGAATCTCAGCTCGTTCAAGCAAGATCTCTTATGCTCGTCACCGGACGGTGCCCGGGTGCATGATGCAGAACGGTAAAGGGGATATCAAGTTCCGGGAATCTCAAATGTCATTCAGATCCCCGTGTCGTTCCCTATTCGGCTCCCAGGATCACCTCGGCAAATCGTTCGGAATCGTCATAGAGGATCTTCTTCATCCGGAGGTCGGTATGTTCGTACACCCTCTGAAACGATTCGGGGGTAAACTTGTGACTGCTTTCGGTGTGTATAGATTCCCCTCGATCAAAATGAACACGTTTATCAATGGCCGGAAGGGGTACCTCCTGATCACAGGTGCTGACCAGGTGCATCTCAATTCGCTCCTTCTCCTCGATATACGGAGCGTCATGACGGAAGGTCTCCGGATCGAATGACGCATCCAGTTCCCGGTTCATCCGCCGCAGAATGTTTTTATTGAACGCAGCCGTCACCCCGGCCTCGTCATTGTACGCCCGTTCAATCAGATCAGGATCCTTTACCAGATCAATCCCGACCATCAATCGATCCTGATCTGTCATACATTCTGCAATCTGACCCATGAGCGTGCGCGCCCGGTCCGTACGATAATTACCAATACTTCCGCCCAGAAACAGGATCAATCTCCTTCCATCCGTTTCGGGCAGTTCGGTTAAGGACGCTTCGTAGGTTGCTGCAATCGCTGAGATGCTGAGATTATCGTACCGCCGGCTCAGTTCCTTCGAAGAGGATTGTAAGAAATCACCGGATATATCCACCGGTACAAAATGGACCTTATTGCGTGTCCTGCATCCTTCTCGAATCAATATTTCTGTTTTGTCCGCATTACCGCTGCCTAATTCAATGAGCGCCCCGTTTTCATCGAACTGCGAAACAATCTCACGGGTACGGGTGTTCAGGATTTCTCGCTCTGCTCGGTATGGATAATATTCCGGTTGGCGGGTGATTTGTTCAAACAACTCCGATCCCCGTCCGTCGTACAGATACTTTGAGGAAAGCTGTTTTTGTTGGCGGGATAAACCGTCACGCACATGTTCCGCAAAGGATTCCTGATGAATGGACGAACGAAGATCTGTAAAGTCGAGCCGCTCATCCCTCATGTGATTACGATCAGCAAGACAATCGACGTATCGGTATGAAGGGTACCAGAGCCGACACAGGTCAGGCACCGGTCAGGGGGAATCGAAAAGTGTACCCGGCATCACAGATCAAGGTAGTTCCGGGCGTTGTGGTAACAGATATTTTCAATAATTTCTCCCGTCCATTCCAGGTCCACCGGCAGTAACCCTTCCTCCATGTCCTGTCCAAACACGTGGCACAGGATGCGACGGAAGTAATCATGTCGTGAAAAGGAGAGGAAGCTTCGGGAATCGGTAAGCATGCCAATGAACCGACTGACAACACCGATCTTTGACACCGCATTCAACTGGTCCTCCATGCCAAATCGATTATCGAGAAACCACCACGCCGGCCCCAGCTGGATTTTGCCGGGTGTGGGTCCGGTGTCGAAACAGCCGCCAATGGACGCAAACAACTGGAAGTTCGACGGATGAATATTGTATAGAATGGTTTTGGCCAGCTGACCGTCCTGATCCAGTCGGTCCAGAAACGTGGCCAGATTCTCTCCGTTCACCTTATCCCCGATCGAATCAAAACCGGAATCCGGTCCCAGTTTCTCATGCATTCTCGAATTGACATCCCGGAACGGTCCAACGTGCAGTTGCTGGACCCAGCCCTGCTCATGATTCATGCGAGCGAGTTGATCCATGAGCGCGGAACGATAAATTTCAGCCTCCTCCTGAGTAACCTGGGTGCCGTTCAGCGCCCGCTCGAAAATCTCACTTGCCTGTTGTTCACTGAACTCCTCCGCGTGAAAATAATCCAGGCCATGATCCGCCATCCGGCAACCGGCTTCATCGAAATCCTGATAGCGTGTTTCGAGGGCAGCAAGCAGATCCTCATAAGTACCAATGGACTGGTCGGCCGCTGATCCCAGCCGTTCGATGTACGACTGAAATGCCTCCGGCTGCTCGATGTTGAGTGTATTATCCGGACGGAACGTCGGAAGCACCTGCACATCAAACCCGTCTTCCGCCTGGAGTTGATGGTGCAGATCAAGCGAATCCGCCGGGTCGTCGGACGTGCAAACCACTTCAACGTCAAAGTAATCCAGGATTTCCCGAACTGAATAGGTTTCCTGTAGCTGACGCGTGGCTTCCTCGTGAATTTCGTCCGCCGTTTCCGGCTTCAGCACCTGTTCAATACCAAACGGCTCACGGAGCTCCATATGCGTCCAGACGTAGAGTGGACTGCGAAGAAGATACGGAACCGTCTCAGCCCACTTATTGTATTTTTCGCGATAGGAGACGTCGTCTCCTGTGCAGTATTTCTCGTCCACACCGTTGATCCGCATCGAACGCCACTTGTAGTGATCATCCTCAAGCCAGATCCGGCCGAGACTCTCAAATGTTTTGTCATTCGCAATCTGTTCAATGGGCAGATGCGTATGGAAATCGACGATCGGCATGTCTTTCGCAAAGGAGTGGTACAGTTCCCGGGCCGGCTCCGAACCGAGACAGAAATTTTTCGAAAGAAATGAAGTTTGCATGGTCTCTGGAGAAAATTAACGTGAGAGTTTTTACGAGACTTACGACGTGCCCAAATCCTCAATCACGTATTTAACCAACCAGCCGGTTCGAGCTTACACGCCGCTGTAGGCGGAAAATCCACCATCCACCGGGACAACAATGCCGGTTACGAACGAAGACGCATCGCTGGCGAGCCAGACAACCGTGCCGACCAGGTCCTCCGGTTCTCCAAATCGATCCATCGGCGTGTTGTCGACAATGGTCTGTCCACGTTCGGACAGACTTCCATCCTCGTTGAGTAGAAGGTCCCGGTTCTGTTCACCGATAAAGAAACCGGGAGCGATGGCATTAATACGAAGGCCTTCTCCGAACTTGTTCGCCATTTCGACGGACATCCATCGCGTGAAGTTGTCAACCCCCGCCTTGGACGCAGAATAACCACACACACGAGTCAATGCCTGCTGTGCGGCCATGGATGATATGTTGATAATCGACCCCTTGTCCTGTTCAACCATCGGCTCAGCAAACACCTGTGTCGCACGGACCGTGCCCATCAGATTCAGGTTCATCACGTCCTCGAAATCACTGAGGTTCAGATCGAACATGTCCTCGTCCGGCATCAGGGTCGCCCCGTCCATGTTCCCACCCGCACAGTTGACGAGAACATCCAGTGACCCCCACTCGTCCAGCGTCTTCTGGCGAGCCCGTTCGAGATCGTCGCGCTTCAGCACATCCGCTTTGAGCGGTATGGCTTCTCCGCCCTGCTCACGAATTTCTTCACAGTGTTCTCTGGCAACTCCTTCACGACGACCGAGGATGCCGACCTTCAAACCTGCATCCGCCAGGCCTTTGGCCATAGCACTTCCCAGCACACCGGTTGCACCGGTGACAATCCCAACCCGGCCGCTCAGGTCAAACAGATCTTCGTCCGTACTCATACCGGAAACTCCTGAATCAAAAGCTATTCTCTAAAAAGCTCGACAATCAGCACGAGAGCAACGAAGCCGGCAAAAATTGCCGGACCGGTGATCGGCTTCCACATGTACAGGCTCCACAAACTGGCAATAGCAGCAGCAATTGTGGCAAAGCCCATCGCGATATTCGCCCAGAAACGGGTCATTCCCCTTGGCATCTGATCACCGAGAAGAGACGGCTGATTCATCATCAACCAGAATCCGGTGTACGCCACCGGCAGAAGGGTCATTCCAAAAATAGAGGTCGGAACAGCCAGATACGCCCCGGATCCGGACCAGATAAACGGCCCGAGTGCACCAATCACCGCCGGCAGCGCACCACCAATTTTAAAGATGGCTCCTTCTGACGGAACATTCAGCGCTTCGCTGATCGCGAAGGCATTGATGATCATCAGGATTAAGATCGTGGAAATCGCGACGCCAACAACGCCGATGCCGAACAGGTAATTCGATACAAACCGTCCCGTTAATGGTGTCAGCGACTTCGCCAGATCGAAGGCATCGCGTTTGACCAGCATCGCAGATAGTTTCCGATCCGTTTCGGACAGTTCCGTCAGCAGTTTCTGAGGATCCTCCTGCTTCAACCGGTTCACTTCCTCGGACGAATACGGACCGAATGAACCGGTTTTATCCACCTCAAAATCAATCCGCTGAAAGGCAAGAGATCGAAACCGACCTTTCATCTTCGGGCCCACTTCTTCCAGACCAACCGCTTCTTCTTCCGTCTCCTGCTGGTCAATCAGACCCGGCACCGGCTTCGTGTGAAAACGGTTCATCGACGCAATCACGATACAGCTCGTCACCAGCAGGAAAGGAATTAACATGCCCGTGGACAGATCAAATATCGCCAGGCCGCGAAAATCCTCGTCCCAGCCCTTCTTCAGCATGGAATACGGCATCAGAAACGTCATGTTGATTCCGACCGCCGTGGCCCCCGCCGTGATAATACGATCCTGCTGCTCACTCACGATGTAATCCCGCCAGAATGCCTGATATTGCTCCGGCAGTTGATTCAGGAACTCCGAATAGCTATCGGGGGCCGACCATAACAGCGTAATATCGGGAATATATCCCGAGAATACCGTGCCCCACGCAATACCATCCTCTGAAACGCCGAGTTTGATGACCACACCGATAAACGACAGTACGATAATGGCCACGACGCCTCGAATGAGGAATTCAAACACCTTGACGCCGGTTCCTCCGGAATCATACGTCCAGATCAGGAAGAAGGAAACAATGGCAAGCGGAATCACACACATCAGCTGTCCGGTGACATCTCCCATTGCCCCGGCCCCAATCACACCGGATAGCAGATTCTGACGCAGAGCGGAGGTAGCCAGACTGAACTGAGGCATCGCCCAGACACAGTTGGCCATGATCGTCGCTATCAGCCATCCCCATGCCAGAACAGGGTTCACATGATCATGCATGGCCTTAAACGGACGCTCATCCGCCGAGAGCGTAACAAATGAAATCGCGCTGAGCATGATCACCCCCATGATGACCGCCAGCGGCTGTATCCACAGAAGCTCCGCCCCACCGATCACACCGAGAAACAGTCCACCCGCGAGGGATCCGCCTCCAATGGTGATGGCCGCCTGCAACCAGCCCGGTCCGGCCAGCTTCGCATACGTCAGGATCTTGGAGAGTGTTCCTTCCTTCTGCGCCTGCAGGATCTCCTGTCGATCATCCTCAAGTCCGGCAACCTCTTCTGATTGTTCTGACATGGGGGACCTCCTGTGACATATTGTGAATCAAAACCATCCAGCGAGTTAGTCCCAGGGAAGTTCGACCTTGACTTCCTTCCCACCCTGTTCGTCGGAGACGTATGAGCTGTACGTCGTTGCAATACAATCACCCGCTAACGACAGATCACTCTCGGGTTTCGTTCCCTCAACAACGTTCTCATAAAAGGCTTCAATCTCCTGAGGGTACCCGGTAAACCAGTGCTCGTCCGGAGAGGTAAATGACCAGCCTTCCGCCGTTTCTTCTTTTTCCACTGTGTAAATACCATCGAAATGCTTTTTGTCCGGTGTGTAGGTCTGCATGGCCGTGTTCGGGTTGATGTTGCAGATGGATCGATGGTTGTTACAGTTGACCTCGATCATGTTGTGAATTCCGCCCATCACCACATCGTGGGCGAAGATATCCGCGACCATGCCATCCTCGAAGATAATGTGCTGTCCGGAATAGTCATCGATGTCGTGATAGTCACATCGAATGTGACCGGCGTCCTCGAAATTTTCATTGCGTGTCAGCGCATGGGCTCGGGAAGACACGGCAGCCGGACGGATGGGCTCGCCATGACGGACCTGCCCTTCCACCCGTTTCAGGTAAAGGGCGGCGGTCAGAGGATGCACTCCCTTCATCATCATCACCCCTCCTCCACTGCGGGACCAGTAGGCGTAATCCTCGGAATGAGATCCGGAATGGGACTCCTCCCCGTGCATCCAGATGATCTGCCCTTCACTCTTTCGAAGGATTTCCACTTCCTTCTGGATGGAAGGAGCGTAGACCCAGTTTTCAGCGTAAAGTATCTGCCCTTCACTCTTCTTCTCCGCCTTGATCAGTCGCTGCACACTTCCAATGGCTTTGTCCAGAGCATCCTGTTTGGGAAACGTGTCCCCGTTGAAATCTTCGTGATCCTCCCCGTGGTATCCCGTCAGCGGCTTCTCAACGATAACGGACTTGTCACGGGCAAGCACTTCCTTCGCAATCCGTTCATGCTCGGCGGTCGGGGCGCACACATGAACCACATCGACGTTGTCCATCAGTGCTTCCAGGCTCCCGAATGCTTCTACGCCCTTTTCTTCGGCAAACTTTTCACGATTTTCCTTCGTCGGTGAATAGATTCCCTCCAGCTGAACATCCGTACTTCCCACGCGACTCACCGCATCCGCGTGGATGTCAGCAACAAATCCAGAACCGGCAAAACCAGCCTTAATCGTCATTGTGATAGCCCTCCTTCTAGAAATAACGCGTCTCTAGTGTGCTGAGCGAGTTGGTGTAGAATACAGTAAGTTCTGGCGTACTATAAGAAAAAATGATTTTAATTCAAATGTATTTCCTTCACACCCGTTTTTGCCTCTACGTCGCCATTCAGTTCGACCATTTTTCATCTGATAAAACCACTCTTCGACGGACCAAACTCATGCTTCCCCTGACGACGATCAAATTATGTGATCGGATTTGACTGATCGTATGTTTCTTTCAACTGATCGTCGGCAACGTGCGTATACACTTCCGTTGTCTGCAAGTTCTCATGCCCGAGCATTTCCTGTAGCGTTCGAAGATCCGCTCCATTCTGAAGCATGTGTGTAGCGAAGGTATGTCGCAAGGTATGGGGACTTACATCATCCGATAAACCGGCTTTCTCCGCTTCGGACGAAACAGCTCGACGGATTCCCCGGGTGCTGAGTCGTTTTCCAAACTTGTTGCAGATGAGCGGTCCGCTGGTTCCGGATCGTATACGTCCTTCCTGTTTCCAGGAACGAAGATACTCCTGCATCACATCGATCGCCTTTCCACCAATGGGCACAATTCGTTCCTTATCCCCCTTTCCCTGCACCCGCACCGTTCGCCCGACCTGATCCACGTCTTCAATGTTTAGGTAGTGCAGTTCACTGGCACGGCTGCCTGTTGAGTAAATCATTTCGATGATCACCTGGTTTCGCTGACCGGTCAGGGTGGACGTATCCGGGGCCTCAAGCAACGCCTCCATCTCCTCCTCGGTCAGGTACTCCGGAAGTCGTTCAGTGACCGTCGGATAACTCATTTTCCGCGTGGGATTTTCGTCCAGCCTTTCATACGTGTCCACAAACAGATCAAAGAACGACCGTATGGAGGCCAGCTTCCGGATAAGCGTGCTTTCCTCGTATCCCTCCTCTTTCAGAGAGGAAAAGTAGCTGTGCATAGTTTGAGCCGTGACCTCCTCAAGGGAACAGACATGTTCCTGCTCTAGAAACTGCTCAAAGTGGGTGAGATCAGATCGGTAGGCCCGGATCGTCTGATCCGACGCAACACGACCACTGGATAGATAATCCAGGAATCGTTCCTTTTCCTCATGAAGAACGGAGGGCTCGCTTGAATCCGTCATCGTACTCTGCTGAAAACGGATGAGGGAACCGATAAAAACAGACTTGAACAGTAGGTTTATCGAACCACCTGTTCATGAATCTTTAGCCTCGACGCAGAACCCGGGTCAATACAGACGTCAAAACGCGCTTGCCAGCCCTCCTCAGTTCCGAATCTCAATCAGGGTCTGCCCTTTCTCAACCGTTTCGTCCGGTTCCACGCAGATGTGTTCGACGACCCCATCCTGCTCCGCCTGAATCTCATTTTCCAGTTTCATCGCGGAGAGCAGGATCACGGTATCCCCCACCGCAATATCGTCCCCTTCTGACACGGTAATATCCAGAACCTGTCCGGGAATAGAGGCGGTGATGGTACGTAATTCTCCGGTATCACTGGATGCGCCCGGCTTGATCTCCTCCTCGCGAAAACGGCTCTCGCATACATCCGCCTCAATGACATAGCCGTCGATTGTAAAGGACTGAAGAGCCCCTTCGTTCTCATATCCAGTTGTAACTTGTCGGGCACCGATTTGGGCCAGGTACAATGCTTCCCCCAGCTCATCAATACTCACCGTCTTCTCCTCGTCCCACGGGGTGGAAACAAGAAGTTCTCCCTCATTCTCCACAACGTCAATCACATGCTCCTCGCCTTCTATAAAAACGGAGTACGACTTACGAACCATTGCTGAGTACCTCACTCATTCCCTGCGTGAACCAGTTTGACGACCCCTGGTTGTCTGTTGCCGACCGGTCACCGGAAAAGGAATAAGACGCTTTTTCCATGTGCCTCATGACGGCCGCCAGTGTGGCCACAGTCCGTACTTGCTCCGGTTCAGGAGACGCAAGTTCGTACCCATCGAGGTATCGTGTCGTGATATTGCCATTCCGGAAGGATTCGTCGTCAAGCACATCCAGGAAAAACGGTATGGTGGTTCGAATTCCGACAATGCACATATCCTCCAGCGCCCGTTTCAGTCGATCAATGACCTGATCGCGGTTTTTCGCTCGGCAGATCAGTTTGCCGATCAGTGAATCGTAATGCATGGTCAGTTCGGATCCGGCATCCACACCGACGTCAAACCGTGTGAACGGTCCACCCGGACGGCTGAGCTGACGGATCGTGCCCGTACTCGGTGTAAAACCGGACGCCGGATCCTCCGCACAAATCCGGCACTCCATGGCCCATCCGCGAAAGGAGATGTCCTCCGTGGCGTACCCCAGTGGCTCCCCTCGGGCCACCCGCAACTGCTCCCGCACCAGATCAATGCCTGTAACCATTTCCGTCACCGGATGCTCGACCTGCAGACGGGTATTGATCTCCAGAAAGTAGAATTCTTGCTCGCTATCCACAAGAAACTCCACGGTCCCCGCATTCGTATACTCCGCTTCACGGGCAAATCGAACGGCTGCACGGCCCATTTTCTCTCGTAGATCCGTGTCAACGATCGGAGACGGTGATTCCTCGATAAGTTTTTGATGCCGCCGCTGTATGGAACATTCTCGTTCTCCGAAGTGAACCACGTTTCCATGACGATCCGCCATGATCTGTACTTCGATGTGTCGGGGGCGAGAAAAGTATTTCTCGATGAACACGTCCGGGTTATTAAACGCATTCTGCGCCTCCCTTCGTGCTTCCCGGAATGCCTTATCGAATTCCTCTTCCTCCTCCACCACCCGCATCCCCTTCCCTCCCCCACCAGCAGCCGCTTTGATCAGTACCGGAAATCCAATCTCCTGTCCAATATCCCTTGCTTCCTCCACATCCTGATTCGACAGCACTTGCCCGGGAACAGTTGGAACACCGACGGTATCGGCCATCTGGCGGGCATTGATCTTATTCCCGGCGCGTTCGATGGCCGAAGAAGAGGGACCCACAAAGCAGATGCCCGCCTGCTGGCACCGACGAGGGAACTCGGGATGTTCGGAGAGAAAACCGTATCCGGGATGGATAGCATCCACGTTGGCCATGGAAGCCACCTCCATGATTCGATCCAGGTTCAGATAACTCTCCCGTGCGGAAGGAGGACCGATGTGATATGCTTCGTCCGCCTGTGTGACGTGCGGTGCTGACCGATCCAGGTCACTGTACACCGCCACCGTGTCCAGACCCATCTCACGAGCCGTCTGAAAAATACGAACTGCAATTTCACCACGGTTGGCCACCAACAGTTTGCGAATGGAGGTCATTCTCACCTCAGTTACATTCTACCAGATCCGTCACGAAAAAGGCTATTTTAACCCCGAAAACCTCTCAGAACAAGGGATTAACGGTCGAATGCAAGATGAAAGTCGAACAAGATTGTAAGGCATACTCCAGGTAAGAAATGCACTTTTTCAGCGCCCGATTAATCGATCTCGGGCGCGCACGTGCTGTTACGGGATCGGGCTCTCGGTCCACCCCCTTTTTTATCAGCTCAATAACTTGTCGCATCTCATTTTCGATGCCTCGTGTATCGGAAACTCAACGGTTGTGATCACTTCTGGACAAACGGTTTCTTCCGGCTGATCTTCCTCCTCTTCTCGACGCTCAAAATAGATCTTCAGCTGTTCGTTATCCAGCTCCCACTCAGCCAGAACGAAGTACTTGATGTACTCTCTTGAGAGCGTCACCTCATCGTTCATCACGTGCACAACTCCCTCCTCCCCATCCTGATCCTCCCTCACCTGTCTGAGAAAATACACCGTCGGTTCGAACGGTTTCGTTCTGTCCCGTTCATCGGGTGACTCATACTGATGATAGAATCGGACGTTCTCGTTGAATGTCTCAAGTCGTTCGTCGATCTGCTGCACGTTCTCAAACTCATGACGGTTCCAGAATTTCCGAGAGAACAGCGAGTTGCTCCCCTCAATCGAGGCCTGTGTGGCCGGTTGCCTGGGCACCGAGAAGACGGGGTATACGTCCTTCTCCAGAAGAAACTGCATCGTCTTCGAGATGGTACGCTTGTGTCTACCCCCTCCACCATGCATCGCCGCGCCATTGTCCATTTTAACCGCTTGAGGGGTCTCAAAGCGGTCAAAAAAGGTCTTTGTCCGGTCAATCAGCTCACTGGAGGTTTCTCCCTCCACACGCTGATAGTGCTTGAGCTTCGGTTCCCGTTTGAACGAAAATCCAAGAAAATGAATCGGCTCGCTTCGACCGGTAATGAACTTGTCCCCAACAAAGTCGACTTCCAGAACTCGATCCCCCACGATCTGGTACAGGGACTGCTCTGGATAATGCAGGTACTTCAATGCTTCTGGTTTGCTTGAGTGTTTTTGATGTTCGGTCAGTCCCAGATCCGTCAGGATCTGACCTATCGTTCGGGCGGGGGGAACCTCTGCGTCGGGGTACCTCTTCCGGTAGACAACCTCAATCGCAGTGGGGCCCCAGAAATCATGATCAGAATCCGCTTTTAGCTCCTCCCGAATATTCTTGATTCGATCCACCACCGCCTTATCCCACTTGCGCCGACGTCCCTTCTCCCAGCCCCGGTCATCCTCCTCAAAATTCTGATCTGTGGATTGGGTCCATTTCACGACAAAGTCCGTGCTTACATCAAGCAATTCCGCTATCTCACGCTTGGTTGAACTCGTGTTAAAATACAGCTCGTTGGCTTGCTTCCTTTTCTCGAATAACTCTTTTTTTTCATGGTCTGTTTTGTCCTCCGATTTCTGCTTTTCTCTGGACGTTTTGAACCATCGGATCCACCCCCCTATTATAGCCAATCCGTGTTCGACTTTT
>CAZQNZ010000036.1:0-17339 GCA_964594615.1 uncultured Planctomycetia bacterium
CCCGTCCCTTACGGGATGAGCATTCAGCGAACGCTCTGCTGTGTCATTTCGCCTCCAAAACCCGTCCGAAGGACGATGAAAGCAGGACGTGACCTAACGTCACGTCATCTTTCATCAAAACGGGGTTTCTTCGTTGAAATTCCGTGCAGACCGCCCGCTGAGGACTCACTGAGTGTATGCCCCCCTTTTCGTACCGGGTCTTGTTAGTTGCTGTTCTCGTCTTTTAGCCTCAATTCCGTAAGTATCGGCAGGTGATCCGAACCGATATCCGGTCCCACCCCCCGGTACTCCACCGTGAATCGGTCTGAAATAAGACAATGATCCAGGCAGATTCGCAATAAGCCTGTTCCCGAAAACACCGGCCAGGTGGGCTGTACCCCCCAACCTTTTCGTGTATCCCTGAGACCGGTTCGGTTTAAAAAGGCCCAGAAATACGGAGAGTATGAGGTGGTGTTCAGATCTCCAACAACAATTCGGGGACCGGATTGACTGGCCACTCGTTCCGCCACACCGGTAAGCACCTGGTTGCGCGCACGGGCAAGGTGTGACCCCGTCGGAGAAGGGGTATGCACACACGTCACATGCACCTGTTCCCCTCCGCACACGATATCCGCGTAGAGAACGGACACGGTCGTATCCGGCGGACGAATGATCCGGGTATCATCGACGGGTTGATTGGAGTACAACACCATGCCAAACTGCCCGGCATATTCATACTCGTCCGTGCGACCGGTTCGTCCAAACTGCTCGGCCCGTGAAACTGTTTTTCGGTACGAAAACTGATTGTCCAGGTTGGACTCGTCCTTCAACACGTCTAAATCCACCTCCATTAACAGCAGAAGATCCGGGCTTTTCTGCTGGACCCAGTCTTCAATGTGACTGAACTCTTTATTCGAATCACTTACGTTTACCGAAGCAATCTGAATTGGTGTTGATGTTTTCTGACTGAAATCGGAATAGGGGGAGAGGGGAAAATAAAACGGCGCAATCCATGGAACATGAGCAAGAAACAGTGACCAGGCCAGCACGGATCGTGGAAGATGATTCCCCACAAAGGTAAACACACCTACGACGGCCAAAACGAGCGCGTACTGCAGTCGAAAATGACAGGTGAGCTCGAAGATCCACCACATGCTGGCCAGAAAACTGGTCACCGTCAGTACACCCGTAACCAACAGAGGCAGATCGATAAATGCGGTAAACAGTTTGCTCTTTCCGGTTGTTTCCTTCGGTTCCTTTGCCATAACGAAAGCAGGAACGATTAGCGTCCCCTGTTTGAACGGTGAGATTGGAAATGCTCTTTTCTGTATTCCGTCATATCTGCGTAAAAAATCGTCAGAATAATCTCTACTATTTTGCACTATACCAATGTGTAAAGCAATCCGCTTATCATGTCAAAAGTGATGTCTTCGTTCGCCCCTCGTCTAATGAAAACACAGGGAACACCTGACCCGGTAGACCTGCCGGATAACAAATTTCAGGACGCTTGTGCCTCATTGCACTTCAAAATCCCACCTTCCGCGACATACAATAGAACCGTATAAATTCGGACCGAACGGATGTGCCTGTTCCGACGATCCATCCGACTCGTTCTGATACCGGACCCACATAAACAGGAGATATGAATGATGTTCTTTCGACCCATACGAAAAATGCGCAATATTTTTGCTTCCCTCCGCGGCGGGGAACACCCGGCGGAAATTGCCGCGGGCGTCTGTCTCGGTGTGTTCCTCGGCCTTACCCCGTTTGGTCTGCATTTGCTGATCCCCATTTTTCTCATGCTCGTGTTTCGTTGCTCAACGGGTCTGGCCTTTTTTTCAATGGGGATTTCGAAAGGGTTTTATCTGATGCTCGCCGGTCCGTTCTACCACACCGGCTTCTACCTGCTGAACGAAACGGAGCTCTTTGATGGGCTCATCCGAACGCTGATGCAAACGCCGATTATCGGTTTTATGGGATTCAATCGGTATCTCCTGTTTGGATCGTACGTGGTCTGTATCGCGGCATCGCTTGTCCTGTTTCCGCTTGTCTACGTTCTTATCAAAGGGTTCCGAAGCCATCTCATTGAATGGGTCAAGAAACCGGCTTTTATGCAAACGTTCATTCAGTCCACGGTCGGGAGCTGGGTCATCTGGCTCTGCTTTGGAAATCCGGGGGACGATGAGGAGGAAGAAGCGGACGAAACCGGAGGAATTGGATCGTATTTTGGGTTTCTTCGGCTCAAAGTCATCGGGGGCCTCGCGGGAGCGGGACTTCTGGTCTTCCTCGTTGCGTTTCTCGGCTATGGGCTGGCGTTTACCTCCCTGACCTCCTCGGCCCTCTCAAGTGCGTCCGGAGTGGACGTACGAGTGGAATCCGCCTCCTTCTCTCCCTTTACGGGTCGCATGTCCATTGAAGGCATTGCCGGCGCGGATCCGTCCAGCGAAAAAGAGGATCTGTTTCAGGTCGACGAGGTGGTAATGGACCTGAATATGTATCGTGTCCTCGCCGGAAAACTGCACGTCTCGGAGGTTTCACTGAACAAACTTCTGCTAAACGTCCGTCGAAACGAAGACGGCTCGCTCAACATTGATCAGGTACAGAAACCGGCTGAAGAAAAGAAAAAGGAGAAAGAGAAACCGAAAGATGAACAAACGTATACCGAATGGGTGAAGGAAAAAGGCAAGGAGGCGGACTGGATCGAGCTCGTAAAAAAATACGGGGACTCCATGATGGGGGATGAACCATCTAAAGAGGAGAAGAAAACGGGGGACGAACAACCTCCTCGAACACCGGAACCCGGCGTGGAATACCGGGACGGAAAACGGGTGATCGTGTTCGACGCGGACGCGGCGTATCCTTACAAGGACCGCATCCCGCTGGTACGGGTCCGCAAGATTGCCCTTACGGACGCGGAAATCGGACTGACCGATCAAACGGCGACCGATACCAAACAGAGTCTGCCCAATCTGGAAAAAATGAGTGGCACGATCAAGAATCTGTCCTCCGACCCGTCCCTTCTCGAACAACCGATCACAACTTCGCTGGAGGGACAGTTCGACGGCAACAAACAGGAGTCGCTCCGTATTGACGGTTCCTACAAACCAAATCAGGAAACGTCGCTGAAAGCCGCCCTGACCCAGCTGGATCTTGCCCGTCTTCGACCGTTGTACAAGAACACCCTGCCGGTTCAGGTCAAGAACGGGCAACTGTCAAATACGGCGGTGAAGGGATCCATCGTGAAAAACCTGATTAACGCTCCGACGACGATTTCTCTTACCAACCTGAATTTGAAGAAGAAGCGGAACGATCAAAAATTATTCGGAATGAAACCGGATACCTCACAATATATTCTGGACGGGATCAACGCCTACGCCAAGAAACAACCAATCACGTTTGACTTCCTGGTGGACGGTCCCGTGAACAACCCGCAGTTCCACTGGAAAGGCCAGTTTCTTGCCGTGGCCCGAAAGGGGCTGAAAGAACTCGGTCGACAGGAAGCTCAGAAGCATATCAATCGCATCAACGGTGAACTGAAAAACATGAAGGGGGAAGTGGAAAAAGACGTGAAAAAGGAAATCGACAAGATTTCCAAAAGCGCCCTGGAATCGGCTACCTCCGGTGATTCCAAAAGTGTGGAGGATCAGGTAGAATCCTCGAAAAAATCCGTTGAAGAAAACCTGAAAGAGAAAGACCTGGATGACCTCAACCCGTTCGGCGGCGATGACTAGGAGACCATCCGAAAAGAGGATGCGTACTCCCCATCCGATTTTTCGGGTTGAACAAAGCATTCCGAGAATGAACGACTTCTGCACGCCCTGGCCATGCGAAACGAAATGGAGCGCCGGTGCCCTCACCGGCGTTGTTTATCACAACTAAATTCTTTTCCTTTTCTTTTTCTATATCTTTTGAAAGGCCAGCATTAATCCGGTGTGCTATGTTGTTCTGGAGTTAAAAAAAAGAAGGGAGAAAAAATTCGTTTGAATAAAAAGAGCCGGTGGGGGCACCGGCGCTCCATTGAATGCGGCCGTATCTTCATTACGGTTGATCCGTGTTCAGAAAACGTCGCATTTCGCTCCGTGTAATCCGTGCACATGAACCTCACTGGGGTTCCTTCCCCTTGATCCTGATCGTAATCATAATCAACGGTCCGCGGAACCATCCCAATCTAATTTTCGTCGTCCATACGTCGACGTGCACGGTCCTTGGCACGACCGAAAATATCGCCCGTGTCGTCTTTTGATCCGTCCTCGTCTTCCGTTGCCTTCCCCTCTTCCGTTTCTTCGTCCGTGGACGATCCGGATGCGGATGGTGCCTCTGTCGATTTGGATGTTTCCCATGATCGTTCACGTCCGACGTCCTCTTCCGCCTCCTCCTGACGTGACCACGAGAAAAGGAAAGTAACCATGTTACGCCCCTTTTTATACACTCGATGGACCACTTGCCCGATGCGTGACGAAAACAGGTATTCCAGGAAATCAAGCCGCCGGCTGGCGATTTCCACCACAAAAAGAAGCAGGGCCAATAGAAACAGCGGTATATGAAGCGCCCATCGTACCTGTCCGGTTTGGTCTGTATCGAACGCATGTTTCAGGTTCATCCGCTCCGTACCACCGGATACCTCGGCCAGCTCGCTCAGCAGTTCCGTTCCGGGCCTGGACGTTCCTTGACCAACACCCTCCACTCGATATTCAGGGGAATATCCCAATCCCACCGGGGGTAACTCAACGAGTCGCTGCTGACCAAGGTTCACCGCCCCAATGTAAACCCCCTCCCGATCAAGTGAAACACTGGCACGAAGCTGGTCCGGACCACTCCGTTTTAGGGGTACTTTCTTCCCTCCCGCTCCAGGCGTTGAGATAAAGGCAAACGGTTCGGATCCGGCCAATGCACGTTCTCGATCGGGGTTCAGGGACACACGAATTTTTCCAATCGATCCCTCCCGTTCAAAGCGTGCGGACACGTCCTTATTCTGTTCTTTCGCCATCATCCAGCGGACCAGAAGTGCGTTCAACTCCGGATACCGTTTCCAGTTCAGAAATGGTCCCGTGTATTTTCCATCCATTTCAATCGTATACGCAGCTGCACGGCCCAGACCATAGTTCCAGAGGGCCAGCCCCGGACGTTTCGTATCGTCATCCACTACCTGGAAGGGTACGGATGCATTTTTCTTTTTCCGGGTCACGTTAAATCCCCCCACGGGTGGCGGATTCCCAATGGTCTGACCGGTCAACATGGTTACGTGGGGCGTGGTCACAAGCGGACGCTGCTCTTTGATAAACGTTTTCCGGATACTTCGCGTCACATCCTGCACAAAAATGCGCGGCAAATCTTTTGCGTTATTTGTAAAATGGACCTTCCCCTTCCCGGCCTTTGCCACGCGCTTCAGAAACGATGCGTGTCGGTCCACGGACGTGCCCAGACCGACCACGCTCACGGTGACCCCTGCATTGTTCCAACTTTTCACCTTTTTTCGAACGCCCGAACGCTCCTGACTATCCCGGGCATCGGCAAACAGAATGATATGTTTGGTTGCCCCCTTCCCGCCTGCCAGCTGATTCATGGCCGCTTCCAATCCCGTCCGGACATAGATTCCCCCTCCACCCGGTCGGATACTCATAATTTGTCCCGTGATCTGATCGTGGTCGCCCCGGATCTGCTGAAGAGGCACCGCGACATGCGCGCTTGAGTCCACGCCAATAACCGACACCTCATCCATTGGATGAAGAACATCCAGGGACTCCACGGCAGCACGGTTGGCAAGGTCCATTTTCATGTCCCCGCCCACCATCGCCCCCATGCTGCCGGACCGGTCCAGAACAATGGCCACGGACGCCGTCGATCGACGTTTTTCTTCCTTCAGTTTCATGGATACCGGAAGCACCTCCTCCAGCGGGGACGCAATGTATCCGCCCCGGGCAAAGCTTCGGGTACCACCGGTCATTAACAGGCTTCCACCAAAGTTCTTGACCCAGTTTCTCAACATGAGCATGCGGTCACGACCAAGGTTGTTTCCGGAAACGTTTTCAAGAATGACACTTCGGAACGGATCGAGATCGGCCTGGCTGTGAAAGGCGTTGTCCACTGACCGTTGCACCACCGGCAAACCTGCATCCTTCAGTGCGGACACGAATCGATTCTTACGTACGGACGGTTGAACGACAAGTACTTTTTCCTCCGAGCGCACCCGAACCGCCCCGACGTCGCGGTTGTTTTGCGAAATACGATCACTTCCGGACGGAGAGATGGACAGTGTGTACGACACAATCCCGGACTCCTGCAACACATCACGAAACATCCATCGATTTCGCCCGGGCTGCACGGACCGCTTACCTCGGGAAAGTAACTGGTTTCCGCGTTTCAATTGATACGAAACCTCCCCGGACACCGGAGCCTGAATCCAGGTGGCAATCTGTAACGGCTCCCCCGGATGTACAGCGTCCGGCAGGTCCAGATCAACGACGGAGGTGTCCGATACGCCCGCTTGTCCTTCGTACCGATAATCCACGGGAATCGAACGGTCCCGCGCCCACATCCCGAGCGGAAGCGGGTCCCGGGTGGTGTAACGACCATCCGTAAGTGCCAGCACACGGGTCGGACGGGACGGGTCATGCAAACTGAACACCTGCTTGAGTGCTCCGTGAAGATCGGTGGCGTGTTTTTCCAGATCCACCTGCTTTTGTGTGGAGAAGGTTGATTGTCCGGTATACTCCTTCACACGATATGTACCGGCAAACTCGATCACGCCCAGATTTGCATTGGCGGGTTTCACATCCTTCAAACGCTGAAGCGTCTCCTCCATATCCTCCCGTCCCTTGTCGGGAATGCTTTCCGATCGATCCATTAACACCCACAGATCCACCCCATCCCTTCCAGACTGGATTACAGGCACGGAAAGAGCACTGATCAAAATCAGTAGAACAACCAGTCGTAACCCCCCTGAAAATCGCCCGTTCCAGAGATATCGATACCAGATCATCACGGCCGGTATCGACAGGATGAATGCTTCCGGATACAGCAGGTTCATAAGGAGTTCCCTCCTCCCGTGCGGTCAGCGATTAACCAGCTGGCAACACAGAGTACCGCAAGCAAAAAAAGTATGCTCAGCTTCAGCGGACGGACCTCCGTCCATCGAGATCGACTCCGGGCCGTCGTCTCTCGTACGGATTTCTCCCCTTCACCCAAATTAAGTAAATCGGACTCCTCCGGATACAGAAAGTTCACATGAAACGGCCACTCCCTGACCTGATCCCCCCGCTTACGGCGCAAGATATACGAACCAGGCGCCCCGGAAAAATGCTGAAGACGCACCTGCTGACCCGGCTCAAATGATCGGCTTTGATCCGAAGGAAACTGAAGGGTCCAGGAGACGTTCTCCGAAGACGCTCCCACTCTTGCCCGGGTGCTCAATTTAATAGCTTCATCCATCCGAAAATTGCTTCGAACCGGACCGGGTAACTGATCTCGTGCGATGTCAGACAGATTGGTCATCAGCATGGGCCAGGCCACACTGCTTTTAATGGTCGAATAATGGGGATCAAAGTTGGCCAGGAATTGATTCGACGTCCCGGTCGAACGCCGGTACAGAAGAGGGGTGTTCCCCGCCGAAAACAGGGCCGTGTGATATGCAGGCGCTTGATCGACACGCACGCCTCCAAACACCAGCCCGCTCAAAACGATATTGCGAACCAGCGGGTGCGTGTGATCCATAAAATACGGTCCACGAACGAACGATTGCTGCTGTACCTGTTTCTCATCCAGGTTCTTAACTCCCAGGTACACCCCGCGATACGACGACGGAACAGAACGAGCCGGACCGATCACGACATCCGCACGGTTGACCAGTTCGCTTCGTGAGGCACGGTTTAGCAGATAAACATGATGTACGGATGACAACCCCTTCGTCACCAGATCTCGATTGGAGTCGTTTAACCCGAACATCCCGGCCCGGATCCGTTCCTTGTACGGAGGACGAAGTACAATACGATCATCCAGGGAAAGAGCATCGTCCCCCCGGAGAAGGTCCACCGTCAGCACCTTCGAGGGTAAATCAAACTCACCGGTCGACTGCCAGGTATCCCCTGCGTCCATCGACACCTTCCTTGTCTTGAGAACACGGTCTTCCCGACGAAACCGAACCTGTACGGTACGATTCCGTTTCGAATAATTCGTCAGCTGGACGAACACGCGTGAGGATCCATCCGGGGTCGAGGTACGGTGTGCGTTCGTCCATGCGATGTTGTCCAGGGGCTCCCCCACCGCGTGCCAGTGAAACCGATCGGGCAATGGCCCGTCGTACGACGACGGAGGCTGGTCGGTGTAGAAATACAGAATAGAGGCCGAGCCGGCGAGGTGATACGCCTGCTGAATTGTTTTTTCCGTGTCGTACGATTGATATCCGGGTTCCAGATCACTCAACCTCTTCTGTGCCGTCCGTGGATCCATCATATCCGATCCAACCCGTGTGGCCGGACGGCCGGTCGTCAGCAACGTGACACGAGCACCGGACGACAGATCGGCCAGTTTGTCCTGCGCAAGAGTAACTGCCTGCTCGAAGGACGTGCTGCCGCTGGATTGTTCCGCGTGCATGGATGCGGAGTGGTCGATCAGCATGATATGGTGCCGGTGACGGGTACGAAACTGCGGACCGGCAATTAACAGTGAAATGAGGAAGGCAATGAACAACTGCAGCAGTAAATTCCAGGTAAACGGGGGGCGATCCATCCGGGATCCGCTGGACCGGCTTCGCGACACCTTCTCCCAGAGGAACAACCCTGAGATCTCCTTCCGCTGAAACGTCTGACGAAAGAAGTAAATGCCCAGTATGATGGGGAGGGACAGAAGCGAGAGCAATCCCCACGGATTCGAAAACAGAATCGGACCGAATTCCATGAGCTACCTCTCCAAACAAACTTATTGATTACTTGCCGTCAGAATTTCGGCCGGTACCAACTGATGACGAATCTGATACATGAGCGCCTCGCCGGTTACGAGCCGGGCATACGCACCCTTCAACACCTGTGCCGCCTCCTCGTACGCATTGCACAGGTCGGTCACCGCCTTCTTGTATCGGTTGACCGTTTCGTTGGACACCAGGCAATCCATTTCCGCTCCGGTTTCCACGTCCACCAGCCGCGTGCCGCCCATGCGCTCCGGGTCCTGCTCCTGTTGAGCAAGCGTCTGGATTACATGCAACTTCGCGGAATTACGAGCAAACTCCATTAAAAAGGAGGAAGGGTCCACCGGAAACAGACCATCCGTAATCAGAAACCGTACGGCGCCCGAGTGTAATCTCGAACGAAACTGTTCACGTTGGTTCGCAAGCGGTTTCCGACCGCGGAACGCGCAGGATCGCAAACGCTCCTCCCAATCCTGCTCGATCACGCGACAGGTTGACCCCACAAATAACACGCGCGCACCGGTATTCCGCTTTGCTCCCAGTCGAGCGATGAACGTTACCAGATCACGAACGAACTGTTTTTTTTCGTCCGTAATCGCCATGGATCGGCTTCCGTCCAGTATCACTTCGATCACCGGTGATACCTCATCCCGGTACTGTTTGACGATATACTCCTCGGTTCGTGCGTACGCCTTCCAATCAATGCGCCGTACATCGTCTCCGGGCTGATACGCCCGGTGATCCATGTATTCCAGCGAACGCCCGGTCCCCCCTCCACTTACGTCGCCGTACCCGCCCCGCTCCGGAGTATCCGGAATCACCAGATCAAACTGTTCCACGGCACGTTCAAATTCATCTCGCATAATCAGATGTCCTGCAGATGTGACTCCTGAAGAATTCTTCGACCGGTGACGAATGTGGACCCCCACAAAACCGTCCCCATCCCGACAATGCCGATAAAATAAGGCACCCAGATGTTGTTCTCCTGGACCTGCTCGATCATGAAAAATGGGTTGAACATCGTAAACACATTCAGCACGTCGACTCTGGTCATGGAACCGGTGAATCCAAGAACCATGACCGGAGCGATCATGACCACCAACACGCCGACAATCACAATCCCCCGTATCGTCCGGAGCATCATGTGCGGCCAGAACGAACGCAATAATTTTCCTAAATAATGTGCTATGCCGCCGTACAACAACATATACCCAGAAATGACAAACTGCGTCTGATAGGCCAGTTTTGTTTGGTCAAGCTGATGGGACGATGAAAAGGGCTGGTCCATCCGGTATGCCACCGACCCCAGACCGATGATGAACAAACAGCACAACACCGTGAAATGATACCCCCAGACGCCTCCGGGTAACGTCAAGCGTGAAAGATACGGAACCGACATGTACCAATGATTGGACTCAGCTACGGTTCGGGGAATCCGATCGTCCTCCGTTACCCATACGAGCGCAAGAATCGCCAAAAAGGGCCAGACGAAAAACGACAGGGTTGCGTATACCAAACTCACCTCGATGGACCCGAACCCGCTTACGATAAATGGAAAACTCAGCAACACCACCATGAAGATCAGGAACGCAAACCGGACCGGCCAGGTGTGATTCTTGGTGGATTTCATGGCCATGGCCAGTGAAGCCTGGTGAAACAAAAAAATCAAACAGCCCCACACTGCAAGCACCATGGTGATGAATCCAATAACGCCCCCCCATCCGGATCCAGCAGGCCCAAAGTGCATACCGGTGCCATACGAATCAAACAAAACTTCATAGCCCAGACTGTACATCGAAATACCAACAAATGCAGACAACCCCACAACAAACAACATACTCATGACCTTGGAAAATCCGGTCTGAACGAGCATCGAAAAGAACACGTACACGGCCACCAACAACGTCGATAACAGGAGGGTCCCCGCAAGTGGAACAACAATCGCAATAATCGAAATACCACGAAGCAGGTAGGAAAACGCAAAAAACGGAATCAGAGCGGTCAGGAACAGAAGGAGCTTAACTGCCGCCCCGTAAATCTTCCCCCGGATGATCTGACCGGTCGTCAGGTTGGTGACCTGCACCAGCTCCAGACAATCCTGCTCGACTTCGTAGAGCTGAGAAAGAAACGCCGTCATCGGTATGCCCAGAAGTGCTACGATGTAAAACGGTACAAACAGGATCAGAAAGGACATTTCACCCACCCCACCCCCGTACACCGTTGCTCCCTCACCTTTCTCCACGAGCAGGAACAGAGACATGATAAAGAAACAGATGAAGAGAATGGTCATGAAAGCGTACACGTATATCCGGCTTCGAACAGCCTGACGAAGTTCTTTCATCAAAAGGGGATTTTCAAACCGTCGATACGTCGATCGAAGCCAGTCATATAAGCGCAACATTACTGCAGTTCTCCTTCCGTAACTTCCATGAAGATATCTTCGAGGTTCTGTTCTTCGTAGGTCACCTCTACCGGACGCAGTCCGTTCGAAAGCATCTGCTCAATAAAGTCCGGCACGTCTTCCTCCTCACCGGTAAACTTCACACGGATCTCCGGGGGAGCGGGGTACACGTCCTCAACCATGGGCAGTACGGCAAGCGTCTCCAGATGCGAATCCTCAGAGCCGACGAACCGCAAAGCCAGTTCCTGCTCGGGCTGAATTTCTTCAAGCACCTTCTCCACCGTTCCGGTCACCACAATTTCACCCTGCTCAATGATCGCCAGTGAATCAC
Organism: uncultured Planctomycetia bacterium; assembly: GCA_964594615.1. Classification (GTDB taxonomy): domain Bacteria; phylum Planctomycetota; class MHYJ01; order CAYXQY01; family CAYXQY01; genus CAYXQY01. The sequence goes on from CAZQNZ010000036.1 coordinate 11,611, forward strand.
AAATTTCCGAGAGCTCGGTGAGAATGTGGGAGCTGATCAGAATGGTTTTGTCCTGATTGGCTAGCTCTCGAATCAACTCACGAATTTCCACACGCGCCCGGGGATCGAGGTTGGCCGCGGGTTCGTCCAGCAGAAGAACGTCGGGGTCGTTGATCAATGTGCGAGCAAGACATAACCGCTGTTCCATGCCCGCCGACAGTTCGTTGACCCGCCGTTTTTGCATGTCACGCACTTCCGTAAAGTCCATGATGTAATCAATCCGGCGTCGAAGCTCTTCTCCGCGCAACCCGTACGCCCGCCCGAAGAACTCCAGGTAATCGTCGATCCGAAGCTTTTTGTAGACCCCATAGCTATCGGGCAAATATCCGATCACACGCTGCACCTCCTCGGGCTCGTGGATAATGGAATGCGACTGAATGTATCCATTTCCCGCATCCGGAGATTCCAGCGTCGCAAGCATCCGAATGGTCGTGGTTTTTCCGGCCCCATTCGGACCAATAAATCCGAAGATCTGCCCCTCCTGAACCGTGAAATTCGCCTGGTTCACCGCTGTCAGGTCCCCGTATGACTTGTGCAGATCCTGAAGTTCAATCACTTTTCCTCCTCGTCTGTTTTATCATCCCAGTGCGTTCCCTGAATCAAATACGTACTTTCATGCTCCTCGAACGAGGACACCCCCATCGATCCAAACTGATTTTGGTCCGTAAGCCCCATGTATCGCGTCACCCGTACCTGTTCCGGAGGAGAGCGATAGGCTGTAGCAAAGTCAAACGATACGTCATGTTTCGAGTTCTCCTCAATCATAACGTGTTTCCAGTTCTTAAACACGTTTGGGCCGAAAACGACGTTCCCGGTGTCAACCTTTGAAAAGGTAGCGGATTGACCGGTTCTCAGTGTCTTCCGACGATTCTCCACGGGTGCATAATACCGATTCTGTCGATCAACAAGCAGCAGGTGATGAATGGGAAACCCGAGGGTATTCGTTACGTTAAGCTGATCGTCTGATTGCCGTTCAACAACAAGTCGTCCCCGAAAGGGCTTGCTATTGCGTTCATCAAGAAACACCGGAGTACGGGATGCTCCGGGAGATCCGCCAATCAGTTGCTTGCTTCCCCGAACCGAGTAGTTTACCCGATGTTCTTCGTCCGAATCCCGGGATCGGGCTCGATAACGGGTGGATACGTTCCGTTTACCCCGTCTCCTCGGGGACAACGTCTTTCGTCCCAGATACGCCACGGAGGCGTCGTCGTCAAATGAAAGCTGTCCGGGTGAAATCGCCATGTACAGCATGTAGCGGTTGATAAACGCAGCGCTCTTCTCACGCTGGTCGATACGAACAATCCCCTGAGCTCGCACATCATTTCCCAGACCATGCTTAAAAATATCCCAGGCAAAAATCAGTCCGGTTGTCACGATCGCGAGCACCGGAATGGTCAAAAGCATTCTGGATTCCTGCCCATTCCGCCTGAGGTACCAGTAATTGACCGGACCGATTAAGATCGTGAATCCCAGTAAAATCAGTAACCCGGACACAATCGGCACCTCAAGCAGTTCCTCAATAACCAGTGAATTTGGAACAATCGAATTCGTGAACCCTTCGTCTCCTTTCGCCCAACCAAACCGCTCCGACCAGGAGCCCAAATCTACGGAGTCCGTCTGCTGAGCATTCCTGTGCAACGAAATCACCCCAAACAGATGCTCCGAAATTAGGACGTCGTCTTCGGCTCGCTCACGTTCATCAAGCGCGGGAAGATAGGCGGGTTGTTCCTTCTTCAGCCGGTCCAGCGGACTGTTGAACAACATCAAATGTCCCCCGTTCGCCACCCAGCGAAGCAACGCCTGGCGAGCACTTCCGTTCAACTGGTTTACTTGTTCAAACGTCATCGAAACCCGATCAAATGCGGTATACCCCTTCCAGTTTGTCCAGGCCTCCTCCGGACTAATCGTGATCTTCGGTGCCCCGTCCACCACGCCTGCGGGCTCCTGTTCAGGCGGGGAAATATAAAGTATCGTTTGTTTTTGGTTGCGGTCATTGGGAGTCCAGGACAACGACCCCACATGAATGCGCCGGGCGGTCCCTCGCCGACGCGCATAAAGGTCGATTTCTTGACTTACACCCCATACCGGATGATAGATCGTAAACTGGTATGGTCGATTCTTGTTCAGTCGGACGGTTCTTGACGTCGTTTGTCTGCGATCACGATATGCAGATCCACTGGACGTGCTCACTTCCACCGTGAGTGGAATCCGTCCCGGCGTAATGGTCACTTCAATTGGAATATACCCCCCTCGAACCGGAGCCGAAGCGTGCGCACTGCTCATGGACACGTTTCCCCACTCGGTGCTTTCGGAGTAGGTTACGCTTGGACGTCCGGACTGTCCGTTGACCGTCAGGGGAAGTGAAAATACCACCAACGAAATGAATATCAGCAGGTAGGAGATAGAAGGACAGGAACGATAGGTCAGACCATCCATCACGCCTGTGCTCCGGTCGAAATGGTGTCGGGAAGGTCTTCACTGAGCGTTTCGGTTCGTTCGAGAATCATCTCAATGAGGTCCGCCGTCGTTACGTCGTCAAGGTTCGCCGAATAATCCAGGATAATCCGATGGTTCATTGCCGGAACCGCTACCGCCTGAATGTCCTCAAATCCGACGGACGGACGTCTGTTCATCAGCGCATGCGCCCGGGCAGCTTGACTGATGGCCAGTCCGGCACGAGGGCTTGCCCCGTGTTCCACGTACTGCTCGACCTCGGGAAGTTCGTCACTATAACCGGGATGTGTCGCACTGACAATACGGGAGATATAGCGGGCTGCCGGGCGGGAGAGGTGAATTCGAGGAACCATTTTCAGCAACTTCTTCACCTCCTCCGACGAACAGGCCGGTTTTAATTCGGGCGGATCTCCTTTTGGACGATCCAACAGTATTTTTTCGAGGGTCTCATCGGACACCCCCTCCACGACAAGACGAAAGTGAAATCGATCCAGCTGGGCTTCCGGCAGGGGATAGGTCCCCTCCATCTCAATGGGATTCTGCGTGGCGAGTACGAAAAACGGAGCCGGCAGAGTGTACTGTTCACCGAGCACCGTGACCGTTCGTTCCTCCATCGCCTCAAGCAACGCGGACTGCGTCTTGGGAGACGCCCGATTGATTTCATCCGCAAGCACAATGTTCGAAAACACCGGTCCTTTATGAAACGTAAATGACTTGCCATCGCCCGTTTCACTCACAATATTGCTGCCTGTGATATCCGTAGGAAGGAGATCCGGAGTAAACTGAATGCGATCAAACTGCAGATCCAGCACCTGAGAGAGTGAACGGACCAGCTGGGTTTTTCCCAGCCCGGGCAACCCTTCAAGAAGTACATGACCACGACTGAGCAAACAGACCAGCACCTGCTTCAACAAATCGGGCTTCCCGTAAATCACCCGTTTGAGTTCGGTTAGCACCGTTTCACAGAGATCAGCGTGGGGTTCAAGTTCGTCCGGGGATGGAAGTTCCTGCTCGTTCGCTTCGGGGGTCATCAGTCAGTCCGTTTCCTGTGTTTCTGGAGAAAAATATGATCTAACGGAATCACGATACGGAGGCGGTACACTGCTTCGTCGAGATTGTAGCGGATTCTCAACCGTCGCTCCCTGACCGGACGACGCAGACGCTTTACCCGTTTTCTGATTGACTCCGTCCTTGACCCGCTCCGCCAACTTCTGCGTTGCCTCCGGATTCACAATTGGAGCATCCACTTTTTTCGTCGAAAACCCAGCGTTATTTGCTCCAGCTGTTTGCCCATCCGTCAGTGACGCCGAACCGGAATCAGGCCCTGCTTTCCCCGTGGGAGAACCGGAGGAACGACTCGAACTTCCTTTTCTTGTCTTCTGCCCATTGGACCGCTTTCCTTTTCCACCACTTCGAGTAATCGATGAACCCCCTTTCTCACCGCCTAACGAACAACGACCACCACGGCAAACCCCTTTTTTATGCATGCGTCGATGTTTTTTTGCGAGCTTGCGGCGTATTTTTTTCAGTGCCTTACGACGCGAGGCCAGTTGTTTCCAGTTCCGCTTTTCACTGTTGTTCGATGCCTTTGACGAAGTGGAATTTTTTGCAGTGTTCCCCTGTCGATTCTGATAAGGGCTTTGATTTGCCTTCGGATCGGAGTCCTTCGAAGAGGAATCGGAAATCATCTTTTTACGTGACAGCCGAGCCAATGCCCGGGACAATTCTTCTTTCTGTTGTTCCATACGATCCTGCTTTGCTGTTTCATTGTTTGCATTTTTTGAACCATTCCCTTTCCCGGATTCCGATTTCGACGCATCGGAAGATGCCCCCCCCGATGCGTCACCGGATGCATCGTTCTTCATTTGCTCCGATAGATTCCGGCTGAGTGTGCGAGCTCGATTTAACGTCTCCGACCCTTCGGTCATTTCCTTTTCCAGCTGGCGATCCACACGATCCATTACGGACCAGGGATTGTCGCCGGATGGGTTCTCCTCGGCAAGATCCTGTTTCAGTTTGTCGAGTTTCTGTTCGATCCGGTTTGCTTTTTCATCGGTCACCAAATTCTCGTCCTGAACCGTATTCAGTTTTTCACGAAGTTCTTCCACCCGTTCCTGTAAATACGAACTGGACGCATTCCCGGTTTGGTCCGAAAGTCCGGAAAGTGGAACGAACCAGACCAGAAGAAGAAACGCCAGGGCGGGAAGAATGGGCAGAAAAAGAGATTGCAGGCGAAATCCGGGCATCGGAACCTCATCGTCCAACCGGTGCTCCACCTCCGATGTCCACTCATTACGCTCCACTCCGGTCTCTTCCAGGGAAACAAGCAGGTTGTCCGACTGGGTAACATGGTCGAGCACCGCCGTGAAGTTTACGTCGGACGCCTGACGACATCCGCGGCATACTCCCACCCCGATCGATGCAAGAAGAAATACACTCCCACTCCAGAGCAGATCAACCTGGCCGATGGATAAGAGTCGAACCAAAAAGACCATAAACCCCCAGCAAAGCAACCCCACCGGCACCCAGAATGATAATTCACGGAAGACGTATCCCGCGTAAATGCGCCGCGCAAGCCGCTTCTTTTCACTCCACCATGGAGGTTTTCGCATGGCACCCGGAAATAGAATACCTTGATCCGAATCCGTATTGTAAATTGACACCTTGTTATTTAAAAGAGCGATCCGTCTGAATTACTAATCCTCGCCGTTCCACTTTTTCTTCAATTTCCGGATCTTTGCTTTGTCGAACGATCCATCTTCATCCTGATTCGCTTCCAGTTCCTCTACGGTCGGCGTTTCGGACGTAATTCCATTTTCCGGAATGGATGCATGAGCCGTCCAGGTAATGGCATTCAACACCAGTTTGCGAAACTGATCATGCGCCCAGTTTCGGTGATAATGTCCGCCTGTAAACCCGAACCCACGCTGGCCATTCGGACCTTTCGACGCCCAGGCGGTCACCTGTTGTTCCTTCTCCTCCACAAGAGAATTCCAGACGTGCTTATTCCCATGATGCGAGGTTGAGTCCTTACCCGGTTTCCAACCGCGTCCGAGAAGTGTATCCTTCGGTGGACGATCCGCCAGCACCGGACGTACGTTCTTCATACCGTCCCGGAATCGCATGTGATAATACCATTCGTCGTGAACCTGAAACGGTTTAACACCGTTTGTGATCGGATGGTCGGGAAGATCATCCGCGTTGATCGTCCAATAGGGGTTTACGGAATAATGCGT
>CAZQNZ010000037.1:0-17280 GCA_964594615.1 uncultured Planctomycetia bacterium
ACGGAACAAATGCATCCGCACTGACGTTACAAGGGTTTTTCAACAGCCTCCTAGCAATGGTGCGACAAGATGCCCGATTTGAGTCAATATGAGCTCCTCGATCCGTTCGATCTACACATTTTACAGAGGTTGTGATGTCCGAAAAGGCCATGGATCCGGAACAAGTGCCGGCCGATGATGGGATGCAGGGGACTGATTACCGCATTCGTCTCGAGAATTACTATGGGCCCCTGGATCTGCTGCTTTATCTCATCAAGCAGCATGAGGTGGACATCATGCACATACCCATCGCCGATGTCACGAATCAGTATGTTCAGTACATTGAAGAAGTGCGGAAGCTAGACATCGACGTGGCATCGGAATTTGTTGTGATGGCAGCGACATTGATGCGCATTAAATCCCGTGAGCTGCGCCCGGACCCGAGTGAGAACGTGGAAGAAGAGGAGATGGTGGATCCACGGGAGGAACTCGTTCAAAACCTGCTTCGTTATCGTACGTTCAAAGACCGTGCCCGCATGCTTCGGGAGCGAGCGAACGAGTTCCGCCGACGTTATCCACGGGCCGACGTACGTGATCGATTTCGCGAGGAGGAGAAGGAGGATCCACCGCATGAAGAAATGGATTTATCCCTCTGGCCGCTTGTTCGGGCGTACGCGGAAATCCAGGAGGAGACGCTTCTGGAGGCCCCGTCGACAATCGTCTACGACGATATTCCGCAGGATGTGATAATGGATCGCATCCTGGAAAAATTACGTGAAACGGATCAGACGTCGTTCGAAGAGCTGATCGGACCGCATCCAACCCCCTACCAGGCGGTATCGTATTTTTTGGGGATGCTTGAACTCGCGAAACGAAAGAAACTGCACGTGGTGCAGGATCAGGAAGATGGAAATATTTCCATCGCGCAGGGGTCGGAATTTGAAGACTAAACGGTGAAACAGGATCTGAGGAATTGGTGAAATCGGTGATATCCGTCATGAAATCTTTGTCTACGGACTACCGCTAGCACGTGTCCAAATTTCAGTTCGATCGGTTATTCGTGAGCCATGTTAAGTTCAGAGGATTTAGGTTCTTTTCAGCTTCCGTTTGACCCAGGGCGCATCTATGAGGAAGGTGGTGTGCTGGACGATTCCTTCCCGGAATTTGAAGAACGTCCGGAACAGATTGAAATGGCGACCCTGATCTCAGAAGCATTACGGAAGGGACAGAATCTCATCGTTGAAGCGGGAACGGGGACCGGTAAATCGCTCGCGTATTTAATTCCGCTGATCCGACTCGCACAGGAAACCGGGGTCCCGGTGCTGGTCACCACGAACACAATCAATCTGCAGGAGCAACTGATTCAAAATGATCTCCCGTTAATCAGGAAGGCGACGGGATGGGATTTTACCGTCGGTCTGGCCAAGGGGCGGTCCAATTACGTATGCAAGAAGCGTCTTCGAAGTGCTTTGAGCAAGGGAAGCCAGCTATTTGCACGAGAGGAGAAACAGAACGAGTTGAACAGACTTATGGACTGGGTTGATGAGACGAATGACGGCAGTCTCAGTGATCTTCCGTGGGATGTTGATGGAGAAGTCTGGAACCGGGTGAATGCGCAGCGTGGAATGTGTCACTGTCATGAGTCCAGTTTCCAGGAACATTGTTTTTACCGTGAGAGCAGAGAGAAAATTGAACAGGCAGACATTATCGTCGCCAACCATTATTTTTTCATGGAAGACGTCGCCCTGCGAACCCAGGCTGACACCGGGGTGCTGCCGGACTACGGGGCGGTTGTGGTGGACGAGGCACATAATCTGGAAACGGTCGCTCGCCGGTCATTTGGGCTTGAAATGAGCTTCCTTCAGTGCAAATACTTGATCAGGGATCTGTACGAGCCCGATGATCATTCCGGAACACTGGTCGCTCTCGACGCCTCCTCCACGGATCCGGTGCAGGATGCGATCACTCGCGTAACGCGCTTTAACGAGATGGTCGAAGCCTTCTTTTCCTCCGTGAGAGATTGGCATGATAAAAGGGGGGGCGAGGAGCAAACGATACGTGTTGAGAATGACTCCTTCGTTCGGGACACGGTGACCTCCTCACTGCAACTGCTTCATGATGAATTGCGCACGATCATATCGGATGTCTCCCTGTCGGATGAGGAGGAAAAGGAACTGAACTCGATCTCTCAGCGCACGAATGAGCTGCGCGCTGGCTTAAAACAGTTCATCAATCAGGATCTTGATGGACACGTGTACTGGGTGGAACGCTCGGATTACCGAAATAACGTGACCCTGCGGTCGTCCAGAGTTGATCCCAGTCCGATCATGCGGGATGAATTATTTGAACAGATTCACTCGTCGATTCTCACATCCGCCACACTGGCGACGGGGGATGATCGGCCCTTCGAGTTTATTCGAGAGCGGCTGGGGGCAAGCAACGCACTGGGCAAGGAACTTGGACATCCATTCGACTACTCGTCCCAGGCCACACTTCACATTCCGAGCGATATGCCGCACCCGGGGCGGGAAGAACGAGCTTATATTGAGGGCCTGCGAGAATACGCCAAGAAATATGTTTCCGAAACACAGGGAAATGCCTTTCTCCTGTTCACCAGCTATTCCATGATGAATCAGGCCGTTGAGGAACTTGAATCCTGGTTGGACGATCAGGGTTTGCTGGTACTGGTGCAGGGTCGATCGAAATCACGAAAGCAGATGATTCGGTCCTTTAAGGGAGAACAACCGGCGGTTATATTCGGTGTGTCGTCGTTCTGGGAAGGTGTTGACGTTCCCGGGAATGATTTAACCAATGTCATTATCACAAAATTACCGTTTCCCAATCCGTCGAATCCGATTGTGGAGGCATTTCAGGAACACCTGGAAGAACAGGGGAAAAACCCATTTTCCTCATTTTTCATACCGGAAGCCATTTTACGTCTCCGGCAGGGCATGGGCCGATTGATTCGTTCGCGATCGGATACCGGTCAGATCGCCATTCTGGACAGTCGGATTTTGAACGACACCTACGGGCCTGACTTCATGGAAGCGCTTCCGGATATGAAACAAACCATCGATGAAGAACTGGGGCGTCGGTCGAGACCGAGATCATGAGGTCTTCAATCAGTGGGGATGCGAGGGAGGGGCGTGTCACCCGCGGGCGTCGAACATGTGCATGAGCAATGCTTTCTGGGTGTGGAGACGGTTTTCCGCCTGCTGCCAGACCACGGATTGATCGCTTTCGATCACCTCATCCGTAATCTCTTCTCCACGATGTGCGGGGAGACAGTGCATCACAATGACCTCGTCCCGGGCGACATCCAGCAGATCCTGATTGACCTGAAATCCGTTGAAATTTTGTTTCCTCTGATCGGCCTCTTCCTCCTGGCCCATGCTCGTCCACACATCCGTGTAAACCACATCGGCGTCCTTCACGGCTTCCTGAGGATCATGAACCACCCGTATCTCAGCGTTCTGTTTCGCACCGATGGAACGGGACGTTGATTGAACCTGTTCGTCCGGTTCATATCCCGGTGGTGTGGCAATGGTCAATGATAAACCGCTAAGAGCGGCTCCATGCATTAGACTATGGCAAACGTTGTTACCATCCCCCACAAATGCGACTGAGATTGGATCGAGGGTTTCTTTGATCTCATGAATTGTGAACACATCAGCGATGGCCTGACAGGGATGTGCGACATTGGAAAGTGCATTGATGACCGGAACAGAGCCATACTTTTGACACTCTTCCAGGGAGGCATGATCATAAACCCGGGCGATAATGGCCTCCGAATACCGGGAAAGGACCCGGGCCGTATCCCGTACCGGTTCACCACGGGATAGCTGAATTTCATTCGCATTCAGAGTGACCGGGGTGCCTCCCAGCTCATTGATACCGACTTCGAAGGAAACTCGAGTGCGAGTGGAGGGTTTTTCAAATAGAAGCGCCAGACTTCGATTCTGTAGGACATCGGGTGCACTTTGCTCTTGTTTCAACGACTCGGTGGTCGATAGCAGCTGCTGGAACGCCGATGGTGAGAGTTCGGACAACGTGATGAGATGGTCAATCGATTGTTCCGAAGAGATCTTCTGTTCGGCCATGGAATCTATTAGTCGTTTTCAGGGAAGCGGGAGACGGAAGCTCGAAGCACTTCGACTTGGTCGGTTCTTGCACGCGCCGGGTTCACATCGATGGATTGGAGGTTCGGGTTTTCGATCATGAGGTGAGCGATTTTCATGAGAAGTTCGGCGACCGATCCTCGATCTACGGAGGGGTAGTGCTTGTAGCCGTCAAGCAGGTGGCCGGCTTCAATTTCATCGATCATCTTCCGGGCCTCCGGTTTCTGAATCGGTGCAAGACGGTACGAGATATCCGATAAGACATCTGAATATACCCCGCCAAGACCGAAGGAAAGGACAATGCCGAACATTTCATCACGAACAGCTTTCAGCTGAAGGTGGATGGACGGACCGGCAGAGGATCGAACTCGTACCGGTTCTTTCTCAGACCGGCGCCGCAGTGAGAGATAGGCGGATTCCAGGTTGTCGATTGAATCGATATCCTGATACATCAGGTCCGGGTTGTCCTGTCCACCGGGCTGATATACTTCGGCCTCGACAGGTAGACCGTTGGTCCGCGCAAAATTTACCGCCTCTTTCTGTGAGTCGGTGATGATTTCGTCCACGACGGGGAAATCGTTCTCCTCCAGAAGCGAAATGGAATCTCGCTCGTCAAGCTGTTGAATATCATCGATCGAATGTTGTTGCCGCTTTCGGATCCCGTCCTGGATCTGATTGAAGATCTGCTCATCCGGTAACCCTTTATGTTTCTGGTCCGCCATCAGGTCGCGATACGTCCGCAGGAAACTCATGCCCAGGGCCGCACGCTCCGGCGTGGGGAGCACGGGAATCCCCTTTTTCTTAAACGTTTCCTCAACGTCATCGCAACGTGCAGTAAATCCGACAATGGGTTTTAACTCCCGGTCGAAGGCCTGAATAAGCTCACTGGCAAACAGATCGTTGTCGAAACCGATATTTAGAGGAAGAAGGCCATTTACCTCGTCCGACTCCGCAAGAAGGGACGCGACGTTCCGAAGCTGGTCATCATCGGTTGAATTTGGGATTCGTACGGGGTTATCAGTTCGAGCAGAGGCCGGAAGAGCTTCCTTAAGCTCATTCTGAAACTCCTCGGAAAATTCATCCACCGAGAGGCCCAGTTCCTCCGTGGCGTCACAGGCAGCTACAGCAGGCCCTTCCGAAAGAGAGAGAACTCCAATCTGGTCTGACATAGGGAAACGCTGTTCGAGCCCGGCGAACACCGTTATTGCGTCGAAAAATTGATCCGTATCATTGAAGAGTTGCACACCGGCTTGTTCAAATGCCGCTTGATAGACCGGAAATTTGGGGGTTTCCCGCCTGCTGCCGCCAAGCGTGCTCCGCAGACCGGATTCTGTTCGTGACACGAGAAAGGAGACAATGGGTTTGTTTAATGTAGTTTCACCGGCAATCTTCAAGAACTCCGGACCATTCTGAATCTCTTCGACAAACAGGGCAATTACGTCCGTGTCCGTGTCATCCTTTAGGTATGAAAGTACATCGACGTGGCTGATGTCCGCCTGATCGCCGATACTGATATATTTACCGACGTTTAATCCGCGTTTTTCCAGTTGGCTAAAAAGAAGGTCCCCGTATGCACCGCTTTGAGAGACGAATGTGATATTTCCTCTATCCTTCTGGACAGAAGGTAAGGATGTTGCGTTCAATCGATCCGCGGATGAAAACACACCCGAACAATTCGGTCCAAGGATGGACACATCGTTTTCCGATGCGATACGTGAGAGTTGTTCGACGTAATCCTCCGCCTTGTTAGCTGAATCGGATGGAATGTTCGCTGTGATGGCGATAGTGGAGGGGCCGTCATTCGCTACCTTTTCTGCGATTTTTGCACTCTGCTCAATCGGCGTGCACAGGATCAGAAGATCCACGTTTCGCTGGATTTCCTGTACGTCCTGGTAGATTTCATATCCGAGAATCGTTCCCCCTCCCGGAGCGACCGGTAGAATCTCACCGGAGTACTGGAAGTCGACCAGGTTGTTGAGGATTTGATGGGACAAAGAGTTTGCATTTCGCACCTCACCGACGATGCCAATAGATGTCGGATTGAACAGGTTTTCAATTTGTTTGGATGATGTGCTCATCGGATCTTTCTTCGGGGAAATCGTTAAACAAACGGAATCAATTCACGACGGAATGAGGTCTCGTCAGGAGAAACTCAACAAGAACGCGGGACCAGCCGTTGTAGCTCAATGTCTCGGGTAATCGATTTTGTGCGTGACCATCCATAGACCGAAGAAGCAACGGAGGCATCTGGCGGGAACCGTTCGCATGACGGTGTTTGCTCATGTGCAAATAAACATGAACAAATAAACAAAGCGGCGTTGTCCAATTTAAGACATCGACTGAATTGTACATAATTTTTCTATTAAAAAAGAACTCAATTTCAAATGCAACAGTTCTTTTTTTATAAGCGTATAAGGTAGCAGGCAAGGAAACGGTAACTTCACGTGACATCTTGAACATGAAGAGGAGATTATGACGAAAACGGCAATTCTATCGGATATACATGGCAATTATGATGCGCTTGAAGCCGTTCTGGAGGATATGGAGGAGGTCGAGCGCTGCATCTGTATTGGCGATCTGGTTGGATACGGAGCAGAACCGATCAAAGTTGTACAGCGTGTCCGGGAAGAAAAATTCGATCTTGTTCTCAAAGGAAATCACGATGATGCGGTGATCAACGGGGCTTCGAATTTTAATCCCCTGGCCCGGAAATCCATCAACTGGACACGAGAAGTAATTCAACAGCAAGCGCCGGATCTGCTTTCATTTTTCGAAACGCTATCAAGTTCTCATTCCGAAGGGCGGATCCTTTACGTGCATGCATCTCCTCGTGATCCTCTGATGGAGTATCTGCTTCCGTCCGATTGCTTTAGCATTATGTCCGATGTTCCAGAGAAAATTCGTGAGAATCTGGACCTGGTTGACCACCTGTGTTTCTTCGGGCATACCCACAAACCGGGGATCATAACGGAGGAAGCGGATTACCTCGTCCCGGAAACGCTGGGGCCCAGTTCTCAACTGGAAGATGATAAAAAGTACCTCGTCAACGTGGGTTCCGTCGGACAGCCCAGGGATGGAGATCCCAGGGCTTGTTACGTGACGACGGATGGAGAGGACGTTGAATATCACAAGGTCGAGTACGATATTGCTTCAGCACAGGCAAAGATTCGGGCTGTTGATGCTCTCGATAACCGACTTGCTATGCGATTGGAAAGTGGGAACTGATCTCTTGAACGTTCTTATCCTCCCGGGTCTCGTATCGATCTGAGCGTCTGAATCGAATAGCGTTGTTGATTACTGGGTCAAAGGCCGCTAATTCTGCATGGTGCTGATACGCAACAGATTGGCACATGGTTTTTAACACCGCATTGAGAGGACGTTCGGCATCTCAAGCAGAACCATCGTGTCATCTGCTAAGCTAACGTTCCAGTCTCTTGATACTCTGTGGCACAAGGGTTAAGCTAAATATCATACCTTAGTCGTGGAGGTACACGTTGAATGTCAGTATCACTGGCCGTCACATGGATCTCAGTGACGGGTTGAAATCAGCTGCTCAAGCCGAAGCGGACCGGTTTCCTCGGTACTTCAACCGAATCAGTCATGTGGAGTTTGTTTTCGAGGAAGAACACAATCAAGTTTCAACCGAGATCATTACTTCCACGGTGAAGGGCAAGAAAATTGTTGCGTCCTCTGAAGACTACGATTCCTATACATCTCTCAAAAAAGCGGCGAGTAAGGTCGCTCGTCAACTGAAACAGTTCAATGAGCAGTTGCATGAAAACCATGGGGAGGTTGATCAGAACATATCAGCAAATCCTGCCAACCGGGATCGGCCCGGGGAAGAATTGCCCGACGACGATTTGTAACATTTCATGATCCAACGTTTGTGGAGGTTTTCTCATGAATCTAGGTGGTCTATTTGAAAGCAAGTCGATAATTCTGGATGTAGAAGAATCTGAAGTTCGATCACTATTTGAACGGATGGTCAGTGCTTTGAAAGAGGCGGAACCGTTTCCGGAGATGGATGATCAGGCGGTGGTGCAGTCACTGGTCGAGCGTGAAAAGGAAGGGACAACAGGCATCGGGGGCGGAATCGCCATCCCGCATGCTAAATTGGATGAAGTGGACAAAACGGCCGGTGCGTTCGCACGCACGGACGAAGGCATCGATTTTCGAGCAGTGGATGGACAGGCCGTTGATCTGTTCTTCCTGGTTCTTTCCCCCGAAGAGGAAGCTGAACTCCAGCTAGAGGCCCTCCAGCACATTACGAATGCAATCAAGAACCGTCCGCACCTCACAAAGTTCCTGAGACGCGCTGACACCAAGAAGGAAATCCTCGAGATCTTTGAGGAAGTCGATCAGGAGCTCGTGGTTGAATCGTAGGATGCTCAATTCAGCAGAAATCAGATGGGAGAACAGAGCGAAGCCGTTGAGAAAGCGGCGGAGTTGAACAGCAGCGCCGGTCTCCACGTTCGTCCGGCCCGTGAATTATCGGATGAGGCAAACAAGTTCGACTCGTCCATCTCCATTCGTCCGGGTGAAGATCCGGAGGCGGAGGCGGTGGATGCCAAGAGCATCATGCAGCTGCTTACCCTCGGGGCTCCGAAAGGAACGACCCTCATTGTTTCTGCTTCAGGAGAAGATGCCGAACAGGCCGTTGAACGGATCTCCGAGATGATTGAGAACACATGGAACTGAAAAAAGGGATTCCGGTCGTCCCCGGCTATACCATCGGGGAAGCGTTCGTGCTGGATAGTGAGGAGTATCGCATTCCACGTCGTTACGTCTCCTCCGAAGAGGAAGCTGAGCAGGAGATCAAGAAACTCCATCACGCCCGGGAAACCTCTATCGACGAACTTGAGGAAATTCTCGAGAACTTCAGCCAGCGATTCGGCGGTCAGTCTGCTCCCATCGTGGAGAGCCACGTTTCCATCCTCAAAGATGAACATCTCGTGGACATGATTGTGGAGGCGATTCGGGAGAACAAATACAGTTCGGAGTATGCTCTCTCCCGGGTGTTCAGGAAGTATATCAAGCAGATGCAGGCCTCCAGCTCCGAACAGTATACGAATCGGATCCAAAGTGACCTGAACGACATTGAGCAGCGCTGGTTGAGAAATCTACTGGGTGAGCGCCGTCAGGATGTTCACTCCCTTGAAGATCCGATGATTATTGTAGCGCGGGAGTTAACCCCTTCCCAGACCGCGTCACTCAAACGGGACAAGGTGCTGGGTTTTGCCACGGATGCAGGAGGACGCACGAGCCACACCGCGATCGTTGCTCGTGATCTTGGCATTCCCGCTGTGGTGGCGTTGAACGACATCACCACGGATGTTTCCGGGGGGGATAAAGTCATCATCGATGGGAATCGGGGGATTGTCTTTGTCAACCCGGATGAGGAAACCCTCGAAAAGTATCGTGCCCTCCAGCGTAACTTCCAGAAATTTGAGGAGCGTCTACTCGAAGAGCAACGGGATGAACCGGCCGTAACGGAGGACGGTACAAGCATCGAAATTATGGGCAATATCCAGTATCCCTCCGAGATTGATGACGTCATCAAATACGGAGCGGATGGGGTCGGTTTGTATCGGACCGAGTTTCTCTACTTCGATCCGGAAAGCAGTCCGTCTGAGGAAGATCATTTCGACGCGTACCGAACCTCCCTCGAGAAACTTGATGGGAAACCAATTACCTTCCGGACACTGGATCTCGGTGCTGACAAAGTTGCGGAAGAGGGGAAATCGCAGGGGGATAACCCGTTTCTTGGTCTGCGAGCCATTCGTTTAAGCAGGGAGAACACGCATCTGTTTCGTCGACAGCTTCGCGCCATTCTTCGGGCGTCGGAATACGGAAATGCCAAATTGCTGTTTCCCATGATTTCTTCCCGTAAGGAACTGGAATTTGCCCTTCGAGTTCTTGATGAGTGTAAGGAAGAACTTGATCGAAAAGGCATCCCGTTTGACGGTGACATTCCGATCGGTGTGATGGTCGAAATACCCTCTCTGGCACTGACGATAGATTTGATCGCCGACCTGGTTGATTTTTTGAGTATTGGGACCAACGACTTGATTCAGTATTCGATCGCTGTCGATCGAACCAATGCTGATATCGCTGATCTCTACCAGCCCGCTCATCCGGCGATTCTCCGTCTTCTAAAGCAGATTCTTGAACAGGGAAAAGCACATGACCTTCCGGTATCGATGTGTGGTGAGATGTGTGCGGATCTGAATTACGTCTCACTCCTTCTCGGACTGGGGCTTCAAAAGTTCAGTATCGCCCCCACTGCGATACTCGAGGTGAAAAAGGTTATCCGGAGCACAACGATCAAGGAGTCTCGTGATCTCGCCAATCAGGTACTCGAAATGGGTAATACACATGAGATCGAGGAACTCCTTGAGGAACGGACCCGATCTATCATTCCCGAGGCCTTCTAACTCGTTTCAGCAGCCTCCGATTTGTCGGAGGTTTTTGATCGAGGGCACAAACGGTCCGTCAGTGATCGTCGGCCAGCAATCGGGTCAGCCGATGATACACCATATCAGGCGTGATCTCGGTCAGACATTTGTACCTCTCCCGATCCCTCGGGCAGGTTCGTTCAAAACAGGGGCTACACGACACGTTCTCATAAATCACTTCATGTCCCGTCCCCAGGGGAGAGGTTAACTCCGGCGTGCTCGAGCCAAATAAGGAGACGACCGGTGTTTGCAAACCGGCACTCAGGTGCATGAGTCCCGAGTCATTGGCGATCGTTGCCTGACTGTTTTCCAGCACAACCATGCACTGCTTCAAAGATGTTTTACCAACAAGGTCATTGATACGCCGGGAAGGCAGTCCATCCAGGATTTGATCGGCAATTTCACGCTCTGATGCGACACCGAGAAACGTGATATTTACATCCATTTGATCAATCACCTGTTGCAGAACGCGTTGAAATCGGTCCGGAGGCCATCGTTTTGCCGGTCCGTATGCGCTTCCTGGATGCACAGTGATCATGTTTTTGTGGCACCAATCATCCGGCGTATCAGACCGCCACAGGTCGGGAACCTCAAAGGTCACTTCCGGTAGTGTGTCCGGTTGCTCAAGAGGTTCCGGCAGAAGTTGCGCGTACAGGTGAGCGTGATGCAGAATTCGATCCTTTCCCTCCAGGGGGACCGGATCCGTAAGAAGCATGCGTCTGAGTCCGGTGGAGAACCCGAGGCGTCTGGGAATGCCCGTTCGCCATGCCTGGAGTGCGGTTCGAAAGGAGGACGGCAGAAGAATGACGAGGGAATAGCGTTCAGATTTGACAGGCTCTGGAAATGAGGTCGTTTTCTCGTTGGTGAGCGACCAGATTTGATCAACAGCGGGACTCGCATCGAAAATATCCATCACCTTTTCCCGGCAGACAATATCCACGGAGTCGGATGGAAGCTGGCTGGCGAGTGTCTGGAGAAACGGTAGGGCCATGACACAGTCACCGAGCCAGTTCGGCGCTCGAACCAGGACGTTTTCAAGATCGACGGGCTGCAAAGGTGGACGAGAGAACGGTTTCAGCAGGTCACTCCCGGTATTTCGTATCCAGTTTGGAACGGTCAGCATATGGTATACGAGAGAGGAGGAGGTATTGGCTGTGGAGCGGTATCCTTCCACGAAATCGGATTCATTACAATTCGTGAATCCATACTTCGATAGAAAACGAAGAAACCGATGCAGTCTTTGCTCTCGAGCAGGCACAGAGGGGGGTTCCAGCTGAACGGGATCGAAATCGATGACGTATAGATGGTCCGATTCATCCAGAATGAGATTGTCCAGTTTATAATCCCGGTGATCAATGCCAGCATTGTGAAGACGGGCCAGATAGGTTCCGCAGCGGCGCATGAGGTCCGGATCATTCCCTTTTCGTATTCTCCGTGTAGCGGGAACCGCCTCCAGCCATTCTGAAACATAGAATCCTTTCAACCCATTTTGGGTCTGCTCCCAGAACACAGCAAGGGGGCGTGGAACGGAAACGTTTTGTCTTCGAGCCTGCTCGGTACCAAGTAATTCGAGAAGAAATCGGTCCGGGGATCGATAGAAAACGTCTCCTTGATCGGCCAGCAATCCACCGTGATGATACTGTTTGATAAACCATTCCCGATCCGTGTCGAGACATAAGTGGGTAAAACGACCACCACGAGATGCCCCAGAATCCACCAGGCTGCGGACCTGGGTCTGAATGAAAGGAATCGGTTCGTTCGTGAAGAGGTCCTGACGATATACACCGGTCCAGTTTCCCTCATCGGTCCGCTCAAACCCGTGCTCTTTCAATTTGTTGATGTGCTCTTCCGACATGATCCGATGAATTCGATTTGCTAATTTAGGGAACGGACGTTTCAAGGTCCAGAAAGGCCCGGTGTACACGATCAACGCTAATTTCGCGGGTGCTCTGTTCATCCTCCCGAAGTTTTACCATTCGGTACGAGCTGAAAAATGGTGCATTCACCCGGGACTTACCCACGCCGAATATGATCACCTGAGGGGTGCCGAGCAAATCAGCAAAATGAACCGGTGATGAATCAATTGTCACGAGCAGTCGCGCATGTTGGATCAGATGCATCAAGTTTGTGATCGGAGTGGTAGGTGGGGAGACCAGAACCTGATCCGGGAAGGGCATTGCGATTGACTCGGCCACATCTCGTTCGCCCGGCCCCCAGGTGATACAGATCGGTTGCTGGGTTTCATCGAGGATTCGTGAGATAAAGATACGGAAGTTGGTCGTTCCCCAGTCTTTACGGGCACCATAACGACCGGCGGAGGAGGTGGGGTGTATCAGTATCGGGTTCCGTTCCGCTAGTGAGAAGATTTCCGGATCCACAGGGCCGAAACTGTTGAATACCGGTTGTAGCGTTTCAGTTGTAAGGGCCGGGGCCTGCTTGCTCAGGAAAGGGCGTACAAGTTGAAGGTATGTAAGCATGCGCGGGAGCCGTTGAGGGAGTTTTGAAATCGTGATGTCCTGGAAGAAGTAGTTCAGTTCTTTCGAATCATCGCGGTGGTAGCCAACTCGCTGTTGAGTTCGACAGAGTCGGGACAGAACGCCGCTTTTCAAGATCCCATGACAATCAAATACCCAGTCAAACCAGTGAGACCGGAGATGCGTGAGGTGTTGGGTTATTTCCGGTAGGTCATCATTCCATTTGCTAAGCGGGAGCGGATGCACCTCGTCAAAATAAGAGGTACAGTGGAAGACCTGTTCGACTGGTGGTTCCACTGCGGCGTGCAATTGTCCCTCAAACCCGGATTCCCTAAGGAACACAGCGGTGGGCAACAGGCGAATGGCATCTCCGATACCACCAAGCCGGATCAGTAGTATGGCATGTTGCGATGAGATGATCTCAGAGAAGGGGTTGCCCGGTGTGGCGAGCACGGACGAGAGGGGCTGAGCTGAACGATATTGATCGTTTAATTGCATCCCGGCTTGATCGGATGCCATACTGAATCACCGGTGTTGACGAGGTGGAGAGCGATTCACAGAAGAATAGAACAATGTTCTACTTCTAATGAAGGTGTAGCAGGATTTCAAATCATAAGATGGTTTCTGACGAAATATCATGAAGTCGATCCTCCGTGGAGCAACCGCGAATGGTTCCCGGATAAAGTTTGAACAAATTGCGAAATGACATATAATGTGTGACCTATTGCTCCATTAGCAACCCATTTGTACGATCTGATCGGACCTGCCACCCAGGCACCATTCATCTCTAAATTATCGATCCAGTTCACTGCGGAGAGAAATGATCATGCGGCCGGAAGACCTGCTGTATACGGAGTCTCATGAGTGGGTACGTGAAGAAGAGGAGGGGTACCGGGTCGGGATTACGAAACATGCCGTAGAGGAATTGCAGGATCTGGTTTTTCTGGACCTTAAACCACCTTCGACCGAAGTGAAGCAAGGAGAGCCGATTGGAGAAGTGGAATCGGTCAAGGCCGTGGCGGATATCTACGCGCCTATCTCCGGAGTGATTACCGATGTCAATGAAACAGTGACTGCGGATCTGGATCTGCTGTTTGACGATCCGTACGAAGAAGGCTGGTTGATCGTTCTTGACGCATCAGACGAGGAACAACTGGACGACCTCATGGATTCGGACCACTACGGGCAGTATATTGCCGAGGCCTGACACTCAAACGACGCCCCCCCCCTACAGTAGCAACAGCTGATCTTACGTTTTGATTTCAACCCATCATGTCATACCTCCCGCATACCGAACGCGAATTACAGGAAATGCTGTCGGAGATCGGTGTGTCTTCCTTTGAGGAACTTCTGGAGCCCATCCCGGAAGAGGTTCGCACCCAGGAGACACTTGAAGTGCCACAGGCCCTCTCCGAACAGGAGCTACTGAAACATGTCGGTGAAATTGCAGATCACAACCGGGATCTGACGGAATATAATTCGTTCCTGGGAGGTGGTATGTACCAACATTATGTGCCGGCGGTTGTGGAGGAGCTTACGTCAAGAAACGAGTTTTACTCGACCTACACACCGTATCAGGCGGAAGCGTCCCAGGGCATTCTTCAGGTGTTTTTCGAATACCAGACCCTGATCTGTGAATTGACCGGTATGGAGGTGAGTAACGCATCGCACTATGACGGCCCCACAGCGCTGGCGGAGGCCATTCTGATGGTTGCCGGTACGTCAGAGGGGACGATTTTAGTACCGGAACAGTTGAACCCGGAGTATCGTCGGGTCATCGAAACCTATTTGCAGTTCCATGAGCTCACAATTCAATCCATTCCGTCCAGAAATGGCCGGCTGCATGTTCCTGCCCTTAAAGAACAGTTAAATGAGCAGGTTGAAGCGGTTGTGGTACAGCACCCCAATTTTATTGGCCATCTGGAACCGGTCAATGAGATCGGCGATTTGATGGAGGAACACCGTGCCTCATTGATCGGGGTCGTGGATCCGATCTCCACGATACAGCTCAAGCCACCCGGCGCCTGGGGCGCGGATGTGGCCGTTGGAGAGGGGCAGTCCCTGGGGAATGACTTAAATTTTGGGGGACCCACGTTTGGGTTCATCAGTACACATGACGCCAATCAGAGAAAAATACCGGGGCGCCTTGTCGGAAAAACGGATACCGAAGAGGGGGATACGGCCTACGTGCTGACCCTGCAGACACGTGAACAACACATACGTCGTGAAAAAGCCACGTCGAACATCTGTACAAACCAGGGATTAAATGCCCTGCAGGCCACAATATGGATGTGCGCACTGGGGAAAAACGGTCTTCAGGCCGTTGCGAACCACTGTCTTCAGAAAACACATTATCTTCGCAAACAACTTCTGGAGCTGGACGGCATTCACGATCCATACCCCGATCAGTCCTTCTTCCGTGAATTTGTTCTGGATCTGCCGGAGCCACCTGCCAGGGTCAATGAACACCTGCTGGATCATGATGTAATCGGTGGCATGGACCTCACGGATCAGATTGAGGATGTACAGCATCCATGGTTGCTCACAGCAACGGAATGGCATGATCGGACCGACATCGATGAATTTGTTTCCTGTGTGAGGGCATACATCAATGGATAAACAGGAACGGATGGAATCCAAAGACGTGAAAGAACCTCTTATCTTCGAGCGCAGTCAGCCCGGACGGAAGGGGATTGAACCACCTGAACTGGATGTTCCCGAACGTCCACTGGATGAGTTTATTCCAGCGGAGCATCTTCGGGATGACGAGGCCGAGTTACCTGAGGTGTCCGAACTGGATGTTGTGCGGCACTTCACACGTCTATCACAACAGACGTTCGGCATCGACACAAATTTTTATCCGCTCGGCTCATGTACGATGAAATACAACCCGAAGATCAACGAAAAAGTGGCCTCTATGCCTTCGTTTCGTGCCCTGCATCCCGCTCAGCCCGAGAAAACCGTTCAGGGGACACTGGAGGTGATGTATGAGCTCCAGAATGCACTGGCGGAGATATCGGGCATGGATTGCGTCACACTGAATCCAGCCGCGGGAGCTCACGGGGAGCTCACGGGATTAATGTTGATCAAGAAACGATTACAGCATGAGGGAAAAGGTGAGCGTGATCTCATGCTCATCCCGGATTCGGCACATGGAACCAACCCGGCGTCCTGCACACTCTGCGGATTCGACACGGCGGAGCTTGAATCCGGGGAGGACGGCCGGGTGAGTGTGGACAATCTGAAGGAACACCTTTCCGACCGTCTGGCGGGCCTTATGATTACCAACCCCTCCACGGTCGGGCTTTTTGAATCGGATATCCAGGAAATTTGCCAGCTCGTGCACGAGGCCGGCGGGTACGTGTACATGGACGGTGCGAACATGAATGCCATCATGGGCATCACCAAGCCCGGAGAGTTTGGCGTGGATGTCATGCATTTCAATCTGCACAAGACCTTTTCGTCCCCTCACGGGGGCGGCGGACCGGGGTCCGGACCTGTCGGGGCCAAAGAAGGCTTTTCACAGTTTTTACCCGTTCCGGTCGTACGACACGATGACCAGGATGATTCGTATTACCTCAGCGAGGATGTGCCCAAATCCATTGGCAAGATCAAGGGGTTCCAGGGTCACCCAGGTGTGCATCTTCGTGCTTACTGTTATATTCGGGCTCATGGAGGGAACGGTTTAGAAGAGGTTAGTCGAAGGGCCATTCTGAATGCGAACTATCTGAAAGAAAAGGTTCAGGACCTGCTTCCGGTAGCCTATGATGATCGTTGCATGCATGAGTTCGTGCTTACCGGCAAACCACTTCGGGAACATGACCTCCGAACCCTGGACGTGGCCAAACGTCTTCTCGATTACGGGATTCACCCGCCAACAATCTACTTTCCCCTGATTGTAAAGGAAGCGTTAATGATTGAGCCGGCGGAAACGGAATCACGGCAGACCCTCGATCGATTTGCAAGCGTCCTTGGCACGATACTTGAGGAGGCGGAGGAGCATCCTGATCTGCTTGAGAAGGCGCCTCACAACCGGTACGTCAGTCGCCCGGATGAGGTACAGGCGGCGAGACATCCGGTGTTACGATGGACAAAAGGCGGTGAAGACTCCGACGGATAAAGGACCGACCCGAGGGGTATCGTTGCAGGGAGGGGCTGGAGGGACCGTGTGAATGAGTTTCGTCCTTCTTTACTCTTGCTTGTCGGGCAACGGAGACTCCAGCAACTTCGACTGACACGAGGAGCATAAGTTAA
>CAZQNZ010000038.1:0-17063 GCA_964594615.1 uncultured Planctomycetia bacterium
GAAGGATCATGCACCGAGGTACAAACCCAATCCCAAACAGGACTGGGACAAGTACGAATACGACGGAGCGGAAGACGCACCGGATCAGCGGTTCCGTTGAAGAAATTGGTTCGAGGGTCGGGGAAGAATCCGTTTGACGTGCCTCTGGATCCCTGATCAGTTGAACGTGACCGTTCATCTGCATCCGGGAGTCCACGTGTTACTGAGGTACCTCACACTGTGTCCCCTGCCAACTGGCACTTCTGATTGACGGCGGCGGTTTACGATGCGATTGGCGGGATGATCAACCGGATCGACCCGGTGGAACTGGTGCGACCCGAATCCGGTGATCACATTCTGGATATCGGCGGGGACACCGGGTTGCTCCGAACGATGTTTGACGGGGTGACCTTCTCCTCCCGGACCGTGCTGGATGTTAACGAACAGACGTTAAGGCCCGGGAAGAGAACAGGACGTGAATATTACGTTCTCAATGGATCCGCCCATCCATTGCCGTTTCGATCAAACCGGTTTGACCGTGTGTTGATCACCGACGCGCTGCACCACATGGGACAAAACAAACCCTGAAAACGGGTGCGTATTCAGCGTCCGATTCTTTGGGTGTAGCCAGGCATTTTGTGGAGGCAATGCCGCGGAGAAGTGCATTGTCGACGAGAAATAACGCCGGGCTACGTCAATTTCGGACGTTTTCTTCGAACATAAGTTTCAGCACCCTCCGCTCCCTCACGGTCGCGGCTCTCCTCCTGCTGGAGACGTGACACTTTGTTCCCGGGCAGGAAACCGGGACCGTCCGCAGGACGACGAAAGCAGGTCGTGAGTTCATATCACGTCATCTTTCGTCCGAAGTGCGATGGAGGCAGGATGCCACCCCACATGGCACCATCCTTCCTCGGGAGCGGCCCCGATCATGGGTTTCCTTTGTTCGAACTCCTTGCGGTATATTCGCTGAGATTTCACTGTGCGCCCCCCTTTTCGAAGGGGTCTATTAAGAGCACAAGTCGAGAGCAGGAATTCGAGCTGATGATCGTTCAGCACCGCTCACGCCCCAGGAACCCATCATGGGACCATCTACACGAACCTCTGTTTCATTTATCAACGGTTTCCCTTATGGTTATATACAGTAATCCCCCCATCGTTTTGTAGTTACACCTCTTATATTATTCACTACCGCCTCTCATCCGCTGGTACGAGGCGTGTTGAGGGTGGGACGAACCCACCAGAAGAGTTTCCGAATATACCTCGCTTGAACTCTGTACAGTACTATACACTTATAATCTATGTATTGCACTGACAGGAGGAAAGCGTTTTCCCGGTTCCTTGAACCGGGTTGTGATGGTTTAGAACGATCGAACCACTCCAATGTAAAACGCTCAACGATCGTCGATCCCTGTCTTCGGTGGACGGATGTACCGACGCCGAAATTTTCCAGGGATCCACATTTTCTTTTCATCTTGACAAGAGGATACACATCATGCAGAAACTGAAGATCGGGGAAGTTGCTGAACGTACGGGTATCACCAAACAGGCCATTCGTTTTTACGAGCGGGAAGGTCTGATCGAAGAACCGGACCGGGATCCACAATCCGGCTACCGGAAGTTCGACATCGAGGTCCTGCACCGCATTCGGTTCATCCTGAATGCGAAGGAGCTGGGTTTTACACTCGACGAGATCAAGGAGCTCCTCTCCATACTCAAGGAACAGAGCAACGTTCCTGAAAAGTTTGCTGAAAAACTCGCCGGCAAAAAAGATCGAATTGAGGAGAAAATCAGCAAACTCCAGGCCATCCGGGATCTGCTTGAGGAGATGCTCGACCAGTGCCCCGAAGAAGGCACGGCGGAAGATTGTCCATGCATTGAGGAAATCGCTCCGGAAGGCCACCTGCAGGAGTTCCTGAAACCGTTTGAGGAACTTCGACGAACATAACCGTTGTTTATCTGATACCCGGCTCCGCACAACTCGATTCGGGGAACCAGATGCGCGTCCGACGTGATGGGTGTTCTCTACCTGAAAATTGGGGTGACCATCGTTCGTTCCGGACAGAGAGGACGTTATCTCATCTCGTGCCCGGACCGGGACGCGCGACCCATCCCGCCATCCACACCCCGTCTCGGTTCACGGATCCGTTCTCAATCATTGATTCTTCTCCCTCTGGCCGGGTGATTCGTTCCTGGGAGAGACCGTCAGGCGGTCCAGAACGGATCCGTTTGAACCGATGGCTCGGACCTCCATCCGGTTGCTCGTCTGACGCACCGCCCAGACGTGGCGTTTTGCGGCCGCTTTCTTCAGATAGGGCCGAGACACATCCGGTGTTCTGGGCGGCATCCCCCAGTTTCCTTCCCCCAGGTACGGGATACCGTCCGTCGCTCGTTTCCCGTTCCGAAGCCGGTGTGTTCGCTTCAGTACATGCCCGTCGTGCTCGAACCCCACCTCGACGCCATACCGGTTGAACAACGGTTCCCAGTGTGTTCGCATCCGTTTCTCCCGTCCGCCGGGCGTCTTGTAGGCCGGGTACATCGCGCGGTGGTACAGGGCGATCTGATACCGTGTGTCGTTCTCTTCTTGAAGCTCCTGCCGGATCCAATCGGACTGATCGACGACGGGTGTGATATATCCGGTATCCAGCGTGAGGATCAGGAGCCGATCCGAAACCACTTTTGAAAAGTATCCCTGCTTTTCGCCCTGCTCAAAATAGTGAAAATAAAACGGTGCACGTTGATAACGGTCCTCTCCCCGCTTCGAATCTTCATTGATTTCATGATTCCCTAACGCAAGAACGGCCGGAATCAGCTGGCCGTCCGCCCCGCGCATGGTACGGGACCAGATTCGATACCACGCGTTCCATGTAGCGGTGTTCCGCCATAGGCCGTCGGCATAGGCCATGTCACCTCCGATCAGTGCAAAATGCGGATTCGTCTTCGCTGCCGCCCGGTTTACCGCACGGAACCCATCGGAGGTGCCCTGATCCCCGCCGACCAGATACCGCAATTCACCGTCTTCCGGCAGTGTGCGGAACGTCTCCTCGTCGCTGAACCCCGTTTCTTCGGAGCCGGCGACGAAATAGTACGTCGTATCCGGTTTCAGACCGGTTAACGTTGCGTGATGAACAGTTCGTTCCAGGCGTGATACCGTGCGTGCCCCGCCGGTTTTCTGAAACCGATAAGCGGACGGTTTGCCATTTCTCGAGGTGGTGTCGTAGCGCACCTCTGTCTTCTTTTGCCCCCGTTGCGTCTGATAATTGACGGTCATGGTATGAACCATATCCCTCTTCTCCCATGTCAGGAACAGGTTCTGAATGCCGCTCTCAGGAGGGGCAGCGGCGTTCAGGTTTTCCCTCGCGTCCAGGTTCGGTGCGACCGTCCCCTTGACTGTCACAAGCAGAACGACCATGCCGGCAATGGTACTTCCCAACAACCAGGCAGGAGACCGCTTCCACACACTCCACAGCATCAGTGAACCGCACATCAGAAGAACGCCCCCCACGCTGTATGACGCAATCAGCTCATGAACGGGAAGGGGACGGACGTAACTTTCCTTCAACAGGAGATCCGGCCCGATGATGACAGCTACAACCGATCCGGCGAGAAAAAGGATTCCGTACAGGCCCCCTACGACAAACAGTGGAAGCCGTCCCCGGCTCGGCAGGAAAAACCGCTGCTTCAGGGCAACCCCGGTCACAATCCCGAGCACCGGGTACAACGGAAGCAGTACGACCCCATCCTTGACCGGCCAGAGACTGACAATGATCCCGTAGGCCACCGCATAGATGAAAAATAACCGCAGAACCTCCATGCTCCGGATCGAGCGAAGGACCTGAGGCATCGCCACCAGGAGAAAGAGGGTCCACGGCAGGAAGTGAATGACCAGGGCTTCTGCGTAAAACCAGGCGGGCTCAGCACCGGGGACCTCACCGGGGGAAAAGGCCCCCACCGGATTCACAAGAATACGGTAAAGCATGTCTTTCCCGTCCAGGAACGCAACCGGTGCCAGCCAGATCGCGGAGACCGACAAGAAGATCAGCCCACCGATCATCCAGGCCCCGTATCCCCCGTTTTGGTCAACACGCTTGTCGCTAAACATCAAATAGCCGGCCAAACATAGCAGCGGAATCACGGCCGCCGGTCCCACCGTCAGAAACCCCAGACCCAGTAGAACGAACGCGAATGAAATCCCCGTCATAGACGCGTCTTCTCCAGCGATCTCATCCCAGAAAACAAATAGTGCTCCCGTCATGAACAGGGCACCGGTCAGGGCCGGTGACATGCGCGTGGCCTGCCACGCAAAGAACGCCCCCGTTCCCGTAATGCACCCGGAAAGCGTCCCCGTTCCACGATCCGTCCAGCGTGCCGTCCATCCCGTCACCAGCGCAACAAGCCCGGCGGCCGATGCCATGGCGGGGAGACGCAGCACAAACGCATGCGATGATCCAGCGGCGTTGACCAGCCCTCCGGTGATCCAGTAATACAGAGGGGGGACCGGCCCCGCATCGGATACCGGTATCATCCAGCCTCCCTCCTCCATAAGTGTCCGGAACACCTGACCGGGAAGCACCTCGTAGCGATCCCAGAGCTGATACGACCATCCCCAAAGCGAAAACACAGTTAAG
The DNA here is from genome assembly GCA_964594615.1 of uncultured Planctomycetia bacterium. GTDB lineage: Bacteria > Planctomycetota > MHYJ01 > CAYXQY01 > CAYXQY01 > CAYXQY01. Next base: position 4,605 of record CAZQNZ010000038.1, read on the forward strand.
GCACAGAGGAAGATCAAAACCAGCCAACCACCTCCCCATAGTGCATTCTTGTTTTCATTGCCTTCGTGTGCCATGAACTTTTCCTCTTACGAGATGAAGACGTGACAGATCCGAACCTCCCCTTTATCGAAAACGTGCTCGTCCGCCTCCTTGATGCCCGTTGTCCTACAAGCGATCAAGAGGTTTCCAATTTCAGACTGCCTGATCAGCTCAGCGATGTCTTCTGAGGTTTCAGAACGGAAACGAACTCGGACCGTTTATGAGGATCCATTTCAGTGAGACGGCGCAGGGCATGAGTGACGAATCCTGTTTCTCACGCTTCTTGATCCGTTCCAGGGTCATCGAGGTTTTCACCCGGACAGGTCGTTCAGCGCCGGAGCGACCCGGTTCACGTTCTCAGGGCCAAGGAGACCGGAGGCTCCGCCAGTCGCCCAATTATAAACTCCGAAACCTCTGATGCCGGATTCCGCACGTGTGTGCGCTTTGTACGATCTGATTGACAACAGCGAACGTGCGGAAACTCCGTTCACGGTTTCTGTCAGTCAACGTCGTCCGTTGATCGACACGAACGTACCGGCCGGACGCGCTGCAGTGAATTGAGTGATGTTCACTCGACCGGAATCCAGAAGACACGCTGCACCACTCGTTCCTGATCCTCGGCACGGCTGTTCGTGAAGCGTATGGTCACACGGACGGCATCCGGAAGATCGGGATCCCCTTCGGACCCGTCCCCGATCGGATAAAACTGCGACTGACTGAAGTTTTCATTGGGATTGAGATATTTCTGTTCCTTTGTCGTGAGAGACGTCTGCTCCGTGTCATTGCGTGCATTCAGATCAATGAAGCCGTTGTCCAGCTGATTATCCGGCATCACTTCGATATTGAAGGAGAGAATGTACTGAGCAAGGTATCCGAGGCTGGTCTCTCGGGGCTGAGGTCCCGTGCTCGAACCGTCATCCGGCTGTGCCTGAAGGCGGGTGTTGCTCGCATTCCACATTTCCCCTCCCGGTCCGTTCGGACCGTAATACAGCCCGACGTTGCCCCCGGATTGCTGGCCGTCACCCTCTTCACCCCCTCCGCTCTCCTCTCCGTCCTCACCCTGCTCTTCGCCGTTGATTTCGGAGGCCGGACTGATCACCACTCGTTTCAGAGCCGTCAGAATACGGTGATGCTGTACGGTTCGGAACGCACCGAGCTCCGTGTCGAGCAAGCTTGGATCACGAATCGGAGCGATCTGGTACATGACTCCCACCGTCTCCTCCTGTCCACCCACATTGGTTTCCCCGATAAAGCCAATTAGATCCGCGGCGCCTCCGTTTGGCTGACTCCTCGTTCCATCTTCCATGATCCATCCGTTCGTTCGCCCGAACTCCCCGCCCTGGCCCCCACCGGCACCAAAACGATCCGAGGTCTCTTCGGGAAACTGACTGTCCACGTTCTGAGCCAGCACAAACCGCTGCTCCCCCGAACTCGTCGGGACCATGCCGGACAGATCCCGTTCCATCACACTCATCGCCGAGCGGATGTTCGAGTAAATATCCATCCGGGCCGTGCCGCGCTGGAAAACGTCCATCGCGGTCTCAAACGTTTGAAGAATGGCCCCAACCAGGATAAGGGAAAGTGCCATGGCCACCAGTAACTCGATTAAGGTGAATCCACCACGGCCGCCATGGCTCGTCTGCCCACCCGTAGCACCTGGATGCTCGTTACGGTTCATGTTTCGGCGTCTCATCTCCGTCATCTCGCTATTTTCGCCCGATATTCACGTATCAAATCCTTGTGTTCCTCCCCCCCCGTCGTGCGTGGAATGGTGGCATTCGGATCCCGGCTGAACCCGCGGTATACCCTGATCAGGACTTCATGAAGCGTTCCCGGATAATACGCACGATTTCGCACGACCATGCCCACGCTGTATTGATCCGTGCCAATGCTCGGGTCGAAGTTGTCCCGGATGTTTTGAATCAAGTCCCGAAGCCCGGTTGCATTGGTTCCGCCCGCTCCGCCGCGACGATGACCCATTCGCCAGAGAAAGGTCCCGCTTTCACCCTCTCCCGTCCCCGATCCTCCCCATGCGATATTCCCCCCACCACTGCCGGTGTACTCCGGGCAGAGCTGATGCCCCCCCGGACAGGGGATCCAGAATGCTATGGGATTAATGATGGGCCCTCCCTCCTCAGGAAGCGGCTCCTCCCGGTCCTTTACAGGGCTTTCGGGGAGCGGAAAAGTGTACTTTTCATCGATCCCGTCCCCCGTGTTGTACACGCCGGCGTGATGAATCGTCACCACGTTTTGTCGCGTCCCCGCGTTGTGCACGCCGGCCAGAAGAGATTGATGGAAGGAGGAGGCAATGGTCGACGCCTCCGTGTACTCCGCCGTTTGCTGAATGTTATTCAGGGAATACGGAAACAACGACAGGATGCCCAGTAAACCGACCATGAGGACCGTAAGGGCCACCAGAATTTCCACGATCGTGAACCCGCTTTCCTCCCGGTCCACGGACTCATGAAGATCAACGGCCATCACCTGCCTGGCGGATGAAAAAGCATATCTCATACTAGTTTCTGTAATAAGTGGTTACAATTTTACCCACCGCCGGTTCCCAGTCAAAAAACAGCGTTTCTCCGGACTTTCGGCTCATCAAGAAATCGTACTGTTCGTTCTCCACCGTGGGCGGCTGGCTGGTTTCACGCCACGTGCGATTCAGGCGATACGCCACTCGGGGAGAGCGTGGGGCGATCCCCGCGCCATTTATTGTTCCATTCGGGCTGAAGCGGATCCAGTAACGTCCGTTTCCGTCGGATCCACTGACAAGCGGTCCCGCCCCCTCCTCCTGTCCGACATGTATCCTGATGTGGGTGGAAAGTTCATACCGTTCCACCAGAAGATCCTCTCCAGCCTGAGGATTTGGCTCCCGGCTAAATTCAATCGGTCGTCCGTCTCGATTCATGTCTTTAACGATGATCAAATTCGCCGGTGCATTTTCGGTTTCATCCTCAAAGATGACAAAGTGTTCTTCCCCCTCGGACTGAGCCAGCTGTCGGGCACGATCGAACACCATCTCAACAATTCGGCCATTTCCGCGCAGTCCTCTGGATTCCACGAACTGCAGCACCATGATCGTGGACGAGGTCACCAGTATAGATATAATCACGATGACGACCAGTAACTCGACGATGGTGAATCCGGATTGGATCGGTTTCCTCGTGGGACGATTCATTTCGGTTCTCCAAAATTGTTGATGTCGTCCTCGTCACAGCCGTCGTAGGTTTCACGCTCCTCCGTCTTCTCCACCCGGTTCCCTTCCGACCACACATCCACCCAGCCCTCGTTGTTACGCGATCCGCAACCCGATCGTTCGGTGTGATCGATCCCCTCGTATCGTACTCGTAAAATTCGATTCCAGGGATCCATTATCGGTTTCCGGTAGTCATCTACCTTCCCTCCTTTGATCTCCTCTGATTTGAAGTTCACGAACGGGCCGGCTTCCCCATACGTCTCTCGTCCTGTGGCACGGTCCCGGGATGTTACATGGCGTATCTTCGCTCCGAGCATGGCGTGTAACTGGGCGGACCGACCGACCAGCGAATTGTTGTAGTTGAACGTCTGCCAGCCATCCGGCCGCTTGACCGTCAGAGAACTGTTCGACTCCGGCAAACGCTGAAACGTGGACTCATACAGTTTTAACCCCTCTTCGACCTTCTGAATAAGTGCCTGCGCTCTGCGTTTCTCACTCCGCTGAAGGATATTCACGGCCGCAGGAATGAGCAAAGCAGCAAGAAGACCGATAATAAAAATCACCACCAGCATCTCCACCAGTGTAAACCCTCCATCACACGGGGAACGCGGGATCCCCCTCCGCTCGTTTCCATCCGTTTTTCGTTCCCGGGTTGGCGTATCCATTTAGTTCCCAAAATTGTTGATCTGATACCTGGCCTGGCTCTCCGGGTTCTCCAGGGAAAAGTCACATCCCGCCGTCCAGAGATTGATCTGATAGTCGTTGAACTCGGAGCTGGGCGGGTATGAGCCCTCGTACTTCCACCGTTCCTGATAATTCTCTCCCCGTGGAAGAGCGTAATGAATCTCGAACGCATCATGTTGCTGTCCGAGGGAGCTGTACAGCTTCTCCTTCCCGTCCACGGTTTTCAGATACTGATCGTCGAACTCAAAATACACCGAATCCCGACTCCTTGGTTTCGAAAGCGCTTCAACCATCGTCTCACTACCGGCTTCTTTCGTTTCGGGAGGAAATCGTGCTTTGTCATTCTTGTACATTTCAAGCGCCGTCTGCAGGTTTTCAATTTTACTCTGGGTTGACCCAGATTTTGCACGACAGCTCGCTGACATAAGCGATGGAATCAGTATGGCCGCAAGGATCCCGATAATGGCGATGACAACCAGCAGTTCGACAAGCGTAAATCCGTCCCTCACGTCTTTCATCGGGCTACACGTTTTCACGGTCTTTCCGTTCCAGCAAAAGGGATTCATTTAACCGATAGTGTATCATTTTCCGAAATAAATCAACATAAATCAATCACGACGAACTTTTTGTTCATGGTCACCGGTTCCTCGACGTTGTTGCACCCTCTATCTGGCGTGACAACGCGATCAATCCTAAACCTCAGCACCAAGATATTCTGGAGTTGACATTAAACCTCGCTCAAAAATCATCGTTGCCTTCGTCTTTCGGTGAAGGCCTGGGAATTTTGGGGAAGCGATGCCGGAAACGTGTATTGGCGACGGGAAATAACGCCGGTATACGTAAAAAATCGGACGTTTACTTCGAACATAATTCTCAGTTCCTCTCGCTCCCCTCCTTCGACCAACGGACCAGCCTTCATACAAGAGGTAAGACGCGACCGTCCGTAGGACGAGAAAGCAGGACGTGAGTCCATATCACGTCATCTTTCGTCCGAAGTGCGATGGAGGAATGATGCCACTTAACGTGGAATCATCCTTCACCGGGAGCGGGTTCGAGCATAGGTACCTTGTGATTGAACTCCCTGCGGAGAACTCGCTGAGATTTGACTGCTTACACACCTCCTTTTCGGATGGGATCTATCTCAAGTGGTATTCTGCTTATGCACGTGTCAATCGTACCCGGACCGCCTCAGCGTCTCGTAGTGCGTCCGGTTTCTCGACGGCGACGGTCACCTCCTCGACCAGATCGCGCTCAAGGCATTGTTTCGCTATGTCCTCCGAAAGGGCTTCCACGGTACGACGCTCCGCAGTCTCAACGTGCCGTCGAATGTCTTTTGTTAAATTCCGGTAATTGACCGTGTCCTCCACGCGATCCGACTCCGCTACGTTTCCGGCGTTGATCGTTAGCGTTACGGACACTCGCACATCCTGCCTGTACTGTCGTTCCCACTCGTCCACGCCCAGCACTCCGCGAGCGTGTATTTGATCAATCTCGATCTGTGCCGTTTCCACGTTTCTTCAAGCTCAATCAACAGTTCCCTGCCGTACGGACGAAATACCATCTCCAACGTTAACATATCCCGGTTCATTCCGCAATTTTTCAGAATGCCCGTGTTCGCAAGACCGATCCTTTCATCATAGAATAATCATTCCTACATCCCCGCTTCACGACCACTCATTAGGACAGACTCCAGATGTTTCGCAGGTCAATGCCATTCTCACGAGTCCATCTGCTACCGGTGCTACTTCTTTTTTTAAGTGGATGCAGGACAGGTTACGTGCTGGATCAGGGGTCGGAATTCCTTCGTCTCATGTCCCGGCGCGAACCGATCGAGCAGATCCGTTCCTCCGATCATCTATCCGACGAGCAGAAACAGAAACTACGGGTCATTCAAAACGTACGTTCCTTTGCCGATCGGGATGTGGGTCTCAACGTTGGAAACGCTTACACGACATTCGTCCCCCTGGACCGCTCTGCAGTGTCCTGGATCATCACCGCAACGGAACCGCTGAGTACACAACCCCTCTCCTGGTCCTTCCCCATCGCGGGCACCTTTCCCTACATCGGATTCTTCGAACGAGCGGATGCCGAAGCGTATCATGAGGAGCTGGAATTGGAGGGATACGACGTCGATATGCGCCCGGTGAATGCGTTTTCCACGCTCGGCTGGTTCAGTGATCCCATTTTCTCACCCATGCTGAACAGCAGTGAGCCCCTGCTCGTCAACACGGTGTTGCATGAGCTGATTCACCGAACCATTTTCATCTCCGGACATACCTCCTTGAATGAGGCGATAGCGACGGAAATTGCACGGATTGCCACGATCGAATTCCTGCGTGAACGACACGGCTCTTCGTCTCAAACCATCGAACGAACAAAACAGTACTTCGAAGAACGTTCTCGTGTGCAGGAGTTTTTTCTGAGCCTTCGGAAGCAACTGAGTGACATCTACGATCGCAACCGATCTCAACAGTGGAAAACACGGCAAAAACGGCGGACGATGCTGCATGCGAGACGTTCTTACGTCAACCTGCTGGACCAGTTGAAAACCGAGGGATGGGATCGCCTCCTCTCCTCCAGGTGGAATAACGCGTACGTTGCTTCGAGAGCTGTGTACTATCAACACACCGAACTGATCCGTCGCCTGTGGGCGGACGCATTTCAGAAGGATCTGCCAGAGACCGTCGATTTCCTGAAAACCCTTGATTCCCCCAATCCCCTTGAGAAAATCCGTGGGCGAATCAATCAGTCAGACACCGAAGCCAATTCGCCGGCGACTTCCTCGACTGCGTCCCGATAAAGGTCCACGTACAGGTCCACAACGTGCTGTTGAGAATACGACTCGATCACCCGTTGGCGCGCCGCACTCCCCATGGACTCCAGCCGGTCCGGATCATCAAGGACCTCCGATGCCCGCCGTGCAAGCGCACGGAAGTCCCGATCCTCGACGTGTAACCCGTCGATCCCGTCCCGCACCAGTTCCCGAACTCCGCCTTCAGCAACGTTAAACACCGGGACACCGCACGCCATCGCTTCCAGCGCCGACATGCTGAAGCTCTCACGCTCCGATGTAACCACCAGCGCATCTCCGACAGCGATCCACCGGCTTACATTTTCCACCGGATCCATCCAGGTCACGTGTTCTCGCATGTGAAATTCTCCGAGCATGGCCGCCACACGTTCCCGCTCCGGTCCGTCCCCGATCATCAGCAGATGCGCGGGGATCCCACGCTCGAGCATCTCCCGGAGAAAATGCACCATGTCCTCGGACCGTTTGATTGGACGGTAATTTGACACGTGAACAAGCAGGCATTCGTCCGGCGAACAGATTTCGTTTCTCTCCTCCGGGAAGGACGTCGGTTGAAACGTGTCCGTGTCCACGAAATTTGAGATAACGTCAATCTCCAGATCGTCACCGAATATACGATGTGTTTCGCGTTTCAAATAGCTGGATACCGCCGTCACTCGAGTGGATCGGCGGAGGGATGACTGTACAATGTTAAAATGACAGGGGTGGTCTTCCGCAAGATAGATATCGGATCCGTGAAGAGTGGTCACGATGGGCACCTCCGGTTGTTCCATCATGTCCAGAGCGAGGTACGCGGAAAGGGCATGCGGAAACGCATAGTGGGCATGTATCAGATCGACGTCTTCCTGTTCGAGAACGTCCATCAGAGCACAGGCCCCCGACATCCCGTACGATGCATCCGGAAACAGGTCATAACTCGGGATCCGAATTTCGTGGAATTTAAGACCGTCCCTCTGTTCGCCCATCCGAATCGGACGGTCATTCGCCACGATATGGACCGTATGGCCCCGATCCACCAGGGACAGCGCAAGCTCCGTCGCAACAACCCCACTTCCACCGGCCGTGGGATAGCAAACCATACAAACGTCCATGACAGGTTCGTCGTGTTGACAGCAAACAATTAGTGTTTGAAGTGCCTCTGTCCGGTAAGCACCATCGGAATGCCTCGCTCTTCCGCAGCCTGAATCACCTTTTCGTCGTTCACGGATCCCCCGGGTTGCACCGCGGCACGAATCCCGGCGTTCATGCCCACCTCCAGTGCATCCGGAAACGGGAAGAACGCATCCGATGCCAGCACCGCTCCCTCCGCGCGTTCTCCCGCTTTATCGACGGCAATTTCCGCCGCATCCACACGACTTGGTTGACCGGCCCCGACCCCCACAACGGCTCGGTCCTTCGCCAGCACGATCGCATTTGAACGGACGTGCTTGCACACCATCCAGGCAAACGATAATTCCTGTTTCAGGTCATCGTTCAGTTCTCCGCCAACCACCTGTACGTCGTCGGGCCAGAGGTCCCCGTCCCCCTGCTGGAGGAGCACACCTCCGGAAAGGGAACGCATTTCTCTTCGTCGTCCCGCCTTCTTTCCCGGTTCAATCTCACCGGTCGGCACCAGACGAACTCGATCCCCCCACCCCGGGCCCTGTTCAAACGCTTCCGTTACTCCTTCCTCAATCTCCGGGGCAAGAATCGCTTCGATGTAATAATCATCCGTCGCAATCTTCCGGGCCATCTCTTCCGTTAATGGAACGTTAAACCCAACAATACTGCCGAACGCCGACGTCGGATCCCCGGCGTGCGCCTGTTCAAAGGCTTCCATCGGCGTGCCGGCCTCCGCCGCCCCGCAGGGAATCATATGCTTTATTACCGTGCAGGCCGGCCGCTTATCACCCATGTCCGCAAGCAAACGGTACGCCGCGTCCAGATCCATCAAGTTGTTGTACGAAAGCTCCTTCCCATGAATGGACGACGCACCGTTCGGAAACCCTCCGCTCTGCCGGTCAAGGGCATATAATCCCCCCTCCTGGTGCGGGTTTTCTCCGTATCGAAGGGTGCGAGTGCGGTTCAACGTCTGCTCCACCTGCTCCGGTAACAGTTCATCTTCCCCTTCGCCTAACGCACTCGAAATGGCCCGATCATAACTTGACGTCTTGCGGAACGTCTTCCGTGCCAGTTCTTTTCGCGTTTGCTTTATGATTTGACCGTCCTGCTGCTCGAGCTCCGCCGTTATCCGGTCATAGCAGGACGGATCGGGGACGACAGTGACGGAATGGTGATTCTTCGCCGCCGCGCGCATCATGGTGGGACCGCCGATGTCCACCTCTTCCATCAACGCTTGCTCCGTTTTCCCCTCTTCTATCGCCGTCCGAACGTCGTACAGATTCACAACGACCAGATCAATTGGACGAATGCCCTGTTCTGACAGTTCCTCCATCTGTTCCTGACGGTCTCGACGGGCCAGAATTCCGGCGTGAATTGCCGGATGAAGGGTTTTCACCCGTCCGTTCAGCATTTCCGGCATACCGGTCCATTCCGAGACCGGAATCACATCAATTCCGTTCTCCTCAAGCAGCTGTCCCGTGCCCCCTGTGGACACAATCCGAAAGGAAAAATCCATCAGGCTCCGGGCAAAATCAACGATGCCCGACTTGTCCGTTACACTGACCAGCGCGTATCGTTCCGTCATCGTGATAGGTTACAGAAATGTGTCAATGATACGTGATGAACGCAAAAGACGACTCGACATGCGATTCAGGACGTCGTCGTAAAATGAACGAAGGAGGGCTCCGCGTTCCTCAAGTCGGTCTAAGAATTCGTCCATTTCGATTTGCAGACAATGTGCTTCCTGATCTGAAACAGCGCTCGCTTTCGTTCGTCTTTCCTCACCGGTAAGCGCCGTCAGCAATCCGAACACCTCCGATCGCCTGGCAATAAACGACGTTTCCTTGTCCTCATCCACCGGGCGACCCACTCGAATGGATCCGTCGGCCACGACGTAGCTTTCCCTGCACGTATCTCCGTTTTCATATATGAGTTCATTCGGTTTGAACGTAACCCGCTCTGTAGATGAAACAGCGTCTGATATGATCTGATCCGGACGGTTTCCAAACAGGTCCGTTTCCAGAAGTATGTCACGGATCTCGTCGGATGCCATCGAGCTACCCAGAGATGGATGAAAAGAGATTCCTCCTCACGAATTTTACGCCCTGCATTGAGAAGTGACGGTGATTATAGAAAAGAGCTCTTCACGTTTCCACAAATCGTTTCAAAAACAGTTCAGAATGCTGTCAGAGAACATGAATCGATTGATAAATGAGGAGCGATAATCGAATCTCCCATGGGATTTCGAACGTTTTTGAAAACCTTTGACAGAAGTTTGACAATACGAATCACTCGAAATTATCCATTAAAAGGAAGGGGAAAAGGCAAATTTTGGATCAAAAACGAATGAATTGACAGCTTTGACAGACGTGTTTGTAGTATTCGTTTGTTAAAAAGTAACTTCTCCAAAAAAAAACACACATGTCCCTCCATCAGGAAATTGAACCGGTTATCGATGGACATTGCGATACGGTATTGAAATCTCTGGAACGAACAGACGGTCTACGAAACAAAAGAAAAACGGGGCACGTGGACGCGCCTCGCATCAAGGAAGGACGGATCTCCGCCCTTTTCTTTGCTTGCTGGATCCATCCGGACAAAAAGGAAGAGGGATATGCCTGTGCGACCTATCAGTTACTGGACGAACTGCACCGGATTTGTCATGATGAAAGGTCCCCCTTCAAAGTTGCCGGTTCGGCGGGGCAAGTTCGTGAGCAGCACAACAATGATGTCATGACAGTGATTCCCTGTGTTGAAGGAGGACATGCCATTGAAAACAGCCTGCGCCATCTTCGAAATTTTTATCGGCTCGGCGCACGGTACATGACGCTGACCTGGATGAACAACAATGAATGGGCGGATGCATCTGGAGAAGAGCCGACACACGGTGGGTTAACGGATCGAGGTGTTCGAGTCGTTCAAGAAATGAATCAACTCGGCATGATCGTCGACGTATCGCATACGGCCAAAACGACCTTCGTCGATGCAATTGAAGCGTCGAACGATCCGGTGATCGCATCTCATTCATGCTGCCGTTCCATTTGTGATCATCACCGGAACTTGACGGATGACCAGCTTCGCATGATTTCGGATGTGAATGGTGTTGTGGGAATCTGTTTCTATCCGGGTTTTCTTGATGCCGAATATCGACGGGCACTGGATCAGTACGAAAAGGAAACGAACGAAGAAGAATGGATGACACATCTTCCCGAAGAACAGCGGCCGGAGGTTGGATTGGAAAAACTCTTTGAACATATCGAACATGCCGTGGATGTAGCCGGGGTGGAACATGTGGGGTTGGGCTCGGATTTTGATGGGATCGTTGCACTTCCCAGCGGCATGGAAGACTGTTCGGCGTATGGGAAAATCTCGGAGGGACTGCGGAAGCGAGGGTTTTCCGAGGAGGCAACTGCAAAGGTGATGGGAGGCAATTTTTTGCGCGTGATGGACGAGGTCTGTCAGGAAGCGTAAGGAGGATGATGGAATGGAAACAAATGTAAAACTGCCCGGCACACTGAAAAGTTTCTTGATCGAGCAGTTTCTCCAGGAAAGCGGAATGGCGTCCGGGAAGGAACCGGACAGCATATATATCAATTTTGATGCCGTTTCCTTTGCTGATCCTGCAGGGATGGTCGCATTGCTGGAACTGCTTCGGTACCTGTCCACGAAGAACATCCGTGCAACCATCGAGTGTTCTCGTGAAAAGGATGTCTTCTCGTACATGGACCGGATGGGATTCTGGAAAGAAGCCGGTCGGCTCGACCTGCACGATGTTCCCGCATCCAACCAGCGTTCACGACGAGGGAGTGACGTGCTTCTGGAAATCACGGGGATCCGTGAGCAACAGGACGTTCATCGCGTTCTGGAAAGCGTGAAACGGCAGGCGCAACAGATTCTTCAAAAACACCTGCATTACGACGAACATGAATTGAGTCGTTTTCTCACTTCCGTGTCCGAAGTGTGTCAGAACATACTCGAGCACAGTGGTGATTGGGGATATGTAGCGGTGCAAAAATATACGTACAGTGAAACACTGGGGAAAAATGTCGTGAAAATGGTCGTGTCGGACCTCGGCAAAGGAATACGAAGAACGCTCGGCGAACAGATGAAGCAGGATTTTGAGGAAGAATGGACGGATCGTGTGGCGATCGAACAGGCAATGTTCGAAGAACAATCACGGTTTGACGATCCGGGACGCGGCCATGGTCTCGCGTCCGTGCGCTCATCGGCGGATCAGTGGAACGGGTTGCTGTCGATTCGTTCCGGAACGGCGCGTGTATCGTTGATACCGGACTGGATGGACGCGAACGGGATCATGGAGGGGCTGCCGTTCTTTCCGGGGACGCAGGTGGTGCTGATGCTTCCGGAAAAAGAACAGGAGAAGAAGGTGGAACAGAAGTCGTTGTTCGGGTAGGTCGCATTCAAATCGAGTGGCTGCGTCACGGTCAGTGGGCGCCATAGCCCCCCATGCGAAAAGGGGGAGCGTACGAAACGTCCGATTTTTCGGTTATGGCAAGGCGTTTTGAGGATGCAATGCCGCGGGAATGTGCATTTTCCACAAGAAATAGCGCCGGTGTACGAAAAAACGGAAGCATTCTTCAAATATAAATCAAAGCACGACCCGTTCCCC
>CAZQNZ010000039.1:0-2060 GCA_964594615.1 uncultured Planctomycetia bacterium
TGGAGTCCGACTGGTTGTTGAAGTAATGGAGTCGTTCGGACACCCAGTCTCCCGTTTCAGAGATGATCGGACCGTCCAGTCGTACCCGGCGGTCGGTGACGTACAGTGTCTTGTCCTGAAGAGGATTTTCGATATAGTCGATGGGCTCACTGACTTCACTCTTCCACTGGCGGCGCGTCTGGCGGAGGTCGATTTCCGCATTCATCTCGGACTGTTTTGATTCAACTTCCGCCAGCTGGATTTTCTCCTGGAGTTTCTTCTTCTGCAGACGGGCTTCCATGAGTTTCGATTCCGTCATCGCCAGGCGTTGCTTCACCTGTGCTTCTTGAAGATCCATCTTGAGATTGGACAGTTCATTCTCTTTCTGGGTCTCCTGCAGTTCGAGCTCGGACTCGAGTTTTTTCTTCTTATTTTTGGCCTCCTGGATGGCCTTCATGGTTTTCTGACTTGCGAGCTCGAGTTCGGTCTTCAACTCTTCAATCCGATTTTTGAGGTCGGAAAGTTGCTTTTTCTGTTTTGTGGATTCAAGATCCAGTTCCGCTTCAATTTCTTGCTTCTTATTTTTGATGGATGAAAGATCCTCTTTCTGCTTCAATCCCTCAAGTTTCTGCCTGGACTCCAGTCGTTTCTGCTCGGCTTCGATGGACTGCAGTTCCTTTTCAAGTTTTTCCTTGAATAACTGATTTTGAGTTTTCAGCCGTTCGATCTTTTGTTTTAGAGCTTTCATTTCAGGATCCGCATCCTCCGATTTGCTTTCCGCAGCGGTCGCGCCGTCGCTGGTTGAACTGCTGCCGGATTGGGCCAGAACAGGCGTGGTGAGCAGGGAGAGGATCAGAAGGATCGCGGACGCTCGAGTCAGGTGAATGTGCATGGATGTATTCGTGGTGGAGTTGAAAGAAGTCAGGCGCCCGTAACGCGTACCGGACGGAAGAACGATAGTGATCAAAGGATACAAATGGTAAAGAGAAGCGGGTTTTGAATCAACCATTCAATGTGTTTGCAGAGACGGTATGGCGGTAACCAGTGAGAAGAAGGATCGTTCGGGAAGTGATACAGGGAGGATGATGCTACTGAGACAAGCCGGTGATCCAGAAGCCGATGGACAAGAAAACTCTGTAATTGCTCCCCTATCGGTGAGGAGACCGTGAGCGCCGGCACGCCTGTCGGTTCGACATGAAACCGGCACGATCGGAACACGGGGAGCAATGATTATGCGTTTGTGTCTGGATTGTATGGCAAGTTCCATGTCGATCCATCGACTTGCGGACGGAGAAACTTGCGGAAGTCACTCGGCCCGAATGGCAGGGACAGGCAAACCCGGGACAAAGAAGCCAAAGGCCGACGGGGCACCGGGGATCAGAATCACCTCTTCCTCTTACCAGGGCTCGATAGATAATGCTCAGCCGTACCGATCATGGTACGATGTAGCGCCCTTTCTGGGCGCGTTTTTATCGATCTAACTCATTGCTACCCAGGGCTGCATCGTCTGCGACGATTTGCCCCGGGCTCACCTGTCTGGGCCCTCCGGGCCCGTCCTCAAGTTTACCCTCAGCTGATGCCTTACGCATGAAACCGGCCCAACGGGTCGGAACAGGCTAGCCCCGGGCAAACGAAGTGCAGCCCGGGGGGTTCAACGAATTTTTGAGAACGGATTCTCGAGCGAAGGCGAGAGAATGGATCGGCATGGAACGAGTCATTCTGTTATTTAATGAGTCATTACGAAACTCGCAAAAGGAGAGGGAGGGAGGGAGACGCACCGGAGGACGGAGAAGCCCAATCGTTCTGAGGAAGACGGGTCACCGGATCGAACGGCCGAATCAGGACCGCTCCTCAATCGGTACGTAATCAGCCGAAGTGGGACCGGTGTAATTACAGAGCGGACGGATCAAGCGGTTTTCGGCCATCTGTTCGAAAAGGTTGGCCGTCCAGCCCGCGATGCGGGAACAGGCGAAGATTGGTGTAAACAGGTCCGCTTTGATGCCCATGGCGTTATAGACGGAGGCCGACCAGAAATCGACGTTTGGATCAATGCCCACCTCCGTGGTCATTCGCTCCTCGAT
>CAZQNZ010000039.1:2160-8866 GCA_964594615.1 uncultured Planctomycetia bacterium
CGTGCGGAGAAGGTGCTTGCGTTAAACCCATGATCGGCGTGAAGCACCAGAGCCACGTCCATGGCTCGAGCCACTTCTTCGTCCGGTTCCTCTCCATTCAGCATGAACAGGAAGTTTTCGGCATGATTCAGGTCCTTACGCGGTCGGACCGGGTCCTTGTTTCGGCGGAGCCGATCGAACGTGGCCACGATCGTCGGAAGGATGGCGACCAGGTCAAGTGCAATCTCCCGCCGAGCCTCATCCGTGTTCACATCCATTTCAGACGCCCGGATGGTACCGAGCATGGACACACTGGAACGAAGGACGTCCATCGGCCGAGCGGTATCCGGTGCCAGTTCAATCACCTTCTTGATCCGGTCCGGCAACTGTCTGCGTCCGGCGAGGTTGTCCTGAAACGCATCCAGTTCGTCTTGAGTGGGAAGTTCACCGTCCCACAAAAATTTCGTGACTTCCTCGAACGTGGAGTGTTCCGCGAGATCCTCAATGGATATTCCGCGGTACACCAGCCGTCCCTCGTCACCAAAAATCTTGGTCAGGGAAGAGTTTGCTATGACAACACCTTCTAAGCCTTCGTGTTTCTCTTGGTCACTCATCTGTTGATTCTCCTCTAAGCAAGCGGATGACGACTTGGAATGATTACCGGCGGGCGGGGTGTCAGGAAGCCGAGCTCTCAGGCGATGCCGCGACACGTTTGTACAGCATGTTGTACGATCATTTTTCTTGCCCGCAGCTGGCGTACGTACGGCATAATTACAATTGAATTATAAGCAGAAACGCCATTCATTCAAGGATAAGAATTTGGTGTTTCTTTTCTCAGCTTGTCGCATTATCGGGTAATAAAGGGTGCCTGCAGCGAATTTAACTGGACCAGCGACGAATCAGGGACCGTTTGCGATGGAGTGAATCACGGAGGAAATGTGTCTGGCGGTGTTCGGTTTACGGAGATGGTCCTGTCGTGTTGACAACTCCCGGCATCGTTCCCGGTCCCGGAGCACGTCGATCACCTGTTCCTTGAACGTTTGATCACTGAAATCATTTTGCCGGAGCAGGATACATCCTCCCTTCGAAGCGGCCTCACGGGCGTTCAGGAGTTGATGATTTTCCATTGCCCGGGGGTAGGGAACGAGCACCGCTGGCTGTCTGAGGTACGCAAGCTCGGCCAGCGATGTACCACCGGCCCGGCACAGCACCAGGTCCGCCGCGGGATAGATCTGATCCATCTCTTCGGTGAAGCCGATCACGTGGTGTTGCAGATCTGTTTTTTTATAACGTGAGGAAACCTGCTGCCGGTCGTCCGTACCGCAAATGTGAATAATGGCGACCGTGTCCCGGTGCTGTTCCAGCAGGGGGAGATGGTCAAGCACCCATTCGTTCAGACGTCTTGCGCCCTGACTTCCCCCCATGACAAGCAGCACGCGGCGGTCCCGGTCAAAGCCGAGACGCTCACGAGCCGTTGCAGGGGAAGGGGTCTGTTTTATTGAGGTTCGGATCGGATTGCCGAGCACCCGGACGTTGTCTATTTGAAGATGGTCTCGTGACGCCTCCCACTGGGCGATGAACACGTCGGAAAACGGTTGGAGGAGGCGGACGGCACGACCCGGAAGGACGTTCTGGTCCATGAGAACAAGCGGGAGGCCCTGTAAGGCCGCTGCAAGACCGGCGGGCAGACAACCGTATCCGCCCAATCCAACGACGGCGTCCGGTTTGAACCGGCGATAAAACTGAACGTGCTTCCGCAGCGAACTGGAGAAGGCCGGTAGAAAGGAGCCCAGTTGCGGACCGATCCCCCGCCAGCGGGGGGGTGAGAAACTGTCGTGGGAAACCGATTGATCGGAAAGAAGCTGCTCATCAATCGCGCGGTCCGTGTGAAGGAAATGAATGGAACCGGTGTCCTCCCGGTTTCGCAGGTGGCGAAGAAGTGCGATGCCCGGCATCAGGTGACCTCCGGTGCCACCACCTGATAACACAACACGAAGAGAATCGGTCATTGAATCTGGACGGTTTTGAAGTGCATAACCGGAGGCCTTGTAAAAGTTCGTATTCAAACCGAGCAAAATGGCTCGAACGGTCGCCCGGATGAAGCAGGCCCGTCGGGACGCCGTGAAATAAGGGGCCAGAGGGTGGAGTAAGCCGGATTTTGTTCCCCCGCTCCATATCTCACGTGCCGGACCCTTCGGTAACGGCAGGTCATCGGTCAGACATGGAGCAGTTGGGCCGTTATTAATCTGGGACCGTTCTCACGAACGGCCTCAAGCGGCCAACCCGACCTGAGGCTCACCATCGGGTGAGACGCCGGCGGACGACCGGAATGCTCAGGCGATGTTCGGCCTTGCTCCGGGTGGGGTTTGCCCTGCCCCGACTTCTGGCTCCGTCAGCTTCTTGCTCACGGAAAGAAGGCGGGCGGTGAGCTCTTACCTCACCGTTTCACCCTGGCCCGGCATTGGGCGGAAAACCGCCCAATTTCCGATGAGGGAAACGCCGGGTGGACTGTTTTCTGTGGCACTTTCCCGAACCGCGTCGTATGACGGGGCCGGTTCCCGTTAGGAACCACCCTGTCCTGTGGAGTCCGGACTTTCCTCTCCCGCTCGTTCTGGCACGCATCTTCTCGATGGACCAGCGGCGGGAGCAACGGCCTCTGAACCCCTGGACAATAATCTTAATTATACCGCAATTTAGGTTCCTTTGTCCAGCCAGGAGCGGGGGAACGACCCGTCAGGGCTGATGGCATCCGGAGGATCTGCGGGAATCGAAGGGGTTGATGATGAAGGATGGGCCGGATCACCGTTCGAACACGGAAATCACCCAGGACTCGAAGCCCTCTTTGATGGAGCGGCGCACTTCGTTCGGGTTGTCCCCGGTGTACATGGAATGAATACAGAGCTGAGAACGGTCATCCGTCACGAACAGGCTGATGGTGCCGGGGGTGAGGGTGATCAAGTTGGCAAGAATCGTGATTCCGAGGTCCGTTTTCAGATCCAGAGGGATGTAGATGATACCGGGTTCCATTCTGTACGTGGGTCGGATCACGTCGATGGCCACACGGAAACCGGATTGAAGAAGTTCCGACAGGAAATACAGGAACAAACCGATGGACAGCCAGAACTTCACGGCGTACCGGTGCTCCTCCCAGAGCGGCTCTGCCAGGGCCAGGACACCGTATCCGATGCCGAAACCGACCAGCAGGGTCTGCGCGGTGAACGATTCGGAGACCGCTGCCCAGAGAAAGGCGAGAAGCAGGTTGATGAGAAAAATATTCATGTCAGTTTTCCCTGTTTCGACTGTATGCTTCCACTCGTCTTTTGCGCATGATGGGGTTTATTTTAACGGAAATCAGTCCGTTCCTCATTTCGGTACACCCTCGGGTAGCACCGCTTCACGGTAACCGGACGGGTTCATGAGCTGATCGGCGGCATGATGACAGACCTCGTACAGCGGCTCGGGATAGATACCGATTGTCAGGGTCAGACCGGCAAGCAGCACCATAGGGGCCACCAGATACGTGAGTTGCAGTCCGTCCAGATGCGTCCAGACGGAGGAAATATCCCGGTCGTTCTCCGGAGCCGGCGACCAGAACACCGCCGCCCAGATCTTCGTCATCGACGTCAGCGTAAGAATCCCCACGAAAATTGCAACGCCGGAGATGATGTACGCCGAGGTGGTTCCTTTCTGCAATCCGGCATAAACGAGAAGAAACTTCGCCCAGAACCCGGACAGAAGAGGAAAACCGGCCAGTGAAAACGCCGGGATCAGAAACATGATGCTCAACCACGGATGATGCCTGTACATGCCTCCCAGTTCCTTCAGCTTAAAGCTTCCCCCGATGGACTTCGTGACCCCGCTGACCAGAAACAGGTGCGTTTTGACAATGATATTGTGCAGGGTGTAAAAGATGGCACCGAGCAACCCTGCGGTGGTAAACAGGGCCAGTCCCATGATCATATACCCGATCTGGCTGATGATGTGGAACGAGAGCAGCTTTCGCATCTCGTTTTGATGTAGAGCCCCCAGCACGCCCGTCACCATCGTCAGCCCGGAAATCCAGAGGATGAGCGTATGCGTGTAACCGACGTCCCCGATAAAAAGAAGCGTGAATGTGCGAATGAATGTATAGACACCGACCTTTGTCAGAAGTGCGGTGAACAGGGCGGTGACGGAGACGGGAGGCGTGTGATACGACGCGGGGAGCCAGAAGAAGAGCGGGAACACGGCCGCTTTGACGCCGAATGAGATCAGGAACAACATGGAGGCCGTCGTGACGAGCCCCGGGGACTCGACCTGCGGAAGTTTCATGGAGAGGTCTGCCATGTTCAGCGTTCCCGTCAGGCCGTAAATGAGCGCCACACCGGTGAGAAGCATCAGGGAGGAGACCAGGTTAATAACGGTGTATTTCACCGTTCCCTCGATCTGCATTTTCTCGTTCCCGAGTGAGAGCAGGACGAACGAGGCGATGAGCATGACCTCGAACCAGACGTACAGGTTAAACAGGTCCCCGGTCAGAAAGGCCCCGTACACGCCCATCAGGAGAATGTGGAACAGTGCATGGTAACCGAACCGCTCACGCCTGGCCGTCACGTCCCCCAGCGAATACACGGAGACGACGAGGCCCATCAGCGCGGAGATCAGCACCATGGTGGCACTCAGGTAGTCACCCACGAGCGTGATTCCGAACGGCGCTTCCCAGCCACCGAGCTGGAGGACCTGTATACCCTCCCGGTGTACCAGGGAGAAAATCCAGGTCGCTACCGCTGTTTGCAGCAGGGTGCTCAACACACTGATGAACCGCTGAGCTCGCACCGATTTCCGGAGCATAAGTGAAACGGCACCGGTCGAGAGCGCAATGACAATGGGGAAGACGAGCACCTTACTCATCGGGGTCCTCCCTGTCGGCGTCGGATGATGCCTCCTCCTTCTCGATTTCATCCGGGTACGGGGGTTCGGCAACGCGCATGAAGTCAATGTTCAGCGTGCCAAAATGGTCATACGCCCGCACGGAGAGGACCAGCGAAAATGCGAGCAGGCCGAACCCGATGACGATGGCGGTCAGGATCAATGCTTGAGGAAGCGGATTGGCAAATGTTTCCAGTTCGTGTGCGGTGGCATCGATTAGCGGAGGGTGCTCCCGGCTCAGGCGCCCCACGGTGAGTACCAGCAGGTTCACACTGTTGCTGAGCAGGATCACCCCGATCAGAATCCGGATCAGGTTGGATCGCAGAATCATATAGACACCTGTTGCAAACAGGGCACCCACGCCAATTGCCAGTAGATATTCGATCATCGTCGTTCCTCGAAGGAAAACACAACAACAAGTGTAAATCCGATCACCAGCAGGAACACACCCATGTCAAACAGAAGGGGCGTGCCAAGGTGAAGGGACGTTCCGAACAGTTTTGTATGGATCCACATGCCTTTCATAAAAGGTTCCCCGGAGAACAGGGAGGGAAGTCCGCTTGCGACGGCCAGAATCAGACCCGATCCGACGATGTAAAGCGGATCGACCCGGAGAATTTCCTTTGTCGTTTTCATGCGGAACGACATTGCCAGCAGTATGAAGGCACTGGCGGCGACCAGTCCGCCGATGAATCCGCCGCCGGGACGGTTATGTCCCCGCAGCAGAAGAAAAATGGAGAACATAAACAGCAAACCGAACAGAAGGCGGGTGGCGGTGGAGAGGATAATGGAGCGGTTCATTCCGGTTCCTCCCCGTGCTCGTTCCTGTCCTCCGGGTGTTCCTCGTCCGATTCATCTGAATGGTCCGGTACGAGGTTGATGAGTGCATACACACCGATGGCCGCCGTACCGAGTACGGTAATTTCACCGAGCGTGTCAAACGCACGAAAGTCGACAAGGATGACGTTCACGATATTCATCCCGTATGCCTTTTCATAGCTGTTCGCAGCAAAAAATTCCTGTAGCGACGTGTCGAAGGGGAGAGAAACGACCATGATCACCATCGTCGTGACCAGCAGGCCGCTGGTTCCGGCGATGATCGCATCGCGTATTCGCCGTCCGGAGACGGAGACGTCGTCCGGCGTCACCGGCAAGTACACCATCACGAGGGCAATGACGATGACGGTGAGCGTTTCCACCAGGATCTGGGTGATCGCCAGGTCCGGTGCACTGTACATCATGTACAGCAGCGCCACGCTGAACCCGGCGATGCCCAGCGAGATCACGGCGGCCAGCTTCGTGCGTGCCGCCACAGCAGCGAACGCACCGGAGATCAACAGAAGCACAATCATCCACTCGTAATACTTGATCTGTTCAGCAAATGCCTGGAACGAAGCGACGTCCAGTTGCTGTACCATCTGGATCAGGTGGGTTCTCCCGAGCAGGGCGGTGGCCACCAGCAGGATAAACGTGGAAAAAACGGTGACGAGGTAGTGACGGAGCAGCCCGGTCTGCAGATAGCGGGTCTGCCAGTGAGCGGTGCCCTTTAATCCTTTGATGGCGTAATCGTAGGACCGGTCCGGTAACCATCCGAACACCGATCGGAAACTCCGGAGAATCCGGCCCTCCCGCAGGCGGTCCCAGAAGGCGTACACGCCGCCGGCCAGTACGATGGAAAGTATGCTGAGCATCAACGGTTTGTTGAACCCGTGCCACAGTGCAAGGTGCAGATCGGCGTGTTTCCCCTCCGCCATCATAGCGGTGGCGGCTGCAGTGAGCAGGGAGTGATCGATCAGAGACGACCAGAGGCCGAACAGCA
>CAZQNZ010000039.1:8966-16480 GCA_964594615.1 uncultured Planctomycetia bacterium
GCCGCGATGCACGCGGACGACCCGGTGAACGGCATTTCATGAATCAATCCGTTCAGCTTTGTCACGTCCCGTGTACCGGCCTCATGGTCCACCGCCCCGGCCACCATGAACAGCGTACCTTTATAAAGGGCGTGAGCGAGGATCATGACCACGGTGGCCTTGATGGCGTATTTCCCCCCCATGCCAATGAGCATGACCAGCATGCCAAGAATCATCAGCGTGGAGTACGCCAGGATCTGTTTCAGGTCCGTGTAACAGAGAGCCAGCCATGCGGTTACGGCCATCGTTACGGCACCGAACGGTACGATGAGTCCCGTCCACAGCGCCGTACCGCCGAGGATGGGCAGTAAACGGGCCAGGAGATACACACCCGCCTTCACCATGGTGGCGGAGTGCAGATACGCACTGACCGGAGTGGGTGCGACCATCGCGTTCGGAAGCCAGAAGTGGAATGGGAATTGAGCCGACTTGGTAACGGCGCCCGCGGTGATCAGGAGCAGAATCGGCGTGTACATGGAGTGGGCCCGCAACGTACTCCCTTCCTGCATGAGGACGGTTAGTTCGAAGCTTCCGCCCGCGAGGGACATCAACATGAATCCGGCGAACATCGCCAGTCCGCCAAGGCCGGTCACGAGCAGTGCCTGAAGCGCGTTCCGGCGGGCCGTTTCATCCTCATGGTTGTATCCGATCAGGAGGTACGACGTGAAGCTGGTTCCTTCCCAGAACACGAAGAGCGCGACGAGATTATTGGCGAGAACCACGCCAAGCATGGATCCCATGAACAACAGAAGACTGAGGTAAAACCGCCCGATGTGCGGATCTCCTTTTAAATATCCACTTCCGTACAGGACGATCAGGGTGCCGATTCCGCTGATCAGTAGAGCAAAGAACAGGCTGAGACCGTCGATCAGAAACGAGAGATGCACATTTTCCGCCGGAAGCCAGGGATAGGTGATGAGGATCGACTCGCCGCCGGTCAGCACCGGGGACGCAAACGTCATGAAATAAGCGAACGCACCGGCCGGCAGCAGTGCCAGTAACCATCCCGTACGGGAACCGGTCAACCGCTGGATGAATGGCGCGAGAAGCCCGATGCCGAACAGTAGAATGAAAAGATAAATCATGGCTGTTCCTCTGCGGCTCCATTTGAGTCGTCCTGCTCCTGTTCTTCAAGCAGGTTCGGCTCCGGGGCAATGTGCGGTTCTTCGTACGATTGCATGACTTCGTCCGTAGCGGTCTGGTCCCAGAGATCCACTTCTTCGAAATAACCCGCCCGGGCGATCAGATGCGCAGCGACGGGCGCGGTGGCAATCAGGAAAAAGATGGCGGCAATGCACGTTGTGACCACCTGAAGGGAACCAAAGTGAACCGCCATTGCCAGCAGAAGAAATCCCGCTCCGATGGTGCCCGCCTTCGTCGCCGCGTGCATGCGCATGAGAAGGTCGGGCATGCGGATCAGACCGAAGGAGGCGATCAGCATGAAGCCGGAACCGATGAGCATGAGCACTCCGACAATGATCTCACTCATTCTGCTCCTCCTGTTCCTCATCCTTCGAGGGGTCCAGCGATTCCTGCTGTGGACGTTCCACGTACCGGGCGATGGCGATGACGCTGAGAAATGACACCAGGGCAAGGATAATGGTTGCATTCAGGTACACTTCCTGATCGACCTCGATGCAGTACACGGTGATAAACCCGATGACCAGCATGGAAATCAAATCCATAGCGACCACCCGGTCCGCCGTGGAGGGGCCCTTCACCACGCGTGCCATGGAGATGAAAAAGGATACGCCGATCAGGATAACCGCAATCAGTTTGGCAACGTGAAAAAACATGGTGCCCGGGCGTGCGAAGAACGAAGAACGAAGCGCGAAACCATGATTTCTCACCGGTCCGAAACGAGGCGGAGCATCGAATGGTACCGGAGATCAAACAAAGAACGAAGGAAGATGTTAAAAAAGCTTACAAGAAGAATAAAGTCAATGAGCGTGACCAACGGAGAAGATGAAATGAACGAACAGGCACTACCCTCAGTGGAGAAGCCCTTCGTCTATGTCGTCACCCGAGCAGTGGCTCGAAAGGGGGACAGCTGTTATTTCCATGGGTGTAATGTGGGGACTTGAGCATGCGACCATGAGACGAAACACGGGGCGTGTAGGCAATAATCGGATCAATCCCGGCTGATGTCCTCCAGCAACGACCCGTACAGATCGGGAAATTCGATTTGTTTGATGGTGTTTTTCCCATTCGTCCCCGTGACCGGACCGGCGGAAATGATCAGGGAACCGGAGGCCTTCTCGTTCAGTCGAACTTCCGCGGAGGTCAGGTTGACCAGCACCGATTCCTTCAGACCCTTGCCCGCCACACGGATGTAGTTGAATTTGTCGGGAAGTTCCCGTTCTTTTCCGTCCCGGAATACGAACGTCGTGTCCCGTCCATGAATGCTTCCGATGGATTTCGGCGCCTCCAGTTCCGTGCTTGTGAACACCTTTTCCGCTTCCGGATCACGAGCACTGAGAACGGTGAACTCATAAAAATCGCCGTCCGGCACCGGTGCCCGCGTGGTCAGATCCAGCAACGGGGAGTACGCAACGTCTGCAAAACTGTTCCGGACGACCACGTCGCCCTCGGTGCTGGCCGTCTGAAATGCGATGTTCCCCGCTTCCCGGACCGTCACGTTTTCGTACAGGTAGTCCCCGGGTCCATTTAGCGTAAGGCAGTGGCGGAACCGTTCGATGTACGTGTCCTTCACGGTAATGTCCTCGACGTTGTTGTAGGACCGTATACCGTCCTCGGTAAGCGGTATCATTTCATTGGGTGGAATCGGTCGCGTGCTGCGATACATAATCTGGTAATCGTGTTCCGCCGCAGGCCCGACGGTCTCGTAGCGCCCGGACGGCGAGTAGACGTTTTCCTCCGTGAACGCCTCCAGACCCTTCGGGATCGCCTTGCCCGGCTCGATGATGTCGTTGGTGGGCCGAACGGTTCCGTACAGGTTGCATCCCTCAACCCGACCTCCAGACGTTCCGTGAAAGTGCACACCGTGTCCGAACGATTTGTGGTATAGATCGGAGTTGATCAACTGAAAATCATGGACGTCCGACACCGCCATGAATGAGTGCTTGTTGAGGCCGGTCCACCGGCTTCCTCCTTTGCCGTAGAAATCAGTGTAGCCGTAGGGAAAGGATCCCTTCACCACAAACGTCCCATTTCGAAACGTCGTGTCGTCCGCCTGTACCTGGAACTCATTCTGGCTGGCGTGGAAGGGAAATTTCTCGTCCAGGACGTTACGGAAATACCCGCCTTCAAACGTATTTCCCGAGCCGGTAATCACCCAGGATTGTGGAACATGAGCTTTTCGGGAGAGCGTTTTCATCACGGACGCCGGGGTTTCGATGACGGCTCCCCGCAGATCAAAGTGGTTGTTCGATCCGGTCACGCCGAAAATGCTTTCCCGTCCATCGATCTTTCCGTGTTTCGACTCGGCCGTGTACACGCCGGGCTTCAACCGGATCTTCTGGTTGTCCTGATGGAGGGCCCTGCGAAATTCCTCCAGCGAGTCCACCAGTTTAAACCCCTTTCGCCTCTCGAAATCGCCCGTGTTGACCTCTGGCTCGGGAGGGGTCCGGGTCAACACGACCATCGGCGGATTTTCCGCCCGCTGCAGGGAGCGGTTCTTCTCGTCCGTCCGCAAACCTACCGGCTGTGCGGAGAGCGTACCGAGCATCGGCCCGAGGGACCAGAGCAGGAGCAGAGAAAAACACGCCAGGAGCTTTTGTCGTTTCCAACATCCAACAGAATTCGTCACAGAGCGGAAAGAGAACTCAGAACAGGTCATGGGAAGATGAGAGCGTTACGAAATGTATGAAGAAAAACCACGTTCGAAAAGGTATCACGCACTCCGTTCGAAGAACACATCCGGTGATGAAAGACGGTGCAAGTTGCATCCTGCTTTCATCATACGACGTCCGACACAAAACGGCGTTATTTACTCGTTGACAATGCACTCTTGGACGGCATTACCGCCTCGAAATGCCTGAGATGCAACAATAAACGGATACTGAGAACTCGACACCTTTTCAGACAGGTACAGACAGGGAAGAAAATACTACTTTATATGAATTATTCGAGTGGATAAAGGAATGCTCGATAACAAATGTTACCGTTTGCGGGATGAGCGGACAGGGGCCTTGCCCGAAGACCCTTTCGCGAGTGACGAGGTATTTTGTTTAAATGGCTCGGATGACGTTCCGCGTCCGCAACCGGACGTTGCCGGGACGTTCAATCCGTCGGCTCTCGGTGTATTCATTCCGGAGCCTGTGCACATTCTATTTTGAGAATTTTATCCGGTTCGCTTACGTAGTCCTTTTCGTTTTTTCCTTGCTTCACCGTCATTCAGGTTCCGTGGGCATCACCGTTTTCTACATTCTGGCCCTGATTTTCGCCCTGGTCGTGCTGGTGTGGAGCGCCCGCATGTCCGTCGATCGGATGATTGGCATTGCGCACGCGTTTGTTCTTCCCGATGTGTTGATTGCGATGTCCATCATATCCGTGGGAACCAGCCTGCCCGAGGGCTGTTCGGGCCTGGTCGCTTCTGCGGGGATCCTCTTCGAGACCCTCGATCCGGTCGTGACGTCCCACGCCGTGGTCGGGAGCAACATGGGATCATCCACCATCCAGCAGTTCCTGCTCATGGGAATCCTGGTACTGGGCATTGGTGACTGGCAATACGAGCGCTCGTTCTTCGGCACCACGTACGTTCCCATGTTATTGTGTTTTGTGCTGCTGTTCGGCCTGGCACTGGACGGGACGATCAGTCGTGTTGACGGCGGAGTGATGGTGCTGGTGTTCTCGGCGTACATGTATATGTGTTATCATTATCGGCCACATAATGTGGACGTGAGGGAACGCCGGGCGGGTTCGTTGACCCGGGAGGTGATGTTGGCCACGGGCGCGTTTATCGGGGTGATGATCAGTGCGTACGTCTGTCTGACAATTGTTGAACGCGGGGTGGAAACACTTCAGCTGAAGGGATCGCTCGTGGGCATGATCACCATTGGTTTTGCGTCTGCGTTGCCGGAGTTTTCGACCGTCATCGAGTCCATTCGTCGGCGCAATCCGGATCTGGGCATGGGTACGCTCGTCGGATCCAACGTGGTCAACACGATCTTTGGTCTTGGCCTCGGCAGCATGATATCAACATATGCCGTCCCGGTTTCGCTGTTGTACTGGGACCTGCCGTTTAAATTTCTGGTCGGTCTCCTGTTTCTCGGCTGGATGTATTTCATTCGGGACCGTTCAGCCGGAGGGACCGAGGGCGTTGTGCTGGTGGTGGTGTACGCCGTGTATTTGTCCGTCCGTGTAGGTTATTTTTTGTAGCGGCGCAAATTGTTGCACTCTCCTACGAAACAGTGGATGAGACGCCTCCATATGTCAGCGTACGGCATGTACGGGCGGTTCAGCGAGGACGTCCTGATACATCCCGTTTTGTAGGGGCATTACGGCGTTATTTCTGCGTCGAATGCACTGCTGAACGCATTGCGTCCTCGAATTCATGTTTTATTCACCAGAAATTAGCTGCTGAGGACGCGACCACTTTTGAAATGTGGTCGAAGACAAGCTCCCGGAGGGTGCGTAATGGTGCGGGATTCCGGTGACCGATGCCAGAGGAGGAAACCGGGGATTATAAGAGGGTCAAAACAAACGGATTCGCGATCCGGCGGGGGAATGGATCGAATGGAACGCTCGATACGGAACTCGTAGCGGCTGATGGCCTGGTCCATTTCTCCTTCGTAGATCATCGTTGGGTACACTCGTTCTCGTAAAGGGAATCTTCACACCGTTTGTATCATTCATTCATATATATCAAATCATCACCGCCCGAGCCACTTGACGTAGGCGAAATAGGCGCTGTACGTCTTGCCGTCCTGGTGATGAAGGGTTGATTTCAGGGTGGTCTTTCCGGCGGGCACGTCGACCTCGAACGTCAAGCGGTTCGTGTCCGGGTCGACCTGTTTTTCCGCCACTTTTTCCCCGCCGATCTCCAGCTCGGCGTTCGTGGCGCCGTGTGGTTTTTCCGCTTCGCGGGGATACCGCCGCAGGTGAATACGGTATCGTCCGGATGTTGCGAATCGAACCGCCCAGGTTCCGCTATCATACCCGTTTAGATTGCTCTGTTTCCAGGGTTTGTCCCCGTGGTACCAGTCCATGCCGACGAGGCGAACTTCGGGGTGTTCCGGCTTGCCGAGTACCGGACGGACGAGCGGTGGGGGGTTTTCGTTGAAGTCGGACCAGTACGCCTCGTACTGTTTTTTCAGTTGCTTGACCACCTGTGGATGTTCGTCGTACACGTTCTCCGTCTGTTCTGGATCGTTTTTCGCGTCGAACAGTTTGTCGCCGTCCACGAGCCGCCACCGCTGGGTTTTGACACTCGCGTTTTTCCATTTTTTCGGGGTTCGTCCGCGCGGGCATTGAATGATGACGGTACGATCCGGCCAGTCGGCGGCTGGATCTTCCAGAAGCGGAACAAGCGAACGTCCATCAATGGGCTGACGCGGCTGCTTTTCGACGTCGCACCAGTCCATCAGCGTCGGCATCAGATCAACGGAACTGGCCAGGGTTCGTTCGGTGCGTCCGCCGTCCACCTGCGCGGGATACCGAATCGTGAACGCCACGTGCTGGGACCAGTCCGATCCCCGGCTGTCCACCGTTCGCAGATTGTTCTCCGCCTTCATGTTGTCCCCCGGAACACCACGACCCATCCCCTGGTCGGTCATGAAGACAACGATCGTTTCCTGTTCGAGGTTCAGCTGTTTGAGCTGTCGAAGCAACCGTCCCACGTTGTCGTCCAGGTTGGTGATCTGTCCGTACAGTTTTGACGAACGTCCATCCATTCCTTTCTTTTTGTAGATGTTCTTATATTCGTCGGGCGCATGCCACGGTTTGTGTGTGACCGGCGTGGAGATGAAACAGAAAAATGGGCTTGACTGATGTTGCTCGATAAAGTTCATGGCCCGTGTAAACAGGGCGTCCGTGGCAAATCCCTCCGTGTGCACGGGCGTGCCGGTGACAAACGATCCGCTCTTGATAAATGTCGTGTCGAACAGCGTATTTCCGTAGTAATCGGGCAACTGACCCACGCCGCCCCCGCCGTGAATAAAGGTGGTGTCAAATCCCTGTCGTGCCGGACCGAGCGGAAAGGAATCCCCCAGGTGCCATTTCCCAAAGAGGCCGGTTTCGTAGCCGGCATCCCGCAGCAGCTCGGCAATCGTCGTACTGGAGTGGGGCATCATCGATACGCCACCCACCGTATCGTACACGCCCTGGTTCATGGCCCGTCGTCCAGTGAGCAGGGACGCCCGTGACGGCGAACAGTATGGATCCGTATAGAACTGGGTGAAATCCACGCCCTGCGACGCCAGCGTGTCGAGGTTCGGGGTCTGAATGACGTCGTTTCCGTGATACCCCAGTTCGTGGTAGCTCTGGTTGTCCGAAAGCACGAACACGACGTTGGG
>CAZQNZ010000040.1:0-2222 GCA_964594615.1 uncultured Planctomycetia bacterium
TACTTGCCCGGAACGATTTTATAAATACGACCCCCCTCGTACGAGCAGAGGTACATTTCCCCCTGACGATCTTCGCCAAACGATGCCACGTCGGGCACCTGACCGATTTTGGCTACCTGGCTTTTTCCGCTCTCCTCATCGTACTGAAGCGCCCACACCGGCCCGGAGTTGTAGTCGGCAAACAGGTACTTGCCCTTCAGTGCGTCGATCCGGTTCCCGCGGTACACGTATCCACCGGTAATGGATCCACCCACACTGTGCGGGTATTCGTGGACCGGTTCGATCAATGAACCGGTTCGCTCCTTGTCATCGTCGTAGGTATGGAACCCTTCCATAATGTTCCACCCGTAGTTACCGCCTTTCCGGATCAGGTCCACTTCCTCATAGGCGTTCTGGCCGACGTCTCCGGCCCACAGGTGTCCGGTTTGTTCATCCCAGGCAAACCGCCAGACGTTGCGCAGCCCGTAGGCATAAATTTCGGATCGCTTGTCGGGATCGTTGACGAACGGATTGTCATCGGGAACGGCGTATGGTTTTCCGTTCTCACGGTGGTCGACGTCGATGCGGATCATGGCACCGAGCAGTGTGGATGGATCCTGTCCGTTGTTCTTGGGATCTCCGCCGGAGCCGCCGTCACCGCGGGTGATATACAGGTATCCGTCCGGACCGAACTCCAGGTGCCCTCCATTGTGATTTCCGTACGGCTGGGAAAACTCCATCAGGACCCGTTCGGACGAGGGATCAATTTTGCCCGTATCCGGGTCAATCGTCCATTCGGAAACGACGTTGCGCCGTTCCCCGCTGGACGGATTGTAATCCAGGTACACCTTGTGGTTCTCGGCGACGTTCGGATGAAACGCCATGCCGAGAAGCCCCTGTTCGTTGCCGCCTTCATTGTGGTCCTCCACACGATCCTGAATGTCCAGTACTTCGATGACGTCCGTTTTCTTCAGGTTCGATTTGTTCGGAAAACTGATAATGCGCCCGCGCTGCTCCATCACGTACAGGCGGTTGCCATTGTTGTCAGGCGCCGTAAGAAAGATGGGACGCTGGAGGGAGAGGCTGGAAAAAACCGGTTTGAAGTTCACTGCGCCGCTGCTTGAGACCTCCTGTGCCTGACAGGCACCTGTCAGGAGGGGAAGCAAAAGAAAAAGCAGAATGTTCAGTCGCACGGACCGGGAAAACGTCATAGGAGTTTCTGTTGAATCAGTGAGGTGAGAGAGAGGGAGGGCATGCGAGGAAGAAGTCATTTTACGTTATTCATGAATTTTCTGCAAATACTGAAGTAAGTGTGCAGCTTGAGAAACATGCAATATCTGAGGGCCAACGCGAGGGTCGTGGGATCGGATGTGAATGTCGCCCCTCCGGACAAAACAAACTGGGTCCGTAAGACCTCTTTCCCCTCGCAACATGTTGCAATCAACGAGCACATGGTCTATCGTCGCTGACATTCATCTTCTTACAGCTACAGTGCAGGATCTGAAGCGGACTCGGACGCACATCAGATGACAGATACCGCACCCGTGAGGGTTCGAGGAGGGAGGAAGACAGGGAAATTTCCTTCCGCGAGAAGCCGGAATGAAAAATCGATTCGGAAACGCTGGAACAAAAGCAGGCTGCGAGCCCGTTTAATGCCCAATTTCGAGCGCTGGATACGGAGCACTTTCATTTTACGTACGGAGGTTTTATCCGATGAACTGCGACGAGACGTTCGAGGAGACGTTGAAGCCGCACATGAACTACCTGCACTCGTTTGCGAAGTACATTACCGGTGATCAAACGGAATCGCAGGATCTCGTTCAGAAGACTGTGATCCGGGCGATGGACCGGTTTGATCAGTACGAAGAGGGGACCAATCTTCGTGCCTGGCTCAGCCAGATCATGAAGAACCTCTGGATTGATGAATACCGCAGTCGGAGTCGTCGGTCCGAGCGGGAATACAAATACGTTCGAGCGACGAAGGATCTGCGCTGGGAATCCCAGAAAAAGTGCTGTTCCGAGGCCGAAAAGCGGGACGAAAGTGTGCTTCTCAGCAAGTGCGTGTCGGACGAGATGAAGTCGGCACTGCTTTCGATACCGGAGAAGTTTCGACAGCCCCTACTGATGTACACCATTGAGGACCTGAAGTACGAGGAGATTGCGGACGAAATGGATTGTCCGCTCGGCACGGTTCGATCCCGCCTGCACCGTGCGAAGGAGTTGCTGGAACAGGAACTCCAGGA
>CAZQNZ010000040.1:2322-16195 GCA_964594615.1 uncultured Planctomycetia bacterium
TTCATTCGGCAGAAGGCAGGAGGCATTTGATTCTGTACGTGTGGAGTCGGTAGAATTCCGGGGATCTGCGTGTATGCCTGAGATCTCCCGGAACGATGAATTCTCTACCCTTCCTGGTCGGTGGAACGACGGACTGCGATATGACGAACCTGCTCATCACCACGAGATACGGCCTGTATCAATACTCGGATGAGATGGATGAACCGGTTCGCCGACTTTCTAACCGGGACGTTGCCGATTCACGGTTGTTTCCCTCCAGGGGCCTGTTTGGCATCGCCCCCCATCCCGGAACCGATCTGGTGATGGTGGTGTCACGAGTGGTGCGGCGGTTTCCCTGGTTCGGTAAACACAGTAACGTGAAAAAATTGCACGTGCTCGATCCGCATGCGGAATGTGACATCAAGTATGAACTAATCTTTCGCGGCATTCGTGACGTCCACCAGATCACCACAGCAGGCGATTTTGTCTTTCTGGCGGATGCCAACATGGACCGCGTACTGTGCTACAACTACAAAAATGGTCACAGAGCAGGCGTGATTTATGCCCATCCGACACGCGACGGTCGCAATCACCTCAACACGGTCCTTGCTCGTGACGACCGGTTGTACATCGGCCTGAACTCGAGCCCGAAGGGATCCCGGATATTGAGGCTGGATCTTCATGAGTTTCTGTATGATCAGCCGTTTTCCATACGGGCCTATGATCAGGCGGATGTCCACACGAACCCGGGCATTCAGGACACACATGACTTTGTTCCGTATAGAGGAACGTTTCTGAGTACCGCGTCGGGTGATGGCTTCGTGTTCGACGTACGTACCCAGGAACCGTTGTTCAGGGTATCGGATTGGCCGAGGGGCCTTGCCATCACCGAAGACGGAATCTGGGTCGGGTGCAGTGAAGTGGCCAAACGATCGAAACGTCACCGGCGCAGTGACGGCTATGTTTACCTGTTTGAGCACGAGACCTTCGATCAACGGGCAAAAGTGGCCCTTTCCGGCTCCGGTCAGGTATACGATATGATTGCCCTTCCTGAGTCAGCCGGGCAGGTGGACCGTTCGGAAAATGGGACATGGTCGCGAAAACGGAAACGACGGTCCATTTTCCTGTGAGCGTATGGGTTATCGTGCCACTTTCATGAACCTGAACATCGGGAACCCCCGGTCCGCCCACCAGCGGACACGAAGATGCCAGACCGGCGACGGCCTGTCGACTCATCGGAACAAAGGAACCCACCGAATCCGTTAACCGACCAATTCATCGACTGATCCCATTTACGTATTCGGAGGTACCGATGACCGAGAACGGTCGATTTCGGCGCGAGGTGCTCCCGCACCTCGATCATCTGCATTCCGTGGCCCGATCCATGATCCATGACCGGGCAAACACAGGGGATCTGGTCCTGCAGACCCTGATGAAGGCACGGGATCGATACCACAGTGAGCAACCGGACGAGGATGTGCGATCATGGCTAACCCGGATTATGAGCCAGTTGTGGCTGGACCGGTTTCAATCCGATCCTCGAAATGACGTACGACCGGCATCCGGCAGAGGAAAGCAAATGACCGGAAGGACCGGTGACGAGCAGTGGATTGAACAGGTTCAGTTTGATGACGTGCGAGAGGCACTGATGCGCATGCCTGATCTGCATCGCCGGCTACTGGTTCTGTCGATGTCGGATCAGCTGGACATCCACCAGGTGGCCGAGCAGCAGAACACCACCCCGGAACGAGTTCGGTGTCAATTTCAGCGAGCCAAGCAACTGCTGAAACAGGCACTATCCAGTTCGTAGAGGCATCGATCCATGGGTTATTCTGTGTAAGTCACAGGGTGTCCCGGAGGAAATTTACAAGAATGCTTGAGGATGTATACCGGGGATGTGACATCCTGTGGCCTCTTGCGATCCCCGTGCTCCCTCCCTCCGGTGCCGGGTGGTTTATTGGAACGAATGCGCCTCGCTTTCGTGACGTGTTTACCTCCGCACAGATGATGAAGGGCTTCAATTTCATCACCTATGCTCCGTGGATCGATACCGGCGAGACATGCTGGAAGGAGTACGTTCTCCACAATTTTCCTCAGCAACGCGTTCGATTCTTTGGAGTGCAAGCGACCTCGCTTTCACACGGTTTCACATGTGGATGGAACAATGACCTACGGCCACTCCATGAAGGTACAGCACCTGCGATCGAAGGGGGGAGGGACGTCCAGGATCGCCTGCTTTTCGCTGTGGACACCGTCACGAAAGCGAGTCGCTTTCGTTCCCAGTTCGGCCCCCGCATGAATGACGGATCCGGGCGATCCAGTGGTGACCGATGGTCGGGCGCTTGCGGAAGCACGGGCCTGACTCCGGTGCTACTTCGATAGCGGATCAAACGCCAATTCCGGACGGTGACGGTCCGTCGAACAGGTTAGGCATCTGTGAACAGTCATTTCCCTCTCTTCTACCGGTTACCTGCAGCGGTTCAAGATTCTGCTTGCCTCAGGAAAGCGTGCGATTCTTTGGAGTGAAAGCGCCCTCGCTTTCACACGGTTTCACATGTGGATGGAACAATGACCTACGGCCACTCCATGAAGGTACAGCACCTGCGATCGAAGGGGGGAGGGACGTCCAGGATCGCCTGCTTTTCGCTGTGGACACCGTCACGAAAGCGAGTCGCTTTCGTTCCCAGTTCGGCCCCCGCATGAATGACGGATCCGGGCGATATAATGGTGACCGATGGTCGGGCGCTTGCGGAAGCACGGTTTGAGAGTCCGGTGCTACCTCGACAGGGGGAGCGGACGTCTATTCCAGACGTCGACTGTCCGTCGAACGGGTTGTGCCTTTGTTGAACAGTTATTGCTCCCACTTCTATTGGTTACATGTAGCCGTTCAAAACATCTGCCGTCTGCGATGATTCTATGGGCCCTCAGGACGACCATTTCAGATTCTAGCTATACGGTGTCCTTCGGCTTCCATTCAACGGACGAGGAGCGTCGTCCTCCCCGGCGGCCTTGGTAGGGAAACAGTGTTCTTTAGCGTTGAGCCCCCGCTACGGCAGACGTTAAAACCGCTCCGGAGCCCCCGGCCGGTCGGCTGCCTGAGAGGGTTTCTTCATCGTGAGCAGGTGCGGCCGCGTTGCAGCGGTCCGGTAGATGGATTCGAACAGTTCCACGTCGTCCGTTCCCTCCCAGTCCCCGCCGGCCAGTTTCAGAAAGATCGGCTGACAATTTTCGAACAGCACCGTGGGGACCCCGAAGACCCCATGTTCCTCCTCCGCTTCCAGATGATCGGCCCCGGCGGCTTCCCGGAACGAATGCTGTTCAAGATCCGTTCGGAGCGTGTCACTCTCCAGGTCCTGTTCCTCCGCGATGGCAATCAGCGTGGAGGAATCGGTCAGATCCCGCTCCGCTTCATGATGGGCGTCAAACAGGGCTCGGTGGTAGCGCTGGAAGGCGTCCGCACCGTGTCGCTCCCTCACACTGATCGCCGCCTCGTGGGGAGGCAGATCACGGGAGTCAAAGTTGTCATCCGTCCAGGCGCTCCATTCGTCATGCCGGGATTTCGGATGATTGACCTGTTCAAGCAGGAAGGCCTTCCAGGTCATCTCCAGCGAATAGTCCACCCGGTCGTTGACGCGATCGAGCCACGACGTGACCCGGTAGGCGAACGGTCATACGTAACAGCTCCAGATGGTCAGGTTGATGGTATCCATGGGATCTATCCGAAACGGACGACAGAATAGGTAATGGAACAAATTCGCCTCGTGACGACGTTAAGAAGGTTCAGAATAGAAGGATCATGGTTCAAATGAAACAGGCCCATCCGGCGGTTTCCCGGTACAGGAAACACGCCGGCGAGGCCGGGTTACCTGACCTCACCCCTCCGTACTCCAGAGCGTGGCCCCGGTGCTCCCGCCACCGGGGCCATCTCTGTTTCTCCCTGCCTGGCAGATCCACCTCGTATCGTGCGATTCCTTGCACGTTCGCGACCAAGGTTCTTTGAGGAGTCTTCCGGGAAGCGTTCCCGCAGGTGTTTATTTCCCATCGCAGGGGACCGTTCAAGAAAACCGTTCAAAAATCGTGGAACCATTCGTATGGAGGGCACCGTTATATGAACCATAGCACGAGCCGGTTGGTGGGATCAGGTTGATCACCGCCGCGGTTCGATTTCGAGTCTTCGTTTCATCCTTGAAACAAGGAGGTCGACAGAATGAACGATCTCAGATCGATGATATGGACCCTGCTGGCCGCCGCGATTGTCGTGGCCGGTTTGCCACAGGCGGTCCAGGCACAGAGCAGTGACCGTGAACAGATCCGCATCGTTGGTTCCAGTACCGTGTACCCGTTTGCAAGTGCAGTCGCCGAACAGTTCGGTGAAACGACCCGTTTTAACACCCCGGCACTGGAGTCCACCGGAAGCGGTGGAGGTCATAAGTTGTTCGGGGAGGGTCCGGGTCTGGATACGCCGGATATCACCAATTCGTCCCGGAAAGTGAAAATGAGTGAATTCAACCGGGCGAAGCAAAATGGCGTGAAGAAAATCTCCGAAGCGGTCATCGGATACGATGGGCTGACCATCGCACAGAACAAAGCCAACTCCTCGGTCAATTTGACCCTGAAAGACGTCACGATGGCCGTGGCCAAAGAGGTGCCGAATCCGAATGGATCCGGCCTCATCAAAAACCCGCACGAGAGCTGGAGTGACATCCGCTCCTCGTTGCCCGATCGGGAGATTACGTTCTATGGCCCGCCGACCACGTCCGGTACGCGAGATGCCTTTGAAGATCTCGTCCTGGAAGCGGCAACGGCCAAAATTCCCGCTTACGATGGGGAATATACGGACATCCGTCAGGATGGACACTGGGTCAACTCCGGTGAGAACGATAACCTGATTGTGAAAAAATTGGGGAATGACATGGAGGCCTTCGGTGTGTTTGGATATAGTTTTCTGAACAACAACCGGGATAAACTGGAGGCAGCCCGGATTAACGGGAAACGTCCGACCCCGGAAAACGTGTCCAGTGGCGAGTATCCGATTTCGCGGAGCCTGTACTTTTATGTCAAGGCCTCGCACATTGACGACGTACCGGGCATGTACGAGTACATCAAGATGTTCATGAGCGAGGACATGATCGGTCCGGACGGTCAGTTGTCCAACATCGGACTGATTCCGCTTCCGGAGAAACTCCGGAAAGCGTCGCGGGAACGCGTGCTGAGCCTGGATCCGCTGGAGGTCAAAGACGGGAAACTGGAAACACTCCAGGACTACGCCAGGGAAAATGGCTTTTTAGAACAGTAAATCCTGCGTTCTGCATGCTACACCCCCCGATCGATGTGAGATTTCCGCGGGCTGCTCACCTCGAGCAGCCCGCTCTCACTCGTTTCCGGCGATGCGGGGACGTCAATCGCTTTTTGAACGCGTTTTTCTTCCCGCGAGGGCAGAGCACTGCGAGCGGGTGGTTGGATCGATTCGTTGTGCGGAGGGATCATGATTCGCGCTTTATCATTCCTTTTCGCCGTGATCGTTCTGGGTGGCATCGGTTATTACGCGGGACGTTCACGGACGCTGCGCATGATTGAGGACGGGAAGGATCCGGGAACCTCCCCGGGGTACTACAGCTGGTACGTGGTGATTGTCATGTTTGGTCCGGCTGTTCTTCTGAGTATCCTTCTGGCCGTGCTTGATGTTAGCGGTGTGCTGGAGGTGCCGTCTTATCTGTTGGCGGTCGGCTGGCTGGGACTGCCCGCAATACTGTTTTGGCCCGCCGTGCAGGCCGTGGACGAAACCACGAACGTACGATGGGTATGTGAGTGGGTTGTGTACGGGATCCTGATCACCGCCTCCACCATTTCCATTTTGACCACGATTGGCATTCTTTTCTCCGTTCTCTTCGACGCCATCCGTTTCTTTAACAAGGTCGGGTTCTGGCATTTTATCACGGGAACGGAGTGGGATCCGGGCGGTTCGTTCCTCAAATCCGCCGGGCGAGCCGGTGAACAGGGCACGGGATCTTCGTTCGGTTCGCTGCCCCTGTTTGCGGGCACATTCGTTATCACCGCCATTGCGATTTCCGTGGCCGGACCGATCGGGTTGCTCTCGGCCACCTACATGTCCGAGTATGCCTCCCGGGGCGTGCGGGCCGTGGCGAAACCACTCCTCGAAATACTGGCCGGCATTCCCACGGTGGTCTACGGATTTTTCGCGGCGGTGACGGTGGCACCGATGATCGTGCACGGTGTGGAGTGGACGGTTGGATTTTTAAACCACCAGATATTACCCCTGCTCGGTGTGTCCGGAGGGCCGCTCGCCCTGGACATCAGCTATCAGAATGCGTTCGCGCCGGGCATCGTGATGGGGGTCATGATCATTCCGCTAATGTCCTCGCTGTGCGACGACGTCATGACGTCGATCCCGGACGAGGTGCGAAAAGGCGCGTTTGCGCTGGGGGCCACCCGATCCGAAACCATCAAGAGCGTCGTGTGGCCGGCGTCG
This sequence comes from uncultured Planctomycetia bacterium, assembly GCA_964594615.1. Classification (GTDB taxonomy): domain Bacteria; phylum Planctomycetota; class MHYJ01; order CAYXQY01; family CAYXQY01; genus CAYXQY01. The sequence goes on from CAZQNZ010000040.1 coordinate 8,792, forward strand.
TTGCCGGGGATCGTCTCGGCGCTTCTGCTGTCCGTCTCACGGGCGGTGGGCGAGACGATGATCGTGGTGATGGCGGCGGGGCTGGCCGCCGGCTGGCCGCCCGACCCGCTGGAAGGGACGAGCACGGTCACCGTTCACATTGTGTACAACCTGACCGGCGACCTGGCCTTCGACAATCCGCAGACCCTGTCCGCGTTTGGCCTCGGTCTGGAGTTGCTGGTCATTACGCTGGTGTTAAATATCGTTTCATCAGTGGTGATTCGTCGATTCCGGCATCAGCATACCGGACAGTAACATGTACTGGAGTCAGGGAGCAGACAGATGTCAGGAAATTCTCAACACATGAACCGACAGAGCGAAGGGGCCGAGGACATTCGAAACGCCCTCCTCGGACAGGCCGAAGGAGGCGATGCACGAACGTGGCGAGAACGTCGATTTCGAATGTATACGGCGGGGGCACTCATCATCGCGGCGGCGTTCGTTGTTTTCTTTCTGTTTGACATGGTCCGACAGGGATACTCCGCGCTATGGCAGGCCCGGGTGCGAACCACGGTGACCTACACACCCGACACCGTGCAGAACCCGGAAACCGCATTCCCCGAGGACGTTCGTGACATCGTGAGCCCGGCCCGTATTCGTGACGTCCAGAGAAAAGGCCAGTCTCCCATCGTACGCGTTACACTTGACCTTGAGCAGGCGACGCCGGGCCACCCGGAGCAAGCGGTGCAGGACGTAACTCTTTCAGCGGACGAACTCCCGATCTACATGAGAAACAACGCCCCGATCCGGATCCCCGCGAGCACGGTGCGTCAATTGATTCGCCCGGACGCCTTCGAATCCGTGCGTTCGCAGTTCAAACAGGGGACCGGATCGTCCCGGACCGTCTCGTTGACCGGATCCGAAGCGCTACAGAAGTACATGATCAGTCAGTCGGACCATCCGCTGCCGGAGGAGCTCCAGACGCCGGTGGAGCAGATGATCAAAGCGGGTCGTATCCAGATGGCGTTCAATCGATCACGATTTGGCGAGAAATCCATGTTTGACCGCTGGGTGGTGCTCGACTCGGACGTCGACCAGTACGTGAAAGGCCAGCCCAGCAAGGTGGGATACCGCGCGTCGGAGTACGAACGGCTGATGAACCAGCTGGGACGGAAACCGGTGCCGGATCCGGATCTGGATGCGATCATGTCCGACGTCAAGTCCAGTAACGCCGCTGGAATGGAGGAAAAACAAACGTCGACTGAGGACGCGAACCCATCGAACAGTATCGCATCCGGGACCTCCTCCCGCACCCGGCAGCGTGGAGAGAAGCACATCGACTTGAGTTCGACGTCACGGCTAAAAGAACTAATAAACGGGTGGCGAACGGCACGAACAATTGACGAGTTAAAGGCGTCCGGTATGGTCCAGTTACGGTTCAATCGATTTTTCTTCTTCAACGGAGATTCCTCGGAGCATCCGGAAGTGGCCGGCATGAAGTCGGCGCTCATCGGGTCGGTACTTGTGCTGCTGGTGGTGCTGATTACGGCGGTCCCCATCGGGGTGCTGACCTCCGTGTACCTGGAGGAGTTCGCGCCGGACAACTGGTTGACCCAGTTGATCGAGATCAACATCAATAACCTCGCGGCCATCCCGTCGATTTTGTACGGGTTGCTGGGGCTGGCGATTTTTATCAACACCATTGGTCTGGGGCGCTCGGTGGTTCTGGTGGGCGGGCTAACGCTGGCACTGATGACGTTACCCATCGTCATTATCAGTTCACGGTCCGCCCTGCGATCGGTTCCGGATTCCACTCGAATGGCCGGGTTTTCCATGGGGGCCACTCGCTGGCAGGTGGTTCTGCATCACGTATTGCCGGAATCTATCACCGGCATCCTGACCGGAAGCATCATCGGTTTGGCTCAGGCGATGGGGGAAACGGCGCCGCTCATTCTGATTGGGATGGTGGGTTTTTTCCCGGACGCACCGACGTCGATTCTGGACAAGTCCACCGTCATGCCCGCACAGATCTTTAACTGGTGGAGTCTGCCGCAGCGCGCGTTCCAGAGCCGGGCGGCGCTTGCGATTCTCCTGCTTCTTGCCGTTCTATTCGTGATGAATGGAGTGGCGGTTGTTCTTCGTGCCCGAACTCAGGAAATGGGGTCATAATTCTCGAATTTGTGTTCATTCATGGAGGTAACGAATGGTCAAGCAACAGACCGCGCTGGAAGAGGATACGGACCTGATGTCACAGTTCGCCGACCAGGTGGTGGATCGCCCGGAACCGGACGATCGTACGGACGATTCACCGGTGCTGAGATGCCGTGACTTTTCCGTCTTTTACGACGATTTAAAGGCGGTCGACAATGTGACCATGCAGGTGCCGCGAAAAGAAGTGACGGCGATTATCGGCCCGAGTGGCTGCGGAAAAAGCACGTTTCTGAAATCCATCAACCGCATGACGGATCTGATTGACGGATGCCGCACGGAAGGGGACATGTGGCTGGACGGACAGGACGTATACGCGGACGACGTGGACGTCGTTGCACACCGCCGCCGCATCGGCATGGTGTTCCAGAAACCCAATCCGTTTCCCAAAAGCATTTACAAAAACGTCTCGTACGGGCCGGAACTGCGTGGATGGGGGGCACGCGGGGATCTGGACAGGCTTGTGGAACGTTCGCTGCGCGAGGCGGCCCTGTGGGATGAGGTGAAGGATCGGCTGGATCAGGATGCCCGTGAACTGTCCGGTGGACAGCAGCAACGGCTCTGCATTGCACGAGCGCTGGCGATCGATCCGGATGTCATTCTTCTCGATGAACCCACTTCCGCGCTGGATCCGGGAGCGATGCGACGGATTGAGGAACTCATCACGGATCTGCGCGGGGCGTACACCATCCTGATCATTACACACAACATGCAGGAAGCCGCACGGATCTCCGACTACACGGCGTTTCTTTACAAGGGAAGATTGGTCGAATTCAACGATACCGATCAGCTGTTCATGAATCCGGACCGGGAGCGAACCGCGAAATACATCACCGGTCGATTTGGTTGATCTGGTTGGGTAATTGAAATGTGCCTTCGATATGGCAAGCAGGTAGCCCCACCAGGAAAAAACGTCCTACCGGCGGAAACGTCTGTTTTCGGAGCCCCGAAGGTAACAGAGGGGCCAGGGACCAAAGAACGATCAATTTATCCCGGTACGCGCTAAAAGATTACGAGCAAGATCATATGACCCCCTCTCTGACGTTCGGGGCTCTTTGACATGCGGTTTGATCTGTATGGGTTAGAAGCATGACGGATTGAAATATCGCTGTTAACAATAAATCCGGGTAGAGAAGCTACCGTTAAAAAAGCGGAGATTCGGATTTCAATTCCATGGAACAATTCGGAAAACCGGCACCGTTCATGGCACATAAGGAGCGATGAAAATGAGGAGGTGAGGGGGTCTGGAACGTGACAAAGGTTGTATCGATTTCGTTCAATTTGTCGAATATGCATTTGATGTGGAGGGTTGTATGAAGGATCTACAGGATGTACCCTACCTGGTTCAGCCTCTGCGCACGCTTTGCAGGAGTGCGGGAGTTGCCCTGCTGGGTATGGCCATTTCAGCACTCGTGTTCTCCGTCGCCGGGGCCCAGGACGATTCGGAGCTCAACCAGCGAATTCAGGAGCTGGAGTCCCGCCTTGAACGTCTGGAGGAGGGACAGGGCGATGAGAATGTATCGGAGGACCCCGATGAAATGCGGGTGTACTTTTCCGACGGCAGCGGAAAGCTCAACTGGGAAACGGCGGACGGTCGATTTTCCGGTGAGTTCGGCGGTCGAATCATGTTCGACTGGACCGTTGGGGACATCGACGATAATGTCACAGCCGTGACAGGTGACGACGCGGATGGCGCGGAGTTTCGCCGGGCCCGCCTGTTCACCGAAGGCACGCTGTACGACATCGGGTATAAATTCCAGGTGGACTTCGCCGGGGCGCCGGTGGATGTCAAGAGCGTGTACCTGGATTTCCCGACGCCGATACCGAGCTCGTCCCTGAAAGTGGGGAAGTTCAAGGAGGACATGATGCTGTCCGAAAAGACGTCCTCCAAGTACATCAGCCTGATGTCCCGTCCGATTATGACCGAATGGGCCGGAGGCCGTGACCTCGGAGCACAGCTCGGGGGAAATCCCGCCGATGGCCGAGTGCATTACGGCCTGGGCTTCTTTCGTTCCGCCAGCGGACGATCCGACGTGTCCGACGGACACCACAAGGTGACCGGTCGGTTGACGGGTTTACCGTATGCCGCGGAGGACATGACGTCACTGGTGCACGTCGGTGCGTCTGGTTCGGTGGAATCGCTCGACCCGGACGCCAACAGCCCGGTGTCCGAGGATTGGGAACCGGAAGTGCATCTCGCGCCTGATTTTGTGGACGCCAACTTTCCGGCCGATGGAAGTACCCGAGTGGGTCTGGAGGCGGCCACGGTGATGGATTCGTTCACCGCGCAGGCCGAGTGGATGCAGCGGGAATACGATCGACTGGGCGGATCCGACCCCGCCTTCACGTCCTGGTACGTTCAGGGGTCGTATTTCCTCACCGGCGAGGTGCGACCCTACGACGGTGGCGAGTTCGATCGTGTATCTCCGTCGTCCAATTTCACCACCGAAGGGGGAACCGGCGCGTGGGAAATCGCCGCACGGTACTCCACCATGGACCTGAACGATAGCGGAATTGTCGGTGGACAAACCGACATCATCACCGCCGGAGTGAACTGGTACCTGAACCCCTCCGTGCGGGTGATGTTGAACTTCACGAACGCCGACGTCACGGACGCACTCGGTAACGCGGGTGTGGACGGCGACGGGAATTTCGTGAGCACGCGATTTCAGATCGATTTCTAAGGCAAGCACCTCCTACCTGTTTCGTCCGGGGAAGCGCGCACTGGTTCCTCCTTATCCCGAGGAATTCCGGTCCGATAGACCATCAAAACCGGGCGCCTTCCCCGGGCGTTTTACATTTTTGTTCATGCTAAAAGACTGCTGAAAACCCCTTTTCTTAACTAATTTTGTTTACATTCCCGCTCTTTCGTATGCGGTGCATTTGACACGTCCGCGGCGTCGTAAATGCTTGACGATGCTTCCTCCGCATCGCCTGCGCTTTTCTGCTAATTCATCCGCACTGATCTTACAAGGTTTTTTTCAGCAGTCTCCCTGGTCCGCACAATCTATGATCCGGATTGTTCATTCGTCCCTTCGGGACTTGTGAGACATATTTCCGAACGTCAACCCCGAGATGAATCTCGGGGCTAAGCTCATTGCGTCCCTCCGGGACGCGTTATTGCGGCTCCGTCATCCTTTATCGACAATGTGTTTGTTGACGTTTCCTGTTTCGATCACCGTTCGCCGTGGCGATCGTTCGTTGCGGTTTGTATGAGGTTCCCGATCACCGTCCCGAACGGGACGGTGTGAGCTTAGCCCCCCGATTTATCGGGGGGTTGTGGGATGTCCACGCCATGTGAGTCCCGAAGGGGACGACGGATAATCGACCCGGGTTTAGCGGAGTGAACCCCGGGGTTTAAAAGATATTCGAAAAATTGGATTCCCGAGCGAAGCGAGGGAATGGATCGCTATTCAACGCACCATTTCTCGTAGTGCAAATATACGAATCAGACACCAATTTCAGGAGGTAGACACAAAAAGTTGTCAGACCGGACGCTCCGGTCCGCCAGTGCGTTGTTACTTCCGCACGTGTTTCGTTTAATACAACGCCCTTTTCCGGCCGGACCGGACGCGGGTTGTCGCATCTTGTTGTTCGACGTGTTTTTGTTATTTCATTGAGTACGGAGGTTGTGATGAAACGAGTACTTCTTGTTCTATCCCTGTTTTCCTGTGCCCTGATCATTCCGTTGAACTGCGGCGGTGAACGCAAGCAGGTCATCGTGGACGGGTCCAGCACCGTTTTCCCGATTTCCCGGGAAGTGTCCAGCCGGTTTCAGCAGCAGACCGACAAACCGTATTTTGCCCCCGTCAGCAGCCACGGGACCGGTGGCGGCTTCAAAAAGTACGTGCGCGGTGAATCGGACATCAATGACGCGTCCCGTCCGATCACACCGTCCGAGCTTGAGAAAGCGCGTAAGAACAACATCGGCATCATCGAGTTACCCATTGCTTACGACGGGCTGTCCGTGGTCGTGAACGAAGAGAACGACTGGCTGGATCACCTGACCATGCAGGAACTGAAAGCGCTCTGGAAACCCGACAGTTCAATCAGTACCTGGAGTGACCTGCGCTCGTCGTTTCCGGACGAGGAGATCAAGCTGTTCGGTCCGGACACCGAGTCGGGCACGTTTGATTTCTTCACGGAAACGGTTGTTGGAGAAGAAGGGAAGAGCCGAAAGGATTACTCGCCCAACTCCGATGACAACGTGCTTGTGCAGGGGGTCGCCGGGAACAAATACGCCCTCGGATACTTCGGATACGCATACTACGTGGAGAACAAGGAGAAGCTGAAGGTGGTTCCGGTGAAAGCCGGAGATGAGCCGGTGGAGCCCACTCAGCAAACGATTGCCGAGGGAACGTATCCACTCGCCCGTCCCCTGTTCATCTATGTCCGACCGGAATCGGCCGAGCGCGAGGAGGTGAAAGCGTACGTGGACTTCTACCTGGACGTCGCACCGGAGGCCGTGAAGGCCGCGGGCTATGTGCCGCTCCCGGACAAGCTGTATGATCTGGTCCGCAAGAAGTTTGAACAGCGTGTCACCGGGACCATGTACGGTGATGAGTATCCGAAAGATGCTTCCCTGCCGGAACGGCTGAAATTGTCACTTGAGCGCGCGTCCGGCAACAACGGCGCAAACTCCGGGAACGAATAGAAAAGTAAGGTACGGATGTTCGGAACCGTGCCCGATGGAGCGTGTTCAGCTCCATCGGGTCCCGGTTCTTCAGTCCGCACCTCCACGGCGGGAGAAGGCAGCCGGACCTCATCAACCCCAGAACGACCCAGAGATACCGGTGCAGTTTTGCGGCTGTTCTGGTGCGCGGATTCATTCGAAGCAATCCGTCGATCCGAGCGTGCTCGCTTTCACGCCTGGTCGGGGAATCTGCAGAAGAAATCTTCCCTCCGCGATGGTTCTGCGTCCGATGTTTTGGAAGGCACACCGCCTGTCTGAATATCGTCGACGAAGGTGTGAAAAATATCTGGATCAAAAAGCGCTCTCATGGATGACGGCGCTCCCGTACGGTGGCACCCTTGTCAAACGGACACGGAAAGGATAACGGTGATTCCGCAACACGAGGAATTCATCTCGGATTTATCTGGGAAGTTGCGGTGTCTTCGTATTGAGCGACAGGGAAATGGCGGATCAAACAGCACCCTCCGACCTCACGGAAGCCGTGGCGAGAACGAGCACCTTGAGGGAGCGCCGCCGTCCCCGGC
>CAZQNZ010000041.1:0-16008 GCA_964594615.1 uncultured Planctomycetia bacterium
ACCCCTCGTCCCGCCACGTCCCCAATCAGAAAGAGGTTCCGGTCCCGGTCCAGCGGCATGTAATCCAGAAAATCCCCTCCCACATACGTGGAGGGATCATAATACGAGAACAGATTTACATCCGGGAACCTGGGGAATTCCTGGTTGATCAATTTTTCCTGGATTTCCCGGGCTTTCTGACGCTCTTCTGCTTCCGCCGTGCTCTCGTGTGATGTTTGTTTGGAGATCGATTGAATATGTTCAAGAATCGTGGAGACAAACTCATCCGGTTCAACCGGTTTTTCCAGAAACTCCAGTTCCGGATAGGTCAGCACTTCAAACGCATCCTTAAAATCCGTCTCCTCGGTCATGATGACAGCGGGCAGGTCCACATGCTTCGCCCCGAATTCCTTGAGTAGATCCAGACCGTCCTTCTCCGGAAGTTCCACGTCCATCAGAAGAAGATCGTACGCTGCGAGGGACTCACCCTCGGCGATCATCTCCCGGACGTCGTTTCCCGTTTCGAATCCGTCGACAGAACATCCCAGGCGGGTCAGAATCTCAGTGAACCGCTCCCGAAATGCGTGATCCGGATCCAGAAACAGGACGTCCGCCCTTGTGCCGGGAGCCGACACATCGCCCGTGATGGACTGAAAATAGTTCGACAGATCGGTGGCATCCTCCGGGGTTGTAACATTCATTTCTTCGGTGACGGAATCGGAGAGGGAAATCAGTTCCCCGCCGGAGGAGGTCATTTCGTCAACAGCCTGCCGCAGTTGCTCGGAATCTCCTTCACGCAGTTCATTTCCGATGACATTCCCCCGCACATCCGCATCCAGATCGGAAAGCAAGTTGGTGGTGCTTCCGGACGGTTCTTGATCGGCATCCTGATGGACTAGCATGTCTCGCGTATGTCCCTCGATGCCCCCCAGGGTCTCTTTCAGGCCGTCCTTGAATTCCGAGAAGGTCACGTCGCGTTCCCGGGTCATGTTCAGGAGAAAATTGTTCAGAAGTTGCTGAGCGGAGTCATCCGTGAGCTCCTCTCCAAGCTGCTCCGCCTGACTGATCAGTTGATTGATAATGCTGGTGAGCACGTTAAAACCGAGCTTTTCGAACGACGAACGCAGTTCATCTTTTAGTTCGTCCGGAAGCTCCGACAGAAAGTCCTCCGTTTCCACATCCTCAAGTACGTCGTCAAGCTGCTCCACCAGCACTTCGTGCGGAGAGGCCACCTGTTCGTCGGACGCCTCTTCCTCGTCAGCTGAATCGGTGTCTTCGGGGGAATCATCGTCTGTGGAATGCTTGAGACGGTCCTCCGAAATCTGAATCGAGACGGAATTAAACTCCACGTGGTCGAACGAGGAGGTCAGGTCATCTCGAAGCTCATTTTCCTCCATGACTTCTTCCGCACTTTTTCGGAGGATCCACATCAGATCAAGCAGTTCGTCCGCCGTCAGTCCGCCCGTTAATACCAGGCTCCCCACGTTACGCTCCGCAATCCGCTCCCGAAACTCCGTTAGAAATTCATCGGATTGATCCGCAGGAGCATCCTGAATGAGAAGCTGGTTCCCGTCCACTCCAACCACTAACTCACCATGTTCCTCAAATATTTGATCAAGTAGATTGATCGTCTCATCAATCTTATCCTGAACACGTGGATGATCCTGAGGGTACATCTGTGAGGTCTTCATGGCCTGAATCACGGAGCCGACCGCTTTTTGAGCTACATCCGTCATTACTACCTTCCTCCTTCCTGATCTGTAACAACGAACAATTTAGGCACCTCTAACACCCATTGTACAGGAACTGTCAGAAATTTCGATCCAGCAACCGGGTGGGCTGTTCCTCGTCGTCCCCCACGCCGAAGGCGTGCTGTCCCGGCTCCGAAATCTTACATCTATGAGCGTTCTGGATACAGGAACTGTGCTATGCTAAAGTACGATTCTTCAACCCCTTGAATTGTATATCCTGTCATTTTCAATGGACGAGCTGCACTGGTCCGCCGAGAAGCAGCGGTTATTTGAACTTGAACAAAATACCGTCGTTTCTGCCAGCGCAGGGACGGGAAAAACCACGGCACTGACGGAACTGATCGTTCGATGGATTGAGGAAGCACCGGACGAACGGTCGCTGCATGATCTCGCCGCCATTACCTTCACCGAAAAGGCAGCCGGCGAGATGAAGCAGCGCATTCGGGAGTTCGTTCTGAACCGGCTGGATCGAGGGGAAGAGCATGAGCTCTGGGAGCGGGTGCGCCGCAGCTTGCCCGCCTCCTACATCGGAACGATTCACTCATTCTGTTCACGTATTCTTCGCGAACAGGCCGTTCACTTTCACCTGGACCCGGACTTCTCCGTCCTGCAGCAGCGAGACGCATCACGTCACTTTTCGCGCATCGTGAACAACCACATTTCCGAATCGATCAAGGAGGGAGATCCGGGAGCACAGGAACTGCTTCGCAACTTCGGGTTCCAGGAGGAACACGCCACGTCCCATGATCTTCAGGGGGTCCTGGAAACCCTTCTGACCCAGTGCAAAAACCATGGTGTTCGACCGGAGGATGTACAGGATCAGATGGAGGTCTTCCTTCAACAGATCCCAGATCAAATTGAACGACGGGTGTCCTCATGCATCGACGCGATCGATGCTATTCTGGATATCCCCATCGATGAAAGCACCAAAACAGGCGAACACCTTCAAACGTTCCGTGGCATGGCGGATGGTCTGAAACACTGGCTACGAACCCTCGGTCCCGAAACGGATATGGTCGAATTCACGGAGTGGCGTCAGAAAGCGGAATGTGTACTGGCAGGGACGGTTTCCAATGCACTTTCAAATGCCCGTGAGCCCCTTCGAGAGTACCTGGGGTACCCCAAAAGCCAACCCAGTTCTTCCAGCCGGGGGGATCTACAGAAAATGATTGCTCTTCTGAATGCCGAACCCCTGCATGACGCCCTTCTCGACCACCTCATCACCATCAACCGAACCTATCGATCCTTCAAACGCGAACAGGGATATCTTGATTTCGACGACCTGTTGTTTACCGTTCGAGATGGCCTGAAGAACAATCCGGATCTCCGGAACCACTACAAATCCAGGTTCGACGTCATGTTGATTGACGAATTCCAGGATGTGAACCGGCTTCAATATGAACTCCTCTTCTATCTGTCCGAGCGAGAGGACCGTTGTGCGGACATATCCGACGATCAGCCCGTCCATCAACAGATTGAACTGAAACCCGGTGCGTTCGTCGTGGTCGGCGACCCAAAACAGTCCATTTACATGTTCCGTGGAGCGAATGTCTCTCTGTTCCAGGAAACACTGTCGGACGTCACGGAACGCGGAGGAAGCAGTGTTCATTTTCAGGAGAACTTCCGAAGCGTACCGGAATTGATCCACTTCTTCAATGCGTTCAGCCGCGAACTGTTTGATGATATGGATCATCCGTTCTACGTCTCCTACGACGAACAGGATGACCTTGTCCCCGTCCGGCACGACCTAAACAGTGAACCCGCCCCACGCGTTGAAATTCTGAGTCCCCCCTCGACCAGCGGCTCCTCCGACGAGATGCGTGGACAGGAAGCCGAAACCCTTTCGAAACGTCTCAAGCAACTGCTGGGAGAGGATCCTCCGACGCAGGTTGTTGGATCCGACGGACACCAGCGGGATCCGGTTCCGGGAGACATCGCGATACTGTTTCGCTCCACCGGCCACCTGCAGCCGTATGAACGAGCGTTCCGGGCACGTGAGATCCCCTATCAACTGTTCAAGGGGCAGGACTTTTTTACAAAACCCGAAGTGCGGGATATGTCAAACCTTTTTCGCTGGATTTCGGCCCCTGAGCGTGACATCCCACTGCTGGGCTTCCTGAAATCTCCAATGGTCGGGGCCACGGACGACACACTGGTCACGCTGAAATCCCGGGCGGAAGAACAATATGACGGGAAGATCACGGACGCGTTCTGGGAAGCGGACCGATCGTCGTTCCCGGAGGATGAGGGTCGAAAAATCGAGCGTGCGCGAGAGCAGCTTCGTACCTTCCTCCAGCTTCGCGACCGCTGTACGCCATCTGATCTCGTGCGGCACATCCGCGATAAAACCGATCTCGACGCAGTCCTCCAAAACGGTCCTCGCGGCCAACAGGCGCTGGCCAACCTCGACAAACTCGAAGCACTACTGGATCGTGACCACGAGGAACCGATGCGGTTTGCCGAAGCCGCCCGGTACCTTGAACGGAGTGTCCGACAGGAAACCGTTGAAGAAGAAGCACCCGCTGCCGGCGATGATCCCGAACGGGTCCAGCTCATGACGGTGCACTCGGCCAAGGGACTCGAGTTTCCCATTGTGATCATCGCGGACATGGGCTCCGTCAAACCCCGGGTACACGACCCTCACCTGTTTGACCCCGACCTGGGTGTTGGCGTACGGTGGCGGGATCCGGACACCGATATCCCGCACAGGACCTGGTCCTACCACCGGATCCGGGAGCGCCGCAAAGAAAAGACCCGGGCGGAATCTCAGCGGTTACTCTACGTGGCCATGACCCGCGCACGGGACTATCTGGTTCTCTCCGGATGGTATCCGGAAGGTGCATGGGGAAATGCGCGCAAAAAAGGCACCTGGTGGAAGAACGTGGAAGAACTCTACAAAACGGGATCCGGCAACACCCTGCCCGACGTACTGAATGACCTGGACGGATCAGACACACAGTCCATCGAAGCACATGGACAATCAATATCACTGCGCCTGCACCGCTTTTCTTCCGACGACCTCTCAAGCAACCAGCCCAACATCGCTCCATCCATACCGGACGTCAGTGCTTCGGATCTACCCGAACCGTCCAGCAATGGTGACCTGCAGGTGCCATACGAAGCTGATCACGAACGAGAGAGACGGTTCACGGCCACGAATCTGGTTGAACTGCTGAAGTGTCCGCGCCGCTATGCATTTCTTGCCGAGCACTCCATCCCTGAAGACGTGGGTGAGGAAGAAGTCATTCCCCGAGAATCAGCAGAGCGCTATGCCTGGAAAGAAGCGGGTACGCTGGCGCATAGCTTACTCGAAAAACTCAGCGGATCGGAGATCCCTTCCCCCCAACATCTCGATGACATCGCCGAGCATCATAAGGCAGGTCGGTTCCTCCCGGATGACATTCGCTCGGAAGTGGTCCAGCGCGTACGGAACGGATACGAAACGGTCTACGATCGTTACCTGAAGAAGGCCAGCGGCGTCTGGAGAGAGCATTCCTTTGCATTTCGACTCCACGGGGAGAATTGGGCGACAACGATTGAAGGGACCATGGACCTCCTTGCGAAGCAACCGGATCGCACCATCATTCTCGACTACAAATATGCACACCGGCGACCCGAAAAAATCCACGACGATCGTCTCCAGTTGTTGCTCTACGCACTCTCGTACGTGAATGATCCCGAGGTTGAAGTTGACTCCCTGACCTGTGCGCTCTGTTACCTGCGGGAGGAAGAGGAGCAAATCCTTTATGAAATGCATCCGAAGCGGAAGGAGCTGTTGCAGTTCAAAGAACGCCTTCAGTCGGCCGTCGAAACCGCTCTGCAGCAGGAAGGCGAGCCGCCGATGGATTGGAAGGGAGAACCTGAACGAGCCCCCTGCGACGACCGCCGGTGTGGGTTCATTCCCTTTTGCTGGGACACGAACACTCCATCATAAATCCCTGATCCCGCTATCCGGTAGCCGGATGGAATGACCTTACGCTCGTTCGTTCGGCGGCGACGGGAACTGCTCCCGAAACAGTCGGAGTACCGCAAAGATCAACACTCCGCTTACCATCGTCAGAAGTATCTGGAATCGTTGTGGACGGATCCCCAGAACCCGTTCCTGACGAAACACCGATACGACCGGAGAAACGTGCAGGAGAAACGGATACTCCGCACCGCCCACCTGGGCGAGACCCGCGTACAGAAGTGGTGCCATGACCGTCATCACGAGCAGTCCAACAAACATTGCAGAACACCAGAATCGTCGCTTCCGCCCGGCCCCCCACCACACCAGACCAACACCGAATACGAGGGAAAACAGCTGAAGTTGACTGGACAGAAGATCCTGTACCGATGCACCAGCCATCTGACCGGCGAGCATGAACGCCGGGTATCCGAGCAGGAGTAACACAATGGTAAACAACTGATAACGCCAGAAACGGTGCCAATCAAGCGTACCTTCACCGGTCTCGCTTGCGACCTCCAGAACATCGGGTCGGGAAAGAAGTAAAGGAAGCGCAACCACCAAATAAGAGAGCTGCACGGCCAGTACGATCCGGTGGATCATATCCTCCGAGAGGAAGTCTATCCGAACGATCCCACCGGTCAAGAAAAGAGGCGGCGCTGATGAAAAGACGATCCAGAGAAGAAGGAACAACAAAACGGGAGTTGATGTATCCGGTAGATACCGCGTCCGTCGCTCCGTGCCGGCCATGCTTATTGCATCGAAACGATAGGATCACTGAACTGAAGTTTCACCGTTTTCAGCCCGCGCAGATCAGGTGCTCCCCTCAAGACACGACGTAAATTCTTTAACTTCCGGTTGGGGGAGGGCTCCCATGGGTTTCCAAGTTCTTCGGTACCTCCCCAAACGACGGATTTGTCGTTGGACGTCCGGATGATAATTTGACCGTTCCCGTTTCTCCAGTCCTCAACGGTCCCGTCGAGTTCCAGGTACCGCACGCGAAGTGCCTTGCTTAGTTGACTTCTCTGAAGATGCGCCGCCACGGAGACGGCCGCCCGAATTCGCCCTGAGTTCCAGGCATTTCCCGGCTCCGGCACCCTCAAGGCCTGTCCCTTAATCCGGTAAACCGTGCCGAACCGCTCCGGAATCGTGTCGTATGTGCCGGGTAAGCGAACCCCTTTTCGATCAACCAGATATTTATGGCCACTTCGATCGGCAATGACAGCCACAGGCCGGCGCAGTTCCAGTGCGACCTTGATCCCATCCAGCCCCCGTCGTTCGATGGAGCGAACGTCACGGACCCATTTGCTGGCCTCGTAGCGCGAGGTCAGCTTGCGCAGGAAGTGAGTGTCATAAACGCTCAAGGACGAACCTGAAGCAAGTTGTTCCTGCACATCCCGCTTCACTCGACCGTCGGCCCAATCGGGAAAGGAAGCGGCCTGTAACTGATCCATGTTCAGCTGATATGACGGGTCATTCATCATGACATCGTAGATCTTCTTGTGCATGATGACGACCACGAATCCAAGCATCAGGCAGCATGACGTGGTCAGGATGGCATTCCAGTTGAGCTTGCGAAGCGATCCAATGTATCCCATCAGCTGATTCCCTTCACAAAAATCCGATTCGCGAATCCCATCAGTGCCGCCTCCGGGGAGAGCCCTGTCCTTCGAATCGACTTCTGGTGAGCCCGGAGGACCCAAACAACCCGGTCCGCTCGCGTGTAACCGCAGGTGTTTTGGTATGCGCTGAACTGAACGATATCGAGACCGCGTCCGGTACCAGTTGTTTCCGATGATGTCGGGGTGCGGTCATCCCTCCCTCATACCCGGGCTCCGGCTGATCCGTTTGTTGATTTGATGTCATACAGGCTCTTCATCACAAAAATCCACCGAGCGTTACGCGTCACCTCCCCTCATGACGACGTTACTATATATCGGTCCGGAGGGGTGTGAAATCTTTAAGTGGATTTCAGAGATCTCCCTCAACCGGTCAGAACCGCACGATGACGGCGATGATTATGCCTGCAGCGATCATGCGATCATGAATCCAATGGGCATCGGTGGCCCCACCGGGACGAATAGATTCATCCTTCACCGCTCGGACTTCGGATGCCCGGAAAGCAGGATCAACGGATTGGTTCCCTTTTGGCGGGCTCGGATCATCTCTGCTCCCTGGTTCCTCTGGTTCATCTTGGACGTCCAGGGGCTGATGGAAGTGAACACCGTAGAAAACCGCGTTTCATGAGTTCAGCTTCCCTGCCAGATACTTTCACCGTCACATCCGAGCCCGTACATCGGGACGTACGATCAAAACACATTATTGTCCCTGGGGAGGGAACGTGTTAAACGAAAGCTGCTCAATCGGTTCAACAAACTTGCGGTCGATGGCGGATATCGACGTGTATTCGCGAAGGCGTTCAATGAACTGGTCCTCCGAGAGGGATAGCATTCCTTCCGGCCCAAAATGCTCCACGTTGAATGAACCGCAGATCGTCCCGAGAATCATACCGGTGCGGATGACATCCGGTGCGAGGTTGTTCTCTCGTCGGACGATGGACATGACACCGGCCGCAAACGTATCACCGGCACCGGTCGGATCCCGCTCCTGTTCCAGCGGGTAACCCGGCACCGCCTGCACTTCCTCTCCGGACACGGAGATGGCTCCGTGTTCCCCTTTCTTCACGATGACGGTTTCCGGACCCATTTCCCGAATCCGGCGGGCAGCATTGAGTGTATTTTCCGTTTCCGCAAGCAGCAACGCTTCCTCGTAATTCAGGAACAGAAGATCGAGCCGCTTCAGTAACTCGGTTAACGACTGTTTGGCCGTCTCGATCCACAGGCGCATCGTATCCGCGGCCACGATGGGCGGTTCATTCCCGAGCCGGTCCAGCACATCCAGCTGGAACTCCGGCGAGATGTTTCCGAGAAAGAGCATATCCGGTTCCGGGGCCGGTGAACCGAACGGCGGTTCAAAATCCTCATGGACGTTCATCTGAATTTCCAGTGTCTCCGCCTCCTCCATTGGACCGGTATACTGGCCGTGCCAGCTGAAGGTTTTGCCCTCTTTCTGATCCATATAGCGGGTATCGATTCCTCGTTCCTGAAACAGTTCCCTGTACGCATCAGGAAAGTCCGTCCCAACAACACCGACAATCTCGGTGGGAATAAAATGGGAAGCGGCCAGGCAAAAATGAGAGGCGGAACCACCAAGAACTTCATCACTCTTTCCAAACGGTGTCTCCAGCGTGTCCAGTGCGATGGAGCCGGTGGCCATCAATGATTTTTGATCGGTCATGGTCGAGTTATGAAATCAGTGAGGTGAAATGTTGTCCGTGCTTGGCAAATGGAGCGGTTCATCCCGTTTGAATGATCCCTCGTATTGTCCGATTTCCCGTGACAACGAGTGTCGGGGCCTCGTCGAATAAGCGTTGAAGGCACCGTTCGTTGAAGAAACCCACGAAAAAAATTCGTAACGGGTCAACGGTAGGAATCCTGTAAAGATCGTTCCCATATTAATGGATTCGATACGTAAAACAAACGCTACCAGAACCGGAAATACCGGGACAGTGCCGTCGCCAGGCGGTTCAGGACCGTTCCCCCGAACGACCCGAACAGACTGAAGTGCTGGGTGGGATACGGATCAAGCCGCAGCGGCTCCTCCTCGCTGATGCCCGTTTTCGAGCGAACATGCCGGAGGGCCTCGTCCATCCCGCCCAGTTCATCCACCAGTTTATGTTTTTTCGCCTGCCGTCCGGTCCACACTTTTCCCTGGGCGACATCCTCAATTTCATTCCGTGATCGATTCCGGCCTTCCTGAACCACCTCCACGAACTGATCATAGGTATGTGACATCAACGACATGATTTTCTCATGCTCGTCGTCCGTCCAGTCACGCGTCGACGAGTTCATATCCGCACGTTCCCCTCTTGTTACGTCTTGAGTTCGGTATCCAATTTTGTCGTGAAGTTCCTCCACAGTGAATTTGCCCATCACGACCCCGATGGATCCGGTGATCGTCGTTCGGTTCGCATATATCGGCTCCGACAGAGCGGAGATATAATACCCGCCTGATCCGGCAACATCCCCCATACTGGTCACCACCGGCAACTCCTCGTCCGTACGTGTGCGCTGAATTTCACGGGCGATCTTGTCCGACGCCACTGCGGATCCTCCCGGACTATTGACGCGGAACAGAATGCCCTCGTACTGCCCCGAATCTCGAATGTCTCGAAGCGTCTTGCGCAGGGTGCGGGACCCGACGGTGGCATCCGGCATCAGGGTCCCGTCACCCGAATGAATGGGTCCATCCGCGTAAAGAACGGCCACTCTCCGGGGTGATTGCAGGGAAACTTCGGACGGTAATCGTCGACCAAGGTACGTATCCGATCCCACCGGTCTGTACGCTCCGGCCTGTTCGCGAACCCATTCTTCCAGATCCTGCTGATGAACAAGATCATCCACCAGTCCGCTCTCCTTCGCTTCGGTGGCCTGGAGGAATCCTTCGTCGAACAAATCGCGTACGGTGTCCCGGGAAAGATCACGACGAGCATGAATTTCCGTAATGATCTCGTCGTACAGGTCGTCGAGCAACCAGTTGACCATTTCTTCATGTTCCGGACTCATCTCCTCCCGCTCAAACCGTTCCGAAGCGGATTTATAGTCTCCGACCCGTTCCAGGTGAGACCGAATCCCGAGTTTTTCCAGTGTTCCCTTCAGAAAAGACTGCTGCATGTGCAGTCCAAGGGGACCGAGGGCAGCGGTGGGATTCATAAACACCTGATCGCAGATGGACGCAAGGTAGTACGCCCGGGTACCGACCGCATCAATGTACGCGACGGTGAACTTCCCCGTCCGAGCAAACTTCCGAATCTGTTCCCGTAGTTCTTCGATGGAGCCAAATCCGGTGCCTTCAAGTCCATCCACTCGCAACACGACGCCCTCGATGTTGGGATCCCTGGCCGCCCGTTTGAGCATTCGTCGATATTCCAGCAGACTGTTTCCCCCTCCTCCCAACCATGAAATCGGGTTCGGCTGCTCTGATATGGAGGATACATTCAGTTCCAGCACCGACTGCCTGGACCGAAACACGGTCTGTGCCATGCTCAGCCAGCCCTTGTATAACGACATAAACAATCCTCGAACGACCGAGGTCAACATGATTGGCTTCTCTGAAAGGAATGAAAACACCCGGTGATGGCCAGAGGTCCTATCCCCCACCTCTCACCAGAAATCACTTGTATTCAATATCTTAGGCGGAATAGACCACCATTTCAGAATATTCAACGGGCAAAGCGTCAAGCGTACCGGTACGCATTGGGGCCGTGGACCCCGAGATCTGTAGAAACAGCACCTGCTCCCGCTCAATACGCTCTACGCTTGGTTGAGGACGGAATATCCAGCTCTTTCCGATACTTGTTGACCGTCCGGCGGGAAATGTCAATGTCATGTTGTTCCTCCAGGCGGTCCGCGATGGCACTGTCCGAATAGGGATCGGATTTGTCCTCGTTGTCCACTATGTTTTTGATCCGATTCATGACACTGATCCGGGATTGTCCTTTCCCGTCGTCGGAGGAGGACGTGCCCTGAGTAAAGAACCCTTTCATGGGCATCACTTTCCAGGGGGTCTGCATGTATTTCCCATCCGTGGCACGGCTGACGGTTGAAAGGTGACAGCCGATCGCATCGGCGACCTCTTCCATCTTGAGTGGGCGAAGGTAATTGACGCCTTTGTCCAGGAACTCTTGCTGACGCTCCACGATTTCCTCCGCAACGCTCTTAATGGTCTCACGCCGTTGCTGAATGGAGCTTTTCAGGTTTTTTGCACTCTTAATTTTTTCCTTCACGTAGTCCTTCGCTTCGGTGCTCAACGAGTCGTCGCGCAGGAGATCCAGATACTTTCGTGAAACGGCCACTTCCGGCACAAACGAGTCGTTCATCTCCACCTCGTAGTCCCCGTCCACCTTTCGTACGATGACATCCGGCGTCACCTCCCGCGCCGCCTCGCTTGACATCTGATCTCCGGGTGCATCGTCCAGGGATCTCAAATCTTCCGCGATGTGCTTCACCTCCTCTACATCCATGTTCAATTCCCGGCTGGCCTTCTTCAGATTATTCTCAACCAGATCGTCCAGGCAGGTTCGAATCGCTTCCTGTTTCGTTTCGTAATCCGGATCGCTCTCGTCCAGCTGCAACAGATAACACTCCTTTTTATCTCGGGCCCCGAGGCCGTCCGGGCCGACCTGCTGAATCAGGTCCAGCGCTTTCTCCGCTTCCTCCTTCGTCACCTGCTCAAGCGAAAGCAACTTCTGCCGGGATTGTTGAAGTGAACCATCCTCGTTCACATGGGAGAGTAACCGCTGTTTCATTTCACCGTGCTCATCGCCCTGAACCTCCTGCCGCAGTGACTTCAGCACGGCCTCCGGTTCATTTTCAGACGCAAGACGGTTCTGCACTCGATCCAGGAAATCATCCGCTTCATCACGAATTTCCTGGTTCAGCAGATCAACGGCTTCCTCCAGATCCACCTGAACGTAGCCATGTTCGTCAAGATTGTAAGCCAGGTACTCCGCAATACCGCGAATTTTTTCAGATTCTTCGGCCAGCCGGATTCCCTCGCGTATCTCGTCCTGGAACGCGTTGTCCTCCGCCGGCGTGTTGTACAGTGCTTCCATCTTCCGGTCAGCCGCTTCCTGATTGTACCCGGTAAAGGTCTCGTTGCGGTCATGATGATCCTCCATCTTTTCAAGTAACCGCTCTTCGTCGAACTCATCCGGCTGATCCTCCTCCGGAAGATCGTTATCCAGAATGTCATCTTCCAGCTCCAGCGTGGGGTTGCTCTCCAGTTCACTCTGGATAAACTCCCGGAGGTCGGTTGACGGGAGCTGTAAAATCTCAATGGACTCAATAACCTCCGGAGCCAGGACCAGCTCCTGCGAGGTCGTGGTTTCGAGTTCTTGAGAACTCGTGATCTGCTGATTTAATTCCATCTTCAGGGCCCGTAGAAAACAATAAAACCCGCAATCTGGCTCACCGCCCGTGTGGGAACGCCGTCCGATCCGAGAGGAACCCCTTCGGTCGGAACCTATCTATTCTACGATATAACGAGTGAACCCTCAATAAGAGATGAGCATCCCCCGTTCACGACCACCCGATTATGCGATCCGGAGGCCGAACGGGCTCAGGATGCGTTGAACCGCTGTCGCCCTTCAACCGCTTCGGCAACGGAGGACGGACTCGCGTACTCGAGTGAACTTCCGGACGGAATGCCGCGAGCGATGCGGGTCATTTCAACGTCATAATCGGAGAGGAACTCCCCGAGGTGAAGTGCGGTCTGATCACCTTCGGCGGTGGGATTTGTGGCAATAATCACCTCCCTAACATCTGTCTCCTCAAGCCGGCGTTTCAGGTGATCCAGCGTCAGGTCCTCGGCTGAAACTCCTTCGAGCGGATCGATGGTGCCAAGTAACACGTGATATACCCCTTCGTACTCCCCGGACTTTTCCAGAGCCATCAGGTCCCTGGGCGATTCACACACGCAGATGGTGGAGGTGTCCCGTTCCGGATCCGAACAGATCTCGCACGGATCCTGCTCCGTCACGTTAAAACAGATCGAACAGGAAAGCGTCTCCTCCCGGGCTTCCTTCAGTTCCTTGCGCAGGGTGTCGATTTCATCCCCCGCCGTGTTCAGGATATAGAACGCCAGGCGCTCGGCCGTTCGCTCGCCGATCCCGGGAAACTTCTGGAGACAGTCGATCAGACGATCGAGCGATGGTGTGTATTCGGTCATCCGAGCATGTCCATCAGACCATCCATCCCACCTGGCAGTCCCATGTCACCGGCCACGTCATCCATCTCTTCCTGGGCCAGTTCATCCGCCTTTTCCATGCCCTGGTTGACGGCGGCCACGATCATGTCCTCGAGGAGTTCCAGGTCTTCCTCCTCAATCAGTTCATCGTCGATTTTGACGGCGAGGAGTTCCTTCTGCCCGTTCACATGGGCCTTGATCATTCCACCGCCTGCGCTTCCCTCGACGACACGATCTTTCAGAGATTCCTGAATTTCCTGCATCTTCTCCTGTGTTTCGCGCATCTGATTCATCAAGTTCCCGAAGTCGAAGTTTCCCTGCATGGTTTATTCCTCCACTTGAATGATGTCTGCATCAAATGACTTCATGACTTTCTTCACATCCGGGTCCTCCTCAATTTTTTTTTGAGGACGTTCCGGAGAGGAGTTTTTCTCCTGAGAAGAGTTGTCTTCATCCGAGTCAGCATCGACCTCCTCCTCAAGGACAAACTCCACCGTCAAGTCATGATGAAACACGTCCTCTATGACTTCAACCAACCGATCCATCTGCTCGTCTTCACTAAGCTTGTCACGATGATACTCATAACCCTCCTCATACTCTACCAAAATGGTGTTGCCGTCCAGTGATTTCGGTGTACCCTCGGACAGCAGGGCGGCGGTTGTGGAGTGTTCGCGGTCGAGTCGTTGAAGGACTTCCTCCCAGTGTTCCTGAACGTCTTCAATACGCTCCACTCCGTCTCCTGAAGCATTCTCAGCAGTATCCCCTTCGTCCCGGGATGGTTCACGGGGTTCGGTCGAAGCGGTGTCACCGTCGTCCGTTCGTTCGGTTTGCGTGGAAGACGATTCTGCGTCAGTGGCCGTATTCGTGCGTTCCTCGTCCGTCGTGTTTGTCCCCTCCTCCTCGGTGGCGGAGGTTGTTCCGGAAGATTCTCGCACCCGGTCCCGGTTTTCTCCGCTTGAGTCCGAATCCGCGCTCGACGAAGTGGACGGACCACCGTGAAACTCCTCGGCCAGATGTACCAGTTTGGACTCCAGCAGCAATCGCGACTGATAGAGATCGTCCGTTCGGGACCGGACGTTCACGAGGGCCTCGATCATCCGGGACACGTCGGAGGTGCTGAACCATTCCGCCTGATCGGCAAGTCGTTTCGTTTCATGCTGGGAGGCATCGATGAGTTCCGTATCCGGACCACAGGACTGTACCACAAGCACGTCGCGCAGGTGAGAGACAAACTGATCGAGAAACACATCGATCTCTCCGCCTCCCTGATAAATATCGTTGACCTGCTCGAGAATCTGATCCGATCGCCCGTTATTAATGCCGTTTAACACGTGATGAAGGACGTCGCTGGGAACGGTGCCCAGAACCAGTTTCAGATCCTCTTCGTCAATGCCGTCCTCGGAAATCGATATCAACTGATCGAGCACGGACTGAGCATCGCGCAATGACCCGTCCACCGCTCTACACACGTCCGACAGAATCGATTCATCCACCTCAATCCCCTCGTTCTCCACAATTTCCTTCAACCGCTTCAGCATCACCGAATGGGGAATCCGTTTGAACTGAAACGGTTGACACCGGGACACAATGGTATCCGGCATGTTCTCCGGTTCGGTGGTGGCAAAAACGAATAGTACGTGGTCCGGCGGTTCCTCAAGGGTTTTCAGAAATGCGTTAAACGCATCCCGGGAAAGCATGTGTGATTCGTCAATGATGTAGACGCGGTACGTACTGTTGAGTGGGGAATACCGGACGGTTTCCCGCAGGTTTCGAATATCATCGATGCCCCGCTGTGAGGCGGCGTCGATCTCGATAATATCCGGCGTTGACCCAATCTCCAGCTCCCGGCAGATGTCACACTCGTTACAGGGCTCAGCGGATACCCCTTTTTCACAATTCACCGCCCGGGCCAGGATGCGAGCCGTGGATGTTTTTCCGATGCCCCGTGGACCGCTGAACAGGTAAGCATGTCCGAGTCGGTCCTCCTTAATCGCATTTCTCAACGTGCGAGTGACATGGTCCTGCCCGATGACCTCGGAGAATGTGGAAGGTCGGTACCGTCGTGCAATGACCCGGTAGGAATCGGAATCGGACGGGGAGGAGGAAGCGTCCTGATCGCCTTGCTCAAACAGCTGCTGACTCATGGCACACTGACGGTGAATAATGGGAAAAACCGGGATCCGTCATGCAGTGGGACCGTCGAAAATGAGACGAGTCATTTTGTCCGCAATAGCCAGCTCCGGCCCGGTTGGCCCACGGCACATGAAGCAATCGGTGTCCGCTGCTTCCTTCCGGACCTGACGGGTTGCACCGATACCCCATTGCATGGGGCCGAGCCCTCGACACCGCTTGCTGCGGACGCCATGGTGTCCCATTCCCTGGAGTCCCTTCAGTCCCGCTGTAGCAGTTTGCGGGTTGGCCCTTCCGGGCCTCAGGGCACTGCTAACACCCCACCTATGCATGACGAAGTCCCGAACGGAGAGGGAGGGATTCGAACCCCCGGATCCGCAATAGGCAGATCACGCC
>CAZQNZ010000042.1:0-15998 GCA_964594615.1 uncultured Planctomycetia bacterium
CGTTTTGAACCATCGGATCCACCCCCCTATTATAGCCAATCCGTGTTCGACTTTTATTTTGCATCCAGCCATTAAACCTTGCATGAACACGGGGATACTGATACAATTTACGTCTCATTATCCGCCCAATCATTTATTCTCATCCCTGTCAGGTAATAGATCATCATGACTCAGGAGAACAAAACTAAGAACGCCCCGGATTCCTCCACGACCCGTGAGGACGCCGAGGAGGAAGCGACATCCTCAGAGGACGTCCAGCAGGACGAACTCGAGGAAGCCGGAGAAACGGAGGAATCCCCGGATGAAGAAACGCCGGAACCCAATCAGGACGAAACCATCGAGGACGAACAGGTCAACTTTACGTTTGACGAGGAGAGTGAAACGGCGTACGACACGCTCGTCACGGCGTTGAAAGATTGCTACGATCCGGAGATTCCGGTCAATCTGTATGACCTCGGTCTCGTGCATGAAGTACACGTAACCGGGCGTGAAGTGAACATCGACATGACACTAACGGCACCGGGTTGTGGTTTCGGACCACAGATCGCGAAGAATGTGGAAATGCGGATGGTGGAGGAAGACACCATTGACGAGGCCCACGTTGAAATCGTCCATGATCCCCCATGGGACCGGGATATGGTCTCTGAAGAAGGCCAGGCCCAACTGAACATGCTGGGATTTTAATGCCTGCTTAAGATTCGTATGGGCTGCCTGTCCGCCAAAACGATCGGGATCCCGTGCTGATCCACCGGGCGAAGACATCGTCGCCCTTGATTTCAGGTGTTACACCGGGGAGAACTCATTCCACATTCCTCCTCCGTGAATGCTGTTTTGATAACGGACCGGCATAAAACGTGATTCTCCGCCCGAGTCTGTAAGGTATCCAGGCTCAGTTGATTCCTCCTAATCCGGTCCCCTGGGTTACAGGAATCGAGCAATCACTGGCTCCGTTGATCAAGCGTTTCATTCACAAGCCGATCGGCCTCCTGGTTGTCTTCCCGCGGCACGTGCTGAACATCCCAGCCTTTCAGTCGGGACAGAAGCGTCCGTATCTCGTCCTGAATGGTTGATAACTCCTCGTCGTTTGTGTCCCAGACCTTATCAATCTGTTTTTGCAACAATTG
Source organism: uncultured Planctomycetia bacterium (assembly GCA_964594615.1). Lineage (GTDB taxonomy): Bacteria > Planctomycetota > MHYJ01 > CAYXQY01 > CAYXQY01 > CAYXQY01. The sequence goes on from CAZQNZ010000042.1 coordinate 1,125, forward strand.
GCTGTCGGTCCGAACCTTCAGCAAAAGATCATCCGGCTCCAGCTCTTCCTGTTCCAGCCGACCGTACAGCTCCTCCAGGCCGATTCGAAACGCTGTGTACTCCGCCTGATTATTGGTTGCACGCCCCAGGTATTCTCCATGCTCAAGCAGGATCTGCCCCCCGTCATCCTTCAGAACAACCCCTGCAGCCGCCGGACCGGGATTTCCTCTTGCCCCTCCGTCGAACCACATTTGATAAGTAACCATCGTTTTGATTCCTCTGATCAATCCATGCTTTTTTCATGACATCATCGAGTGTAAATTGGTTCACGTACAATACGATATCCGTCCTTGAGGTTGCAAGTAGCAAGTAGATTCCATACATTAGATTTCGCAAAATTTGTCCGCTGTTCCGACTGAATGACGGTTCGGATGTCGGAACCGTAACTCCTTAAACCCTCTCAGCCCAACGACACCCGTGTCAACTGGAGAACAACAGGCCCTTTCCGGTCTGGATAAGAAACCTCCGCAGAACCTTGAAGCCGAGGTCTGCGTCCTGGGGAGCTTGATGCTCGACAACGCACTGATCGGGGAAGTTCTGGAAGTCCTTTCCGCAGAGGACTTTTACCGGCGCCGCCATCAGATCATTTTTGAAACGATGATTGACCTGTACGATGAGAATCGCTCCATCGATCAGGTGCTGCTCTGTGAAGAACTGGAACAGCGTGACCTGCTCGAAGAGGTGGGAGGACCCGATCAGGTCGTCGAGCTTGCGGAAGCCGTCCCCACCACCTCGGCCTGCCTGGAATACGCGAAGGTCATCCGGGGGAAAGCCATCCTCAGGCGCCTCGTCAACGTCTGTAACAACCTCTCCGAACGCGCACTGATGGAGAAAGACGATCCGGAAGACCTCCTTGAATCCGCGGAAAAAGAAATTTTCAACGTCGCCGGTGCGAGAGAGGAAAAAGAATCCCTCACCATCGGAGAGATGCTGACCGACACCATCGAGCAAATCGAAGAAAGCCGAAAAAACGACGGGCTGGTTTCAGGGGTCTCCACGGGACTTCGGGATCTGGATGAAAAAATTGGAGGGCTGCGAAAAGGAGCGTTTATCGTATTGGCCGGACGGCCCAGCATGGGAAAAACCAGCCTCGCCCGTACCCTCGCCGCCCATGCCACCATCAACGAAAACGCCCCCACCGCCTTCTTTAGTCTGGAGATGACGTCCGACCAGATCGCCATGACGATGTTGCTTGGGGAATCCGGCGTGCCTCCCTATAAAGTGAAGAAAGGGATGGTGAGCGAAGAGGACATGAAGGACATTACATCAGCTTCTGGAATGTTCGAAGATGCTCCCCTGTACATTGACGATTCCAACGCGGTATCGAGTCACCAGTTGCGTTCCCGCATTCGACGCATGAAATCCAACTATGACATCGATCTGGTCATCATCGATTACCTTCAGCTGATGCAGGGACCGGACACAAACAGCCGGCAGGAAGAAATCGCTCTCATTTCCAGACAGATGAAGGGCATTGCACGGGAACTGAACATCGCTGTACTGGCCCTTTCCCAGCTCAATCGAAACGTCGAGCAGCGCAACCCCCCCCGGCCAAAACTTGCAGATTTGAGGGAATCCGGTGCAATTGAACAGGACGCGGATGTCGTGCTGCTGCTTTATCGAGATTATTACTACACGGGAAATGAGGATAACAAAGGAATCACGGAAGTAATTGTCGGGAAGCACAGAAACGGGCCGACGGGTACCGTGAAGATTTACTTTGACGAAGAACTTATGGAGTTTCAGAATCTTCATCAGGATCCGACCTCACTAGGATAATTGCCGTCCCGAGGTTCATCGTATTTTAATCGTATATGAACGATGAAAATACGTATCGTCAGTGGAGACACCGAATTACCAGCCACCATTCACGACGAAGATTTCGCTGCCAGAATGAAGGAGGCACTTCCCATTGAATCCAGCGCCCGTACCTGGGGGAAAGAGGTCTACTTTGACATTCCGATTCAGGATGATCTGGACGAGAACGCGACGGATGTCGTCGACCCGGGAACGGTCACCTACTGGGTTCAGGGGTCGGCCCTGGCCATTCCATACGGACCGACACCCGCCTCCCACGACGACGAATGTCGCCTTGCCTCGGCGGTGAACATCCTCGGGGAACTCGATGGAAACCCGGAGGAGCTGGCAGAGATTTCAGATGGGGATACAGTACGAGTCGAGCGAGTGTGATATCGACTTCGCATCTTCTCTTCAGGAAACACGATGCGTCAACAAAACGCACCCACGTTGTTCATGTTCACGGATTTTGGAGCCGATTCGGTATACACCGGTCAAATGCGAGGGGTCCTCTCCAGGATTTGCCCGGAGGTAAAGATCAGGACCCTTACAAACACGGTCCCACGACAAAACACAGCGGCAGCCGCTTTTCTCCTCTCCGAAAGCCTTGAGTACCTGCCGAACGGAGCTCATGTTCTCTGTGTGGTTGATCCCGGTGTCGGTTCGAATCGACCGATTGTGTGTATCCGAACCGAGGATCCGGAATTGACGCTGGTTGGCCCGGACAATGGCATGTTCGCCCTCTTCGAAGATCGAATCCGGATCTGCAGAAAGGTCACAAATGACGAACTCTGGCTCAATCACATCTCTAACACATTTCATGGCCGGGACATCATGTCCCCCACCGTTGCCCACCTTGCTTCCGGTACGCCCATAGAGGAGGTTGGACCCGTTCATAAGGACCTGAAATCTGTTCAGAACGAACACTGGTTTTCCTCCGAGATGACGGCAGATCAACTGTCCGGATACGTGATTTACGCGGATGTGTTTGGCAACCTTATCACCAGCATATCCGCATCCGGATTGCGACAATTCGCTGAACGCACTGAAATCGAGGAACTGAATGTCCAGATCGGGGATTATGTGATTACCGGGATTGCATCCTCGTACAGTGCAGTTCCCGGGGACGAATCATTGGCTATCATCAGCAGTGCAGATCAGCTGGAGGTCGCCGTTAATCAGGGATCGGCAGCGGACGAACTGCAGGCCGAACCCGGTGATGAAGTATTGGTGCGCAAGCCGGATTAATGTGCGCTTTTTCCCGTTTCGATCACGGTATCGGCGAGCGGCTTGAACGACATGTGTGCTCCTTCAACTTCTCCTGAGCCGACCCGGGTTTTGTTTCTTCAGGCATCCGGTCTGGGCAATAGCATTCTGCTTTCCCCGACCATTCAACGCTTGAGATCCGCACGACCCGAATGGGTGATCAACCTCTACGTATACAAGGAACTGTTCGGGATCCCCTACCGGGGAAGTGACCTCTGTAACCAAATCATTGTCCAGGACGGATACACACCCCCTCCCCGGCTGCTGCGAACGTCTTACGACCTCTCCGTTTGTGCGTTCCCATCCAATCGCTGGCAGTATCATGCCCTGACTCGTTTCATCGGGGCGAACCGCCGTATTGCACATGATTATCCGGTCGGATACTGGCGCACACTTCGATTTCTGGAGACGGATCTGGTCCCGGCACAGCCTCAACTTCATGACGTAGCACAGAACATGAATCTGCTCAAACCTCTGAACCTGCCGGTGAACGATCCACCTGATCCTCAGTTCTACCTTTCCTCAGATGAGGACCGGAAAGCTGAGCAGTTTTTGCAAGAGCACGGATTGGCGAATAAACACCTCATCGGGATACATCCCGGTTCCGGCCCGCTTTCCTGGAAACGGGCCCCCCTTTCGGTCTTTCTGAAACTCATCAATGAAAGGGGATCGGATGCATCCCATGTTCTCGTATTCGGGGGTCCGGAAGAACGAAACCTCCAGGAACAAGCCAGCAATCGCATCGATATCGAGCTCGATCTGAGGAGCTATGTGATTTCCGCACCCCTGAAAAAAGCGGCTGCCCTGATCGATCAGTGCGAGCTGTTCATCTCCAATGATACCGGCCTCAGTCATGTGGCTGCTGCACTGGGGGTGCCAAACCAGATCACGATCTTCAATGGTACGAACCCTGTTCGGACCCGGCCGTGGCGCCCAGATGTAGAGCTGATCCAGATGAAGAAAAATCAAATGGAGTATCCGTTTACCGCGACATCTCCCTGACCGAATTGCTCTCATCCAGCTGATTCCCCTCTTTTACTTTTCCAGCACGTCGATCTCCTCAGCGGATTGATCGATTTAATTTCAACTTATACTGAAATAATTAAACATACCAAAATTGTACTATTTACCCCGTTTTATGCAGTTTTTCACTGTTTCTCTCCCTCCCGTTCCTTTTTTTGGAACTGTTTTGATCTGAACATATTTTTGAAATCATACCCGTGCTGTGTTAGTTTTCTTAATCAAGATTTCACCACAGCCGTTGATTCAAATCACTTTATTCAAGTGTCAGATGGCTAAGACGAAGGAGCTACTAAACCGATCAAACTTCGGAGACACCGGACGAACGGACAACTGGTGGGTCCGTCCCCTCGCTATATTTGTTGCGATCAGTATTTTCGTTGTATATGCCACCTACCGGACGTTCTATCCCATTCTCTTCCCGGAGGCGGAGCACGGCATCGTGAGTGGGCCGATGCTATCACCGTTTTTCGCGCCGTTAATCTTCGGGGGGGAACATGCGCTTTTCGGACCGTTTCCGAAAGGGTGGCCCCGTTGGTTGCGCTCCCCGGCGATTCTGATCCTCTGGGCCCCACTTGGTTTCCGGCTGACGTGCTACTATGCCCGGAAAGCATATTACAGGGGACTTTTTGGAGATCCCGCCGCCTGTGCGGTGTCGGAGGGACGCGATGACTATACCGGTGAAAGAGGGATGTGGATCTTCCAGAACCTGCATCGGTATTTCTTCTACCTTGCCGTCATTTTCATGTTTATCCTCTGGTATGATGCTCTGAAGGCGACGTTCGGTTGGGATCACTGGTCTACCTTCAAAATTACGTGCGGTACAATTGTACTCACCGTAGATGCCATTCTCATCACGGGATACACGCTCGGCTGTCACAGCTTTCGGTATCTGATTGGAGGGGGGAAGCGTTGTTTTTCCTGCACCCGTTCCGATGGACAGATCTCCAGTCGCTACACCCTGTGGAAATGGGTTTCGAAATTGAACATTAATCACCATACGTTTTTCTGGATGAGCCTGTTCATGGTAGGTTTCACAGATCTCTACGTATGGATGGTCGCTACGGGAACATGGACCGATTTCACGATCATTGGATAATTCAATGAGCACAGAAACGCACGAACATGACGTACTGGTCATCGGAGCCGGCGGAGCCGGTCTTTCAGCCGCGATCTCTGCCAGCGAGCAGGGGGCAGACGTGGCCGTGGTAAGCAAGACCCTACTGGGAAAGGCACACACGGTCATGGCCGAAGGAGGCATTGCTGCCTCGCTTGGTAACGTAGACGAAGAGGACAACTGGAAGGCTCACTTCAAAGACACGCTGGCAGGGGGCTGGGGAGTAAGTGACTGGAAGATGGCTGAAATCCATGCGAAAGAAGCCGCCGACGCCGTACGACAGCTGGAGCGCTGGGGAGCTCTCTTTGACCGAACGGACGAAGGAAAAATCTCACAGCGTCCCTTTGGGGGTCATCGGAATGCACGTCTTGCGCACGTCGGGGACCGGACGGGGCTCGAAATGATTCGAACGCTCCAGGACAAGTGTGTGGAGGAAGGCATCGATACATACATGGAGTGCACTATCACACACCTGATCAAAGACGAAGCGGAGGAAAAAATGGCCGGGGCGTTTGGGTTCTGGAGCGAAGATGGGGAAAGTATTCTTTTCCGTGCCAAAAACATCGTGTTGGCGACGGGAGGGATCGGTAAAGCGTACCGCATCACGTCGAACTCCTGGGAATACACGGGGGACGGACATGCCATGGCCCTTCGCGCTGGAGCGGAGCTTTGTGACATGGAATTCGTACAGTTCCATCCGACCGGCATGGTCTGGCCTGAAAGTGTAAAAGGCGTCCTTGTCACGGAGGGGGTCCGGGGCGAAGGAGGAATTTTGAAAAATTCGGAAGGCGAACGATTTATGTTCAACCACATTCCGGAAGCCTATCAGGGTCGTTATGCGGATACCCTCAAGGAGGCAAACGCCTGGGTGGAGGACAAAGACAACAACCGTCCTCCTCCGGAACTTCTCACACGTGATGTCGTAGCGCGGGCCATTCTGGAGGAGGTGAAAGCAGGCCGAGGAAGCGAACACGGTGGAGCCTATCTGGATATTGCCTCACGACGTTCTGACGATTTTATACTGGAAAAACTGCCGGGGATGTATCACCAGTTCGATGAACTGGCCGACGTGGATATCACGGAGGAACCCATGGAAGTGGCCCCCACCTGTCATTACATGATGGGAGGAATTTACGTAGATCCCGAACGTCAGGAGTCGTCGGTGGACGGCCTGTATGCCGCCGGGGAAGCCGCAGGTGGACTACACGGTGCGAACCGACTTGGTGGGAATTCGCTCAGTGATCTTCTCGTCTTCGGTAACCGGGCCGGGAACGCCGCTGGACAAGACGCCATTGAACGGGAAGAACTCCCCTCTTTGAACGAGCAACAGCTGGAAGCGGCGAAAAAGGATATCGAGTTTCCGTTTGAGAACGACGACGAAGACGGCCTGAACCCCTTTCACCTACATGAAGAGCTTCAATCCATCATGGAGGAGCACGTGGGGATTATTCGAGATGAAGAACGTCTGGATGAGGGGATAAGCAAATTAAACGAGTTAAAGCAGAAAGCGAAAAAGATGGCAGCAAGCGGTGCTCGGGCCTTTAACGCCGGCTGGAGGGAGTGTTTTGATGTACGTAACTTAATCGACGTCGGGCTGGCCATTGCAAATTCTGCTAAGGAACGAAAGGAAAGTCGTGGTGCCCATAGCCGGATCGATTACACGGAACCCGAAGATCAATTCGACCGAACGAAAGTGATCATACGTGCTCTGGATGATCAACTCGAAACTGAACGTAAAGAACTTCCTGAGATGGATGAAGAACTGCAGGATCTCGTCAATCAAGATAAAAAATAAGGGTTTTTTCAATCACTCATGACCGATACAGCAGAAGAAACCACGTACACACTTCAAATCTTTCGCGGGGACGATGAGGAAGGGAAATTCGTTGAGTACGACGTCCCCGTACAGGAAGGCATGGTGGTTCTCGATGCCATTCACTGGGTGCAGGCAAACAAGGCAAATGACCTCGCCGTCCGGTGGAACTGCAAAGCGGGTCGATGCGGGTCCTGCAGCATGGAAATTGATGGTCAGCCCACACTGGCCTGTATGACTCGTATTGATGAATACGATCCGGAGAAGACGATTAAAATCACGCCCATGCAGTCCTTTCCCATCATCAAAGACCTGGTCTGTGATGTCTCGTGGAACTACGAAGTGAATGAAACCATTGAGCCCTTCACGCCTGAAGACGATGATGCGGACGAATATGAATTCTATCAGGAAGATCTTGAACGATCCCGGGAGTTTCGTAAATGTATTGAGTGCTTCCTGTGTCAGGACGTCTGTCACGTCATTCGTGAACACGACAAAAAGGATGCCTTTGGTGGCCCCCGTTCTTTTGTGCGAACCGCTGCTCTTCACTTCCACCCCGAAGATGATGCTGATCGTACGGAATGGCTGAAGAGTGCACAAGGAGGGGTGGAGATGTGCAACGTTACACGATGCTGTACGAATGTGTGCCCGGAAGACATCCAAATCACAGACAATGCGATCATCCCGATGAAGGAATATCTTGTGGATAACTACTATGATCCATTGCGCTGGTTATGGCAGAGTGTAACCAGTAATTAGACACGGGCTGTAATCGGATCGTAGGTCCCCATTACCAGTGGTTTAAATGCATGAGGACGAACAATATGTCCATCATGTTTGTATCAGCGAATATAGCGAAGTATGTGATAGCCAATCTCGTGTCAATCAGTCAGATCCTCGTTCTCTCTACCATCAAACTGAGACTTCTGAGAATGTCCCTTGTTCTCAGATGTGATGTCAACAACTCAGCCTTCCAATCGTTCCATCGGGACACACCATCAGAGACCATACCAAAGAAGATGAGTTCTGGGCGGTGAGCGACGTCCATCTTCATCCTACAAGACCTGCTGGAATCGAACACTTTTCCCGGTTTCTGAACGAAGCATCACGTCACACCCCTCATCTCATCATCCTCGGGGATCTGTTTGATTACTGGATTGGACCATACGCGTTTCACAAAGATGAATTCGGGCACGTATTCTCATCACTGCGGAAGGTGATAGATCGTGGACTCTCGATCTCATACGTGGCGGGCAACCGTGATTTTCTCGTGCGAAGTGACCTTGAGCAAAAACTTGATATCAACACATATCGCACTCAGCTTCCGATGCATGGAAGACGAACATCTTGGCTGGGTGTTCATGGAGACACCCTCTGCCATCATGATACGTCCTATCAGTTCTATCGACGGCTCATCCAGAGAGAGAGGATTGGACGTACAATTCGATTCTTACCGGATTCATGGAAACGACAATTGATTCAGAATTTAAGGGACGTTTCCGAATCAAAGATCAAACAGATGGAAGGACCCGACGAGAATTTCAGTACATACCGGATACAAGCGCTTCTGGGTAGTGAGTTCAACCATCTGATCTGTGGACACGTTCATGATCCGGGGCATCACACCATCATGTCGGGGGGGCAAAAACGGTCGTTGTGGATTCTTGGGGACTGGATGGAACCGAGGGAATGTGTATTTTTCATCGGACAAACGGAGAGCTCAGGGCTCGAGACATTCTAAAAAACGGATCCTTCTGAGAATCCTCTGTCACTCCAGTAACGATGCCGCCTTATCATCCTGCACCGGGATCATCGGATCATTCTTCATCCGGTGGATACAGAAAGATGCAGAGGGCAAGAATTACGGCCCCGATCGTGATCCCGGCATCCGCTACATTAAACACGGGCCACCGATAATGAATCACCGGGATGGTTACATCAATAAAATCACGTACGTAGCCATGCACGCAACGGTCATACAGGTTTCCAGCAGCTCCTCCCATAATCAGTCCCAGGGCTAAAACAAAAGGATGATTCACCCGTTCAACCAGCAGACCGGGATCATACAGGAGACGAAGAAAAAATAGAAATAGCCCCGGGACGACCAGAACATTTACATAAAACAGAAAAAGATCCAGATGTTCGAACAAGCCCCACACCGCTCCCCGGTTTTTGACGTGAGTAAACCGAATGTAATCAGTGACGAGGACGATCGTCTCTCCGGGGGCCGTCAACAGTCGAAAAAGATATTGCTTGGTAAAAAGATCGAAGAGAACCCAAACCAGGGTAATCACCAGAAAGAAAAAAATACGGCGCCGGGCGGTTTGGATCATCTATCCGGAATGTGATGTCTCTTCGGATTCTCGGGCACAATCGATGCAATGTGGTGTGTATGGAATCGCTCGCAATCGCTCCTTTTTGATAAGATCACCACAATTTTCACAATCACCGTAGTCGGGTGTGTCGGTCTTCTTGATCTTGTCCAGGGCCTCCTGCACCTGATCAAGTTCTTTTTGTTCACGCTTCATCTCATTGATACCTCGATTCTGTTCGTACGTGTCCGTACCGAGGTCAGCGCTGTGCTTGGGCATGCTTGACAGGTTTCCGGAGGATTCCTGCGTACTGGACAAAGCGTTTTCTTCCAGTTGAGAGAGATCCTGACGGAGAGAGTGCATGCGTTCTTCAAGTGCTTCCTTCATCTCAACGATGAACTCTTCGGTAAGGGGTTCTTCAGACATCGGGGAAAAGAGGAAATGGATGCACCGGTAGGGTTCGGGGGAAAACTACTTATGCCTCAATTTCCTTTTCGTCGGATGCTTCATCCTCGTTCATGATGGTGAGTATTCGGGCAATGTCACGCTTTGTTTTCTCAAACTTCGAAGGGTCCTCAATGACATCCGTCACCCTCTTAAAGCGGAGGTTGGAGAGGGCTTCACGTTTCTCCCGTAACAGTTCCTGCTGTTCCTGCTCCGTTTTGTCTCGTATTTCTTCAGGTCTCATAGTTAGTCGATTGGTTTACGTTCGGCAAGTTTACAGCGAACAGGCATTTTATGAGCGGCACGATTAAACGCTTCTCGCGCCACTTCTTTGTCCACACCGGCAATTTCAAATAACATACCGCCTTCCTTGACATCTGCAGCATAGTATTCCGGTTCCCCTTTCCCCTTACCCATCCTGGTTTCAGCGGGGGTCGTGGTATACGGTTTGTCAGGGAAAATGCGAATCCAGAGGTTACCGGCTTCCCCAATGACTTTGTTAATCGCCATACGACAGGCTTCGATTTCATCGGCTTTAATTCGACCACTTTCGAGTGTTTGCAACCCATATTGACCGAAAGCAACGGTATTTCCCCGGTTTGCTTTCCCACGTATTTTACCGCGGTGATGCTTCCGGTGTTTAATCCTCTTCGGCATAAAGCGCATCTTTCTTCTCCTCCTCTGAAAGAATTTCTCCTTTGTTAATCCAGACTTTTACACCGATTGACCCTTTCTTGATCACGGCAAGTGAAAACCCGTAATCGATCCTGGCACGCAGGGTATGCAGCGGAATACTCCCTTCTTCCATTTCCTCAACACGGGCGATTTCAGATCCGCCAATACGTCCTGACACCTTGATTTTTGCCCCTTCTGCACCGTGATCCATCGCTGCATCGATCGCACGACGCATCTGGCGCCGATGGCCACTTCGTTTACGAAGTGCATCTGCGATGGATTCGGAGACAAGTTTCGCATCAAGCTGTGGCTCTTCCACTTCAAGAATCTTGAGCTCCACCTGCTGATCAATCAGGTCCGATACCTCTTCCGTCATCTTCTTCACACGATTTCCTCGGCGCCCAATCAGAAGTCCGGCACTGGCCGTGTGTACATAGATCCGTATCAGTTCCCCTTTACTGAGATCCTTCTTTCGTTCAATCACGATTTTGGAAATACCGGCATAATCATAATGCTCCCGGATGTAATCGCGTATCTTCTGATCCTGAACGAGATATTCACCAAAATCGTTATCACTGGCGTACCATTTACTCTTCCAGTTTTCGACGATTCCAACTCGGATCCCGGTTGGATTAACCTTTTGTCCCATGAGAACTCCTTTGGTATGTACGATCGAACAAATCAGCGAAAGTCTTTCTTACGAGGCTTCTTCGGGCGAAAGAATCATTTCTACGTGTGTGGTCTTCTTGTTTTTGGCCGTGGCACGTCCCCGAGCTCTTGGCATCCATCGCTTATAGGTGGTGCCTTCGTCGATCCGCAATGTGTCGATGACAAGCCGCTCCGGATTTACATCCAATCCCTTCTCCGTGATCTCGTATTCGGCATTCGAAACGGCCGAACGAAGCAGCTTATCCAGAAAATAGGCACCACGCTTCGATGAATCAGCCAGAATATTCTGCGCATCCATCACATTGTGATCACGAATCATGTCCCCCACATAACGCATCTTCTGGGGCGTTATTCGTGAGAAGCTTAATTTTGCACGAAACGTTTTCGTATCGTCGTCAGCCATTGTCCTCTTCTCCCAACGCCAGAACTGGCAATAAATTCAAATACATCTTCCTGTTAAGCGCAAATATTCGAATGTGAAACGCTCACAAAACCGACGTGATGCTTGCTACCGGAAACACGTGGACATCACCAGCTACTAACCCGGTTTACGCTTCTTCGCCTGTGCGGCCCCGGCCTGAATACCAGGATGACCGTGAAATGTGCGGGTTTTCGAAAACTCCCCCAGCTTATGACCAATCATTTCCTCCGTGGCACGCACCGGAACAAACTTCTTCCCATTATAGACGAGGAAGGTATGCCCAATAAACTCCGGGACAATCGTACACGAACGTGACCAGGTCTTAATAGGCTCATCTCCCCCGGTTTCCTTCTGTTCAATCACCTTCCGGAGCAGATTTCGATCAACGTATGGTCCTTTGCTTACCGACCTACTCATGATCCTCTACTTTAGATCTGTATCAAAATGATCGCGAGATTACCTGAACTTCGAGTCAGTTATTGCTGGAAACGACCACGCTCACGTCCTCGGATAATCAGATCGGAGCTTTGCTTTTTGTCACGGCGGGTCTTACCACCTTTTGATTTCCGACCTGTGCGAGAGCAGGGATGACGGCCACCCGCGCGATGGCCTTCACCACCGCCCATTGGGTGTGAAACCGGGTTCATGCTGTTTCCAGTCACATTCGGCTTCTTCCCCCGATGGCGATTGCGTCCCGCCTTCCCGAGTTCCACCTCATTGGCATCAATATTCCCGAGTTGACCAATTGTGGCACGACAGTTTTTGTGCACTTTGCGGAGTTCTTTGCTCGGAAGAAGAATGATCGCATGACGACCTTCAAAACCACGGAGCGTTGCCATACCACCTGCACTCCGAACCAACTCCCCGCCTGCACCCGGTTTTAACTCAATATTGTGTACGGGGAGACCGGTGGGGATACTCCGAAGCGGCATGCAGTTTCCCACCTCCGCCTCGACACCTTCACCGGAAATAACCGTATCACCAACATCGAGCTCACCGGGACAGAGAATGTACCGTTTCTCGTCATCCGAATATTCCAATAGAGCGATGTCCACGTTACGATTTGGATCATATTCAATGGCCTTAACCTCGGCCTCCGTGTCATCTTTCTTTCGCTTGAAATCAATGACACGATATCGCCGTTTATGACCACCGCCCTGCTTCTCGACGGTTGTGTGACCAAAATTGTTGCGCCCTCCCTTCTTGGGCAACGGCGTCGTCAACCGCTTTTCCGGTTCATCTTTGGTAATCCGGGAACGATCCCGACCGGAACCGTGCCGCCGTCCAGGTGATGTGGGTTTGTAATCTTTTTGAGCCATGGGTCTATGCTTCGAACTGTGTTTAAATTAAATCGATATGATACGACGGTTCCAGTTTTACCAACGCTTTCTTAATAGATGGGGTCTCCCCTTCCTGAAACCGAAAACTTCGCGTCTTCCCCTTCTGATTCATTGTGCGGACATCTTCCACCTGTACATCGAACATTTCCTCCACCGCCTCTCGGATCTGGATCTTATTGGCATCCTCGTGAACACGAAATGCGTACGCATTCTCCTCATCCTGCAGGCGATAGCTCTTTTCGGTCAATATTGGCTTAATAACGACCTCTTCCGGTTCCATTATTCCGCTCCGTCACTAATGTCATGAAGCTGCTTCGCTCTATTCTCCGCATACGTCTTGAAGGCCGAACGTTCAATGAGCGTATTCTTATTCTGGAGCACCTCATGCGCATTCGCATCGCTAACAGGCTTCAACTCCACGTCCGGCAGATTTCTCGTGGCCAGATGCGCATTCCGACGATAACCATCCGTCAGAATCAGCAGAGAGTCTCCCGCCAGACCAATGGCCTCAAGCACCTCCTGGGCAATCTTCGTTTTGGGCTGCTGCAGATCAAAATCCTCGATAATCTGCAATTGATCGTCCACCAGTTTGGCCAGAAACGCATTATCGAGCGCCTGACGCTTCATCTTCTTTGGAAACTTTTTCGAATAATCCCGTGGCTGTGGACCAAATGCCAAACCACCTCCCACCCAGATCGGCGATCCTCGTTCACCGTGACGAGCCCTACCCGTGTTCTTCTGAGGCCAGGGCTTGGCATTGCTGTAAGCAGTGTCCGATCGACGCTTGGTATTTGCAGAACCCTGTCGCTGGTTGGACTCATAGACCGTAATGGCCTGCTTCAAGAGAGGAACATTAACCTCCTCACCGAAGATATCGCTGTCGACTTCAATTTCGTCGACCTGCTCACCATCTTGTGTATAAACGGGTATATCAGACATCTTCTCGATCCTTCTTGCTGAACATGATACGCAAAAGACCGTCTTCAGGACCGGGTACAGAACCCTTTACAAGCAGTGCATCCCGGTCAGTATCAACGCGAATGACCTCAAGATTTTCCATTGTTTTCGTCTCCGCCCCGTATTGCCCGGGCATTTTCTTCCCTTTGAATACCCGGGACGGATCAGCCGCCTGACCGGTTGCCCCGGGACGCCGAACATTTCTCGAGCCATGACTTTTCGGCCCGGTGGACGCCCCATACCGTTTAACCATGCCGGAAAAACCATGGCCCTTCGAGGTACCCTGAACATCCACCTTCTCTACGTCATCAAATATATCCACTTCTACCCGGTCACCAAGTTCAAACTCGGAAAGATCCGTGGCGGGAAATTCTCCCAGATGCTTCCTTGGCTCCACACCAGCCTGTTCGAAATGACCCGAGTAAGGCTGATTTTGATCCTCACTGCTGCTTGCCTCGCCAAAGCCAAGCTGTATGGCTTCGTACCCATCACGGTCTTCCGTCTTCTTCTGGACCACAACACATGGTCCAGCCTTGATAACGGTCACCGGCACAGCCTCACCATCGTCGGTGAATACCTGGGTCATTCCTGCTTTTTTTCCAAACAGTCCTATGACACTCATGATGTTATGCCTTTATTCTGATCTCAACTCCAGCGGGAACGTTCAAATTCTTCAGCTCGTCAATCGTTTTGACCGTGGGCTCGGTAATGTCTATGAGACGCTTGTGCGTTCGAATCTCAAACTGCTCCCGGGACTTCTTGTTAATATGGGGCGAACGCAGCACCGTGTAACGCTCTACATCCGTCGGTAATGGTACAGGACCATGAACGCGAGCACCACTCTTCTTCGCACGATCGACGATTTCCTCCGCCGATTGATCAATAATCTCGTGATCGTACGCTTCAATTCGAATTCTTATGCGATCTTGATCCATAGAAAGGGCGAATCAATAGGAAAATAGAGATGTCGAGGAATAGGATTGCTAATATTATAACGCACTCG
>CAZQNZ010000043.1:0-6897 GCA_964594615.1 uncultured Planctomycetia bacterium
TCCCAGTACGGAGCCGTTAAGCCGTACTGCAGGACCATTTCCTGTGCGTTAAACGAGCGATTGACGATCAATGTGGTATCGGAGGAGTTGAGGGTGACCTTCCATTTTACGGGGTAGCGTCCGCCGGTTTTCGGGGACGTCCAGTGTTCAAGCGCAGTCATCGTCCATTTGTCCGACGGGAGGTAGGTAACCTCATTGTCGGAGGACCGGAGTGTGGCGGAACTTTGCTTGCTGACCGATCCGTCTTTTTCCCGCAGTCGGTACAGCATCAGGTCCGACCCGTCGGACAGGCGCAGACTGATCCAGTCCCAACCGACCTGGCTCTCCGAAAGCTGACTGCTTCCAAACTCGTGGTCGAACCAGGTGCGTCCACGGACCGGGTGTTCCGTGCCGTTCAGCGTCAGCGTTCCGGACGTCGCTAACCGGGTCTGGCTGTAGTACATCGACGCCTGTCCCGGTTCCGGTCCTTTGACGGAGTACCCATTTGGTCCCTGGAACAGCCGGTCTCGAGTGGGGTTGAGCGTCAGAGAAAGGGCCAGATCCCCTTCATTCGCCTGGATGTTCCACCCATCGTTGAAGGAGCACGTCCAGTTCCGCACACGGATCGTGCCGGGCATGTTCTCGGGAGCAAACCCGAGTTCCGGGTGTCCCCGTGCGATCTGCACGGCGGATTCATGGGTTTCACTTCGCAGGTCGGACACCGCAAGGTGGCCCATGAAGACCTGGTCGGTAAACCAGTTCGATCCGGCGTTCGGGGTTTGGTTCGTACGCTGCCGGAAGACGGTGAACTGCAGTCCGAACTGTCGTTCCTCCGACGAAACGATGCCGGAGAAATACCACCACTCGGTCTGGTAGGCCGGATGTGATCCGTGATCCTCCGGAAACGACCAGTCGTAATCCGGTCGGGCGTTGGGAAACGAAGCGTCCGATTGAGCAGAAGCCGGACTCGACGCGAGGGTGAGGACGGACAAAACAACGAGCAGAATTGTCACAACGTTTTTTCTCATGATCGGCCCTCCATCAGAAGATCCGTGAGCGAGACGGTGCACATTTTGAACACCGGATAAACGAGAGCGAGCAACAGGGTCATCAGAAGAAGGATCAGGACGTTTCCAACCGGAGCGAACCGAATCTGAAAAGGAATCAGCCAGCCGAAGGACTGACGGTTGATGACACGAAGAAGTACAAATGAAAGGTACAGCCCGGTCGGTACGGACACCAGGAAGGCCACAACAGAAATCAGGAACGATTCCCCGGTAATCAGGCCGCTCAACTGCCTCCGGGACGAACCGACGGCGGACATGCGCCCGAAGATCCAGGCTCGTGATTGCGTGAATGAAATCAGAAGGATCATCAAACCGATGCCCGCGACCAGGCTGGCAACCAGTTCCATCACGTCTGTCACGGCGAATGTCCGATCAAATTCTGCCATGGCTTCCTTCTTGATTCGTTCGTTGGATTCGAGGTAGTGATCGTGCCGGTCGGCAAGGTTCTGAAGGCGGGACCGGACGCCGGAACCCTTCGTAAAAAGGGCCGCACTGGAGACCGTGACATGGTCGTATAAGGATTTCATTCGGGAGAGATGGATGTATGCCACGGCCCATTCCGTGCTGTAATCGTTGTATACGGCACCGATGCGGAAGGGGCGTGATGCACCGTTCGATACGGGCAGGTTGAGTGTGTCACCGACGGACCGGCCGAGTCGGAAGGAACCCGGTTCCGAGAGCCAGATGCGGCCTTTCTCAAGCTGTTTCCATGGGTCTCCATCGGTTTCATTGAACTGGAAATCCAGCCGGCCGCGCAGGACGTCCGGTTGAATACCACGAAGCGTAAGGGGTTTGCCCTCACCAATCATGATCGTTTTTTCCGCCAGCAGACCCACGGCTTCCACGCCGGCGGTTTCTCGAAGCTGTTCTAGGAAGGACGCGTTTAGTGCGACCTCCTCACGCACATTCCCCTGTGGCACCGAGCGGACGTAATGATCCGCCTGGACCACGCTGTTGATCCATTGATCGACCGAGTCCCGGAAGCTGTCGACCATAAACGAGACCGACAGGACCAGTGAAAAGGCCGCCACGAGCACCGCCACCATTACCGAGGTTTGAGCTCCGTAAAACCGGATGTTCCGGGTGGCCATACGGGTCCAGAGGCCGCCACGGGGAATGCGGGAAACCAGGTTCAGCACGAGTGGACTCATCAGGCTTCCGCCGAACGCGATGAGAAAGCAGCTGGCGAAACCGGCGAGAATGTGGTGCACACCGAGAAACAGCACCGACGCAAGCAGCCATGACGCAACTCCTACAACGAAGAGTACCTGTGGACGAAACAGGGTGGATTCGTGTTCCGTTCCCCCCCGCGTCCAGGCCCGGGGAGGGACGCCGATTCGGTCCCACACCGGTTTGAATCCTCCCACGAACGTCATCAGAAGACCGAGGCCGAATCCCAGCAGGATCCGGCCGACGGACAGGGACTGTCCGGTGGTGAACAGTGGCAGGTACAGGTTGTTGACCGTGCCGCGCACCAGCTGGCCCAGCGGACCGCTCAACAATATCCCGATGACGACCCCCAGGAATGAACCGGCCAGCCCGAGAACCCCGAGTCCGCCAAACAGCAGGAAACAGATGGATCGATCCGACGTCCCCATGGTTTTCAGCAATGAAATCATGTCCGTGTGACGAGAAGCGTACAGATACATCGTGCTGTACACCAGGAAGCCGCCCACAAACAGGGCAAGGAAAGACAGCGCACGGAGGTTCCACTGGAACGAACGGAGCATGGAGCGGACCGATCGGGTTCGACGGCCCGTGGGAAACAGCACGGCATCCGACCCCAGCTGGTTCTTGATCTGCTCCATCGGCGTGGAACTCCGGTGGTTCACGAGTACGCGGCTCAGTTCCTCCGAAAATGAGAAGTGGGATTGCATAAACCCCACGTCCAGCAGGATCGTGCGCTGACGAGACGAGTCGGACAGAAAGCCGACCACTTCCAGTGTCGTCCGTTCACCATTCACTGTCAGGGAAAACTGGTCGTTCCTGTCGAACTGCTCCTGCAGATCCTGTGAAAGCACGGCAGTGGGTTTTCCGGCAAGGAACGCGTCGAACGGGATGTCCGATTGACGGATCCCGGTCTGGAACGCACCGTAACTGAGCGCGTCGATACCGATGACGCGCATGAAACGGATCCGCTCGCTACCGTTTTCCACCGGAAGACGACCATACGATTCCAGGATGGGCGTCACCGGATCGGGGATGGACCGGGCCAGCCGAAAATACGTCGTTTCCGTGAGGGGGCCCGTGCGGTTCTCCACCACGTGCGTGGCGTTTCCGAACGTGGCGCTGAGCGACGATTCAAACGCGGATTCCGCCTGTTTCGTTGCCCCTTCCATGCCGAGCCATCCCCCGACCCCCGTGGCAATACCGAGCAGGGAGAGCCCCCAGAGGAGGGGATGGAAGCGAATATCCCGCCAGATCATGCGCAGCCAGAGTTTGATCTTCATTGGAGTGATCCCTGTCGGATATTCAGGACCCGGTCGCTGTACGACGCACAGGTCTCCGCATGCGTGCCCATGAGCAGTGCCACGTTTTCCCGCTTGCAGAGAGATCGAAAGGCATCCAGCACGGTTTCCGAGTGGTCGTGGTCCAGATTTCCGGTCGGTTCATCCGCGAGCACGACGTCCGGTGAGTGAACCAGGGCACGGGCGATCGCCACGCGCTGTTGCTCACCGCCGGACAGGGCCTGCGGAAACGCGTCTGCCCGATGACGTATCCCCAGCTCGTCCAGCAACCCATCCACGCGACCGTCGTCCGAACGGTCGTTGAGCTGGAGGGGGAACCGGACGTTTTCACGAGCGGTCAGGGTCGGGACGAGGTTGAAAAACTGGAAGACCATCCCGATGTGACGCCGCCGGAACGCGGTTCGATCGGCTTCGCTCAAGTCGGTCAGGCAGGTGTCGTTCACCGTGACGTCGCCGTGGTCCGGTAGCTGGATCCCGCCGATAATGTCGAGGAGTGTGGTTTTGCCACTTCCACTTTTGCCGGTAATACTGACGATTTCACCGGCATCGACGCCAAACGAGACGCCATTGAGAACGGAAAGGGTTTCACCCCCCTGCCGGTACGTTTTGGACACGTTGTCGACGTCAAGACGGGACATGAGTCGACGCTGTATGAAATTGAAGAAACCGATTCGACGGAAGGTAGGGAGGGGGGCGTGGTTGAGCGGCCGTCCGATTTAAAATCAATGAGATGCGGTGGCTCCTCGTTGAACCGACCATAATAGTGTAGCATCAGATCGGCTCAGAGCGAAACACCGGGGGGATCTGGTGGAACCGAAGGACCGGCTGTTGAGCCGTTATTCAATGCCCGGTGAGACACCGTTCGAACCGTTCGCTAAAGTACCCTGTCACCCCCGGACCGATGAGGCGAACGGATGAACCCCTCCCACGAAAAGACCTGTCGTACACCCATTCGAAGGTCACTTTACCAGTCATGAAGCAAAAAACGTGACGTCCCTCGATCCCGACCTCCCGGCGTCTCCAGCTCCGGTTTATGAGTGGCGTATGAGGGACTGAGAGGATAGTCGGAAACGGGTTTGCGCTTTCGAGGGGCTGGAGTGGCATCGGGTGCAGGCCTGACGGTCCGGCTTTTTCAGCAAAGGTTCAGGACCTAAAATATGCAATCTACGATCGTTCGGGTTCATTTCTTTTGGTTAGCATGATGTGTGGTGATGACCTTTACGGAAGAGATTGGTGACGAAGCAGAGCGATTCTGGGAACAGATTCTCGACCACCCCATGGTCGAACAGCTTGGGGAGGGGTCGCTGGATGAGGAACCGTTTCGATACTGGGTGCGACAGGATTACGTATATTTGATTGAGTACAGCCGCGTATTCGCGTTGGGCGCCTCTTCCGCGCCGGATCTTGATCGGATGGGCACGTTTGCGGAACTGCTGGAGGAAACCATCAACACGGAGATGGATCTGCACCGAAGCTACGCGGCGAAATTTGGTATTTCGGAGGACGATCTGGAAGACACCGAACCCTCCCCGACGACGCAGGGGTACACGGATTTTCTTGTGCGTACCGCTTCGATGGGAACGTTTGGTGAGACCGTCGCCGCGCTATTGCCCTGCATGTGGGGGTTCAACGAAACCGGCTTGCGATTGAAGGAACAGGGCAAACCGGACCACGAGTTGTACGCCGAATGGATCGATACGTATGCGAGCGATGAGTTCACGCAACTCGCTGAATGGTGCTGCGAACTGATGAACGACGTGGCTCGTCAGTCGACGGACAGGCAGCGAACACGGTATCGAGAACGGTTTCGTACGTCCGCACGTTACGAGTACAAATTCTGGGACGCCGCATGGCGTCAGGAGGAATGGTCGGTATGATCGACGACGAAAAACCGGAAGAACCGGAGGACCGGAGCTTTCAGGAGTTCAGGGAGGAATCCGGTGGGCGCTTCACGGACTGGTTGCGCGAACGGTCCGAGCCCGAATGGACCGCCGCCGTTTATCATCCGTTTACGGAGGAACTGGGTCGGAATGAGCTGGACCGCGAGCGATTCGCGGAGTACCTTATACAGGACCTGGATTTCGTGGATACACTGGTCGGGGCGTTTGGTTATCTCATCGGACAGGCGGAGACCATGGAAACTCGGGCCCGTGTTGCGCGGTTCCTGGCCACCGTCACCTCGGACGAAAACGACTATTTCGAACGGTCGCTGGAGGCGCTGAACGTATCACAGGAACGATTGGAGGACACCGAAACCAGCCGGGTTAACGCCGACTTTCAGGCATTTTTACGGGAAACGGTGGAAGAGGGCAACCTTGACACCACCCTCGCCGTGCTGCTTCCGGTGGAATGGGTGTACGCAGCGTGGGCGGATCAGGTCCATGAGGAAGACCCGAATCCGTTTTACTTCCGCGAATGGATTGAGCTGCACCACAACCCGGAGTTTAATGAGTTCGTGAGCTACCTGCGCGACCGCATGGATGACATTGGAACAGATCTGTCCCCGGAGCGCCGGGAGGCCGTGGCCGAGCGGTTTACCAGGGCCGTGGAGTACGAAGTGGCATTCTTCGATGCCGTGTACGGACTGTAGGAGACGGAGACGCTCTCCGGGGCGGCGAATTGCGGGATGAGCAAAGGGTCTCCGCGGATAGTGGCAGGGCCATGGCAATGGCGGTGAATGGAGGAGAACCCCGATGTCACGTTCTTCAATTGTTTCGGAGGGACGAACGATCTCAGACACGGGATTCGAGGCCTCTTATTGTTGGGACCACGACCCGGTTCCCATGATTTCTCAACCTCCGGGAGGTCCCGGATGATGATTCTTCTACGCCTGGAACGTCCCAACACCGATCACATGCAGGAGGCGTTCATTGGAACGAAAGCGACTCGCTTTCGTGACGGTGTGCGAAGAAGATTCCGGGCGATATCGGACGTCCCTCACGCGTTCGATCGCCGATGCTGAACCCTGTTAGAGTGGCGGTGGCTCATGGTTCAATCAAAGTGTGAAACCGTGTGAAAGCGAGGACGCTATCACTCCCATAAAAAGCCCATGCAGGCGGAGTGCAAAACCTTCTAAAGGCAGCAGGTTGAGAAGCTCCGCCCCCCTCTGTGATCCCAGGCCATTGTCCTCACCGACGCTGACGTGTGAATTCGCCGGGAACGAAAGCGACTCGCTTTCGTGATTTTGAACCTCCGCAAGAACGGTGAGCCTATCTCCTGTTCGTCACCTCAAAGGTCGTTCTTGGTGATGAATGGGGCATGTTCTTCACAGTTTGCATCGCAAAAGCGGCCGTTTACTGGAGTAAACGTGCCCTCGCTTTCCTTCGGCGAAATGGTGAAAAACAGCTTCGCTGTCACGAATGTACACCGGCCATCGAACACGG
>CAZQNZ010000043.1:6997-15860 GCA_964594615.1 uncultured Planctomycetia bacterium
GAAATGGTGAAAAACAGCTTCGCTGTCACGAATGTACACCGGCCATCGAACACGGGCTGGACGTCCGGGACGGCCCACGTTTGTCGAAGCACACCGTCACGAAAGCGAGGCGCTTACGTTCCGACAAAATGCCCGTATGCCTGGGGGCAGAAACTCTGAGATTCTACAGGTTCATGCGCAGACCTCTCTGGGGTCACCACTTCAACGCGCAAACCGGTGATAGCGTGGGTTGTTCCCGGGCCCGCCCATGGCGATGAATGTAGGAACACCCAGAGGTCACGTTCTTCAATTATCCCTGAGGGACGAATGATAGGAGATCCGGGGGGAGCGGAGAGAAACGGGGCGGACCCGGGGGTAAACTGTTCCTTCATCGCTGCCGGTTAACGGTCTGGAAGGAGCCCGGAGAAACACATCACCTCCGCCTGCGGACGAACCCCCTAGTCGGGTCCCACGCTCATGTTATTCTGTGTACGAAACGCCCGGGATCGACGTCCCACCTCCTCAAGTTCCGCCTCGGAGAGCACGTCCTGGGCGTGTTCGAACACGGAGCGTTCTTCCAGGCGGGCGTGCTGTTTCAGGCGCTTTCCCGCTTCTCCGAGCAGGTCTTCGAACGGTTCGTTCTCGTCCAGGAGCCGTTCCAGGCGTTCAACTCGATCCCGCAGCCAGGCATGATCGTGAAGCATCTGCTGAAGATCGTCGTTGTCCGACAGGGATACGTGTCGCATGTACACCGGAAGAAACGCCTCTTCTTCCTCCCGGAAATGCAGGTTGCCTTCCGTTTTCCAGAATCGGAGAAGCTGTTCAGCCATCTCTTCAGGGGTGCGCTGATCCGCTTCCCGTTCCAGGTCATCGGGATCTTCGAGGCTTCGTGAGATCTCAAATGCCAGGACCAGGACGTTATGGTGATCGCGGGAGAGGTCCTGCAGGGCGGGATGACGCTCAATCGAGTCGTTTTCTTCGTCGTTCATGGGCTATATTCGTTGAATGAACCGCTTTTGCGAAACGTAATCTATCCTGAACTTGTCTACGGCGGACGATCAAATGTTCTGGAGCGCCGAGAATTTCAGGTGATACACATGATCCGGTTTGTGGGCATCGGACAGCGGAGTTAAGGTAGACCCTCTGAAATGGGAGCGTGCTCTGCGTTCGATTTTTGGTGCATCACATTCGAAGGATTTCAGGAGTCAATGCCGTTAACGAGTGTGCTGTCGACACGAAATAAGCCGGTAATCGTAAAAACCGGACGTGTACTGCGAATAAAGTCTCGTCGAACGCTGTGATTCGTTCTTCGTCGCTCCAGCACTCGCAGTGATAGGGACTTCTGCGAGGAACGATCGGGGGAGTACTCGCTTAGACCGGAGAGCGCACCCCCTTTATCGGACAAGGTTTATTGACTTGTCACGGCCCAGCGGATCCCTTTGTACACCAGTTTCTGAAACCGTTCGTTGGTCCAGACGTCTTTCCGGTGCCCCAGTGCCGTGTAAAACACTCGTCCGTTGCCGTACGGCTTGATCCAGCTGTTCATGTAGGGATCCCGTTTCTTTAACTTGCCAGATGCTGACTCTTTGGTTTGCAGGATGGTCAGGGGCTTGCGGTTGTCGGTGGTGGCGTCAAAGAAGTAATATTCGTCGGTCAATTCCCAGCGCTGGTCCAGATGGTTGGTGATCGGATGACGTTTGACCGTCATCACTCCGGATTTTCCACCGCTGTCATGGCCGACAAAACGTCCGCCGATCATGTCAATGTAGGGTTTCCGACCCTCCTCCGTCCAGTTTTTGAAGGTGTCCGTAGCGGAGTGAACACCGACGAACGCTCCACCGTTCCGAATCCACCTGAGCAGTGTATGTGCCTGTTTTTTGGTCATCGGTGGGTTGCCGTCGTTGCCTTTTTCGAAAAGACTACCGGTTGTGTAAAACTGCACGACGTCCACCTTCTTCAGCAGATCAGCCGAGATGCGGCCGGCGTCTTTTGTCACCATGACATTCAGCGGGGTTTTTTTAGCGATCTTCTTCATCACTCGGCCGGCGTGAGAAAGCTCTTTTCCCTTCCGTTTCACAACGCCATGCTCATAGCCGGACGACTTGGTCAGAAACAGGACGTTAATTGAGTCACCGCCGGATTGAGCATCGACCGATACGGATGCAACGAGGAAAAAAAGCAACAGCAGAATGGTTCGAATAGGGGGTTTCATAGCAACTCCTGTGCAATGAAAGAGGGAGGACTATTTCTCAAGAATCCAGATGTTTCGAAAACGGACGGGATTGTTGTGATCCTGAAGATAGATGGAACCTTCTGAGACCGGTGGTTTTCCTTTGCCCGATCCGGTGCCGCGTTCGAGTTCACGCTCGTGGATCTTCACCCCGTTGTGCCAGACTTTGATCTGTGCATTTTTGACTTTTTCACCGTTTTCAAGGCGGGGCGCCCGAAACTCGATGTCGTATGTCTGCCAGGAGAGCGGGGGGTACGAGGCGTTCATGCGCGGGGATCGATACTTGTAAAATGCACCGCACCACCGCGACCGTCCGGAGTCCGGGGCGTATCCAAGGTGCTGCTGGAACTGCTGTTTCCAGTCGCCGTCGCCGAACCAGCGGTAATAGGGAAGTCCAAAGGTTTCCAGTAGCTGGATTTCGTATCGGTCGTAGATGTACACGCCGCTGTTGCCGCGGCTCTGATTGCTCGCCCTCGATCCGGGTTTGTAGGGGAGGCGAAACTCCATGTGCAGTTTGAAATCACCAAATTTTTGCGTGGTGTGCGTGCCCTCCTTCAGGTATCCGCTGTCCGATCGCTCTGCACTGGCCCAGTGCTTGAGGGACCCTTTGGAACCATCAAACAGGTGGACGCCCTGTTCGGGTGGAGCGTTTCCGAGGGTGGGGCTGGTGCGCTGGACCCGCGTAAGGCGACCGATCTGCTGTTTTGCGTTTGTTGAGATCAACACCTGACCGTCCCGTATCCGGTAGGAGCGATCCTGATTGCGAAAGGTGAGGCGGCCTTTTTCGGCCGATGCATTGCCGAGCGAGCGTATGTCCGTGGCATTGCCGGAACCGGGCAGGCCACCGGCAAACAGGTACCCGTGAAACGTGTTCCCTTTGACGTGCAGCACCTGCAAACCAACCGGTGATTTCCGCAGCGTCCCCCGGTATTCTCCCTGCAGCAGGAAGGCCGGCTGTTGCCGTGCTTCACCGGGACTGATGAAAACCTCGTCCGATCGGAGAGGCATGATGGCAAGAACGGAGATGATGAGAACCACCATCCCTCCGAGTATGTTCGAGTAGATCGGGACCGTGTTTGACAACGAACGATTCATATTAGTCATTGCTCATGTAATGAGACCTCTCCGTGAGCGTGGGTGGATGTCTGAATTCATGATAAAATAATCGGGACGTTACTTTACAGGACACGTCCTCAGATGACGGAATGGAGTTGCGAAAAACGTTATCCGGTCCTCCACTCAAGGAAGCTCGGTCGGACCGCCGGTCAGTGGTTTGATGGAAGGCGGATGTCAGACCGGGTGATGCGGAGGGCAGCATGAGCTGTCGCCAGCAACGGAGGGGGGATGTGGATAAGGTTGAAAACGAAGGGGGGTCTGTTCATGATAGTAAAAAGTCAATCCATGGGATGAAGAAGAATCATTACTGCTTTCCTTCGATTTTTTCAGTTATTCGTTCCCCGTAAGAAGTCATGAGAAACATTCGTCGGTACACGCTCGGTCTTGTCGCATTCGTGTGTCTGACCGGTCTGCTTTCCGGACCGGTGCTTGCCCAGAATGATGGATCGGATCAGGAAGCGCTGAACCAGCTACAGGAGGCGATGTCGGCCTCTCTGAACGCCGGTTCATATACGATGAAGATGGATCAGGAGGTCAAGCAAAAGCAGAGCATGAGCAACATGACGATTACCCAGACCAACAAAGGGACGGTCAAATTTGAGGACCCATACATGTATGTGAATATGAACACGGACGTCAGCGGCATGGGCGGCAGCAAGAAACAGCCGACTCAGTCACAGGAAATGATTGGGAAGCTCGGTGAAGACGGATCGCTTCAAGGACTATTCCAAAAAACGGGCAGCGGAAACTGGTCCTCCGTGGAAAGTGCCCAGACGGCGAGCTTCAGCGAGATGTTCGAACGCTTTCGTGATCCGTCGAAACTGGCCGATCGCCTGAAAAACGTTCAATCCGCCGGGGAAGAAACGGTGAACGGCAAGAAGACCCTGAAAATGACCGCCGAGCAGCGGGAAGAGGCGATCAAGGAAACGGCGAAACAGATGCTCCAGGGGGCCCAGCAGAACAAGATGATCCAGCAGATGGATCTTGAAGTTGATGTCAAGAACAGCAACATGACCATCTGGATCCGGAAGGATGATTCACGGATCGAACAGATCGATGTGGACACCAAGCAGGACATTACCATGAGCCTCACCATGAACGGGAAAGAGCGTTCCTTCACAATGAATCAGGACCTGACCATGACCTCGACGTTCTCGGATTATGGTTCCACGTCGATTGATACGGACATCAAGGATGTAGTGGATCAAAAGATGAGCGAGGACAAGTAGAATGTTGTCCTTGTGTGCCACTCAACACCTTTTCAGATGAGGTCTCTTGACGTTTGATCTGGAGGCTCTACCAGCGATCTAATTTCACGGTGCATCCCGGCGTCGCTCTGCGTTGCGAACGAACACAGAATGGAGCGTTCCATGACGATCCATTCTCTCGCTATCGCTTGAGAATCCCTCTTATTTATGCCGTTATTCACCCCGGGTTCCGCTTGCGCTTCACCCGGGGCTCCAGTTGAGTCGCCCGCTTCGCGGGCTCGGAACACCGTGGAGAAGGACTTCCCCCTCAGGCCTTGCTGAACCAGAGGTCAGCTCGAACCCTTGTAGGAGTGCCGTTATCCGGACGGGGTTCGAACCCCTGAAAGGGAAGATCGTTTGGACATCCGGGAAACAAAGGCTCCGGCAGGAGCCGAATGGTCTTAGAAGACCAGTTCGTTATGGGAGCTGGAACTCCGGAGGAGTGGAATTGTCGTTGACGGATTCAATACGGTGGCGAACATAGATAACCATCCTACAATTTGCAATGCATTCCGTGCACGAAAAAGACGAGCATGTCACTCCTCCGGAGTTTGGGATGTTGTCTGTCGTTCTTTTGCTAAGACGATTCGGCTCCTGCCGGAGCCTTTACGCTCCAGTGTACCTTTTGGCACAGGAGCGACGATTGATCTGTGTGACGAATAAGGAGCAACACCATCGCGTGCGAACTGCCAGCCCGAGTTCCGAAAGGAACGCAAAGAATGTAGCCCCGGGATTCATCCCGGGGTGCCGAGGATCACAAACAAATCCGAAGTCCCGCGAGGGACGACCGAAGCGAAAAACTTGACCGTCGCAGATCCGTCTCCATGACCAGCCCGGGAACCTCCCGAGAGCACCGGCGTTACGGGTGGTTCTTCTCTTCTAACAAACATGTTGAACCACAGGTGAAACAGGCCGCTTCAGAATCAATCATTCGGATGGCCGCCCGTTAAAAAAGCCTCCAGTAGGCGCCGAATCGTCTTAGAAGACCAGGTCGTTACAGAGTAGCCGGAACTCCGGAGGAGTGGAATTGTCGTTGACGGATTCAACTCCGCGGTCAACAAAGACATCCATCGTGCATACGAGTGCCTCAGAATAATGGATTCCGTGCAGGGAATAGACGACCATGTCACTCCTCCGGAGTTTGTGATTTTTTTGTCGCTCTGTGGCTAAGACGATCCGGCTCCTGCCGGAGCCTTCACTCTCCAATGTTCCCTCTCAACAGAGGTGCGACGATTGATTTGGGAGACGAATGAGGAACGCCGCCGCCGGCGTTCCTCAAGCCCGCGTTCCAGAGGAACGCAAAGAAGTTCCTCCCGGGATTCATCCCGGGGTCAGCATGTCCTACAGCGAAAGATGAGTGCCGTGCCCCCATATCCCGATGGGATGGTCGAGCCAAAAAACAGCGCGGTGGAACGTGTTGTCCGAAACGTTCGGCCGTCCCTCGCTAGACTCGTTTGAGGAAGGATTCGGGGTCCTTAGAAATTAAACCGCTGACAAGACGGGGGTTTCAACAGTCTCCGCAACGGATGTTGACGACAGCTGGGTGGGAAGGCGAGGGAATTTATTTAGCTCACGTTCCAGGTTCCGCAAGGCATACGGCCTGATCCGGATCAGTTGTGTCCCTTCAGGACACAGGGGTCGGAAATCGCATTTGCTTCCCGGGGCCGCGTCGCCCTTCGGCCTCCTGGCCCCGGGCTCAGTTGTTCCGACCCTGTGGGTCGGGTTCAAAACGGTCCCGAAGGGCCTAAAAAAACTCAGTCCAGGGTAAGCCGTCGAAGACGGAGCAACCCTGGGGCAACGAACGTGTCAAACAATCACACGCCCTTAAAGGGCGCTATTCTTGCCCCCGGTAACAGTATAAAACTCCCAAAATACGTCCCGCTGAGCGCATACCCCTTTTCGTACCCGATCCAACAGGTCCCATCTGAAAAAGGAGCGTGAACCCAAAGAGAGCTCATGTTCGCGGAAAACATCGATCCATCCCGGCCCCCAATTGAAAGATCGGTCGAATGTCAGGACGCCGCGGATACATTGCTTCGGAAATGAATGGGTCTCTGTTCATAAGAGCGTTTCAGGGCTCCTGACGTGTGAACCTCGCTCGTAAATTTTGTAGGCTAACATCATCTGTTGTGCGAGGGCAGCGGGACGATGAGCGGGACTCTGAATCCGCTGTCCACGAACGCCGGCGGAACGGGTTTCGGGTTGTTTTCGATGGATGGAGGACCGTTGATGAAAACGGATCGGGTGCGCAGACCTTCTGCGGTTGTTCTTCTCCTGTTGTTCCTCACGGCGCTGGTTGATCCCGTCTCGAACCGGCAGGTGCACGCCGAGGAGCCGTCGCCGGTTGGATACCAGATGCAGATCAAGGCCCCCATCACGCCGGTCACGGCCGATTACCTCGATCGGGTGATCTCTCGTGCGGAAAAAAACGGGGCGGAGGCCGTTTTGCTTCAGCTGGATACCCCCGGCGGACTCCTTTCCTCCACCCGCACCATGACCGATCGTATCCTGAACGCGGAGGTGCCGGTGGTGGTCTGGGTGGGACCGAGCGGAGCACGTGCAGCCTCAGCCGGTGTGTTTCTCACCTATGCCGGTCACGTGGCGGCCATGGCGGAGGGGACCAATATCGGGGCGGCCCATCCGGTGCAGGCCGGCGGTGGTGACCTGTCGAACGACATGAAGAAGAAGGTGGTCAATGATGCTGTAAAGCAGCTTCAGAGCTACGCGGAACTCCGTGATCGAAACCGGGACATGGCCGAACAGTTCGTGCGGGAAAGCGTGTCCCTGACGGCTCGGGAGGCCGTGGATCAAAATGTGGTGGAGTTCCTGGCAAACAGTTTGGAGGAGGTGTGGGACACACTGGATGGACGTACGGTGGACGTGAAGGACGGCACGGTCACCCTCAAAGGGAACATGAAACGACGGACCATTTCCATGACGTGGCAGGAAGAGTTCCTGAAGACCCTCATCAATCCGAACCTGGTGTATCTTTTCGCCGTACTCGGCGTGCTGGGATTGATGGCTGAGGTGTCCAATCCGGGCATTGGTATCGGCGGGATTGTCTCCGCCGTGGGGTTTCTGCTGGCGATGTACGGGCTGAGCATCTTACCGGTCAACTGGGTGGGGGCCGGACTCGTGATGCTCGGGCTGGGCCTGATGATTTCGGATCTCGTCATTCCCAGTTTCGGTCTCCTGACCATCGGCGGACTCAGCTGTTTTTTCGTCGGATCCACGATGCTCTTTCAGCATTCCTTCTCCGTTTCCCTACCCCTGATCGTGGCCATGACGGCCGTCGCCGGTGGGGCGGTGCTGTTGCTGGGCCTGCTGATCTTTTTCGGACAAATTCGGAAGGTTCAGATCGGAGAAGACGATCTGGTGGATCGGGAAGGGACGGTCAAGAAACGCCTTGATCCGGAGGGAATGGTGCACGTGCACGGTGAATATTGGACGGCTCGGGATGTGGAAGAGCGACGCATACCGGAGGGGGCACGCATTCGAGTGCAGCGTCAGAACGACCGGGAACTGATCGTGGAACCCATTGACTCGTCCGTACTGGCATCCGATTCAGAGGGTACGTCATCATGATCTACATCTACGTGGTGGGCGCCGTACTGACCATGACGTTTCTGTTTCTGGTCAGCGGCATACGCATTATTAAGGAGTACGAACGAGGGGTCATTTTCCGGCTCGGGCGATACGTGGGAACGCGTGGGCCGGGGCTTGTGTTTGTGATTCCGGTGATTGAAGTCATGGAACGGGTCAGTCTGAGGATCATCACGCTTGACGTCCCCGTCCAGGAGATCATGACGTACGACAACGTGCCCGTCGAGGTCAACGCGGTCGTGTATTACCGGATCCGGAATCCCGAGGACGCCATCATTCAGGTGAATGATTACCACATGGCGACCAGTCAGATTGCCCAGACCACACTGCGGAGTGTGCTTGGTCAGGCCGAGTTGGACGAGTTGCTGGCCGAGCGGGAGAAGATCAACCAGGAACTCCAGTCGATCATCGACGAGGAAACGAATCCGTGGGGCATCAAGGTGTCCTCCGTCGAGGTGAAAAACGTGGAACTACCGCAGTCCATGCAGCGGGCGATGGCCCGTCAGGCGGAGGCGGAGCGAGAACGGCGTGCAAAAGTCATCGCGGCGGAAGGAGAATCCCAGGCCGCCGCTAAACTGAACGAGGCGGCACAGGTCATTGGACAGACCAGCACCGGTATTCAGCTTCGTTTTCTCCAGACCCTGACCGATATTTCGTCGGAGGGCACCAACACCGTGGTCTTTCCGCT
>CAZQNZ010000044.1:0-15766 GCA_964594615.1 uncultured Planctomycetia bacterium
CTTGTCGGTATACTCCTGAATGGTTTCTCTCTCTTCGGCTTCGGTTGGCATGGTTGATTGATCGAGTAACTGGAGTCGACGAGTCAATGCGGAAACGAGCGTGGGCGGAGTGATCGCTCAAGGATCATCCACCCAGGAGGCGTTGAACGAACAACAACTTCCCGTACCAGCTTAATCATTAGTAATTCACTAAACATTAAGATAACCGATGAATCTTCGGGTTTCAACGGGGTCGATCCGTGCACGGACGTGTATCTTAGACCTCGTTTGAAAAGGTGTCGCGTTCTCAGCATCCGATTTTTGGTGCATAACAAGGCATTTCGAGGAGGCAATGCCGCACAAAAGTGCATTGTCGACGAGTAAATAACGCCGTTATGCGCGAAAAACCGGATGTTTTCTTTGAAAATGCGTCTCATCGTAAGCTCTGCTGTGTCACTTCGACTCCGAAACCCGTCCGAAGGACGATGAATGCAGGACGTGACCTGATGTCACGTCATCTTTCATCAAATGCGGGGTTTCATCGTCGAACATCCGGGCTGAGCTCACGATGAGACGCACTGAGTGCGTGACACCTTTTCAGACGAGGTCTACATAGACCCCATTCGAAAAGGGGCCTCTTCCACGACCTCATGAGTGAAGGGGTGTGATTGATCGCTCACAGAAATGCATTGTTCCCCGCTGAAGGAAATGGGTCATATTTGTTGCATATTTGCAACGTGAACTGCGCGTTCCTGTCGGGTTTCTGCAACCTGAAATGGTTGTCGACGGAATCATTCCTGAATACAGAAGGCCAGAAGCAGACCAATCGGCGTCTGGCACACGAATTGCAACAAGATCTGTTCAAGGGAATTTATATCCTCATTCTGGTTTGGTCTGATGCTCCATACAAGGCAAAAATCGTACAATGAACTCGCTCCTCTGTGTCATGAACACTGCTGCGGGTGAGGCCCGCAGCTAAAACACTCAGACCGGCTTTGAACCCCTGTGACGGCCCGTTGTCCTGTCCGTCCGGGATGAATTTTGGGAACAGGACGTCTTTTCCGTGTTGATCAATCGTTTATTGATGCAGAGGTTGCTATGGCAATGTACGAGCACATTACGGATGCAATTGGTGACACACCGCTGGTTCGTCTATCCAGCTTTGAGCCGGATCCGCAGACCCGAATTTACGGAAAGCTGGAATTTTTTAATCCGATGTCCAGTGTGAAGGATCGTATTGGTTTTTCCATGATTCGGGCGGCGGAGGAATCCGGTCAGCTCGATGACGATGCCGTGATCGTGGAGCCCACCAGCGGGAACACGGGCATCGCTCTCGCCTTCGTCTCAGCGAGCAAGGGATACCGTCTGGTGCTCACCATGCCGGATACGATGAGCGTGGAGCGACGCAAGCTGCTGAAGATGCTCGGTGCGGAGCTGGTTCTGACACCGGGGTCCGAAGGCATGGGCGGGGCGATCGAGAAAGCGGAAGATCTGGCTCGTGAAATCGATAATGCCTATATGCCGCAGCAGTTTCGCAATGAGGCCAATCCGGAAATTCACCGCCAGACGACCGCCGAGGAGATCCTGCGTGACACCGGGGGAGATCTGGATCTGTTTGTCTCCGGTGTTGGAACCGGTGGCACCATCACCGGTGTTTCCGACGTCCTGAAGGATCGGGATCCATCCATCCGGACCGTCGCCGTTGAACCCACCGGATCACCGGTGCTTTCCGGTGGAGAAGCCGGATCCCACAGTATCCAGGGAATCGGTGCCGGATTTGTTCCGGAGATCCTGGAGACGGATCTGCTGGATGACGTGGAGCAGGTGTCCGATGACGAGGCCCGGGAAACCGCTCGCTTGCTGGCGGAACAGGAAGGCATCGTCGGCGGGATCTCGTCCGGTGCAGCGGTGCGTGCGGCGGCGCGTGTGGCTGCGAACCCGGGGAACAGCGGGAAAACGGTTGTGACCATTTTACCCGACTTCGGCGAACGTTATCTGTCCACGTCTCTGTTCGAAGACGTGGAACAATGATTGCCACGTTACGCCGGCAGATACAAACGGCGAAGGCGCGGGATCCTGCTGCCCGGAATACGCTGGAGATTCTGCTCTGTTATCCGGGTCTGCATGCGGTGGTGTTGCATCGTCTGGCACACGGGCTCTGGGAGCGGGGCTGGATTGTGCTTGCCCGGTTCCTGTCCCACCTCAATCGTTTTCTCACCGGTATTGAGATCCACCCCGGGGCGGAGATCGGGAAACGAGTGTTTGTCGATCACGGATCCGGGGTGGTGATCGGAGAAACGGCGGAGGTCGGTGATGATGTGCTCATATACCAGGGGGTCGTACTGGGGGGCACTACGTCCGAGCCGGTGAAGCGTCATCCGACGGTCGGGAATCGGGTGACCATTGGTGCCGGCTCCATCCTTCTGGGACCCATTGAAATCGGATCGGATGCCACAATCGGGGCGGGTAGTGTGGTGACGGAGTCCGTCCCCCCCGATGTCAACATCGCCGGCATCCCCGCCCGCATCCTCGGAATTGACGAGACGAATGCCGGTGGACTCGCCCGGGGGGATCTGGATCGGATGCAGCAGTTGATCGGTGAATCGTATAGCCGTATCTTGCTCCGAAGGATGCTGTGCGACGGGGAGATTCAAGAGGTCATCCGGGAGCATAGCAAGATCTCGCTGCAGTCGGATCAATTCCAGAAGGGAGGAGGAATTTAAGTACGATGCAGAATGAACCCGGCAGAAGGACATGCATGTGAGAGGGCTTCATCTTCAAGTTGAACGAGTTGGTGGGGTAATTCCCGTGTTCACGGCCTTTGTAGATCGGTTTTTCAAATGGGATTCGCAAAGGGTAAAATGCGGTTCGAGGTGACGGATCATGGATTCAGTCCAGAGGAATAGCGTGGAGTCAATTCTCTCGACGCCGGTGATTGAGAGAACCGGTGACAAACAGGAGCAGCAGATCCTCCATGAAAAATCAGCACAGTTTATCCGTATGCGATGGGTGGCCATCGCCGTGGAGCTTGTGTTCATCTACCTCGTGCTGGGCCCTTTTTCCCTTCTTTCAGACGGAGCGACCGTACCGCTGCTCACGATTGTTTCCGCTCAACTGGTGTTTAACGGCGGAGCGCTCGCAGTCCATTACCTCGGGGCGATGGAGGTGCGCAAGCAGTTATTCCTTCAGATTACCGGTGACCTGGTCATCCTGACCGGGTTGCTCCATTTCTCCGGAGGATTGGAGAATCCCTTTGTGTATCTCTACCTGATACATGTCACACTGGCCGCCATGCTGTTCGAATCCCGGGGAGCCGTTGCTGTGGCCACCGGCTCGTTTGTGCTGGTCAGTGCACTGGCGATCGGAGAATACGTCGAGGCGATACCGCACTACGACTTACTGATTTACGGACATGAGGGGGCCATGGATCCGGCTCGAAATCCTTTCTTTGTGGGGGCCACAGTGCTTACCCTGACGTTGCTTATTGGTTTTATTACATATTTCTCCGTTTTACTCATGCAGCAGCTCCGTGAAAGCCGAGCGAAGGCCGTCGAGCATGCGCGTCGGCACAAGCAGGCGCGGCGCCGGTTCGAGACGGTGCTGACGGCCTCCGGAGCCGGTGTGATGCTGTTTGATCGGGATCACCGGTTGATCTGGGCCAATGACCCGATCAAAGAATGGTTTCCTGAGGTGGAGTTCACCCCGGGCGAACCCTGTCCTCATCTTCACGAGAAACAATGTGATCTGATTCAGGGCAAGGATCGATCGATATCGGAGAATCGTTCAAGCTCCGAATGCAAACGGTGTGCAGCTCTGGAAACCATCGAGAGAGAGCGGGAGACGGAGCGGGAACGGGTATATGTGACGCCGGATGGGAAGAAGCGGTATTTCCAGTTTATTACGAATCCGATTCGAGATGAGGACGGTGAAGTTCAACAGATTGTCGAACTCGTTCACGACCTGACGGATCAGAAGCGGATGGAAGAACAGATCGAGCACCAGGAGCGGATGTCCAGTCTGGGTCGGCTTGCGTCGGGCATCATGCATGAGATTGGCAACCCCCTTTCGTCGATCTCCGCCCGTCTCCGGCGGTTGAAACAAAAAACGGAGGAAGAGTTTACGATGGAGACGGTGAACTTTCTGGAGAAGCAGATCAATCGCATGAACCGACTTATCCATGATATATCGTCTTTCGCTCAGGCTCCGGAGCCCGCCTGGGAGCCCTGTCGGATGCAACCGTTGATCGATGATGTCAAAACGCTGCTGGAACTGGATCAGAACAGCAAGAACGTGGAGATCAACACCCATGTTCGGGATCCCTCTTCGTTTCTGGCCTCCGAGGATCAGTTGAGCCAGGTGTTCCTGAACCTCGGATTGAATGCACTGGAAGCGATGCCGGACGGAGGAACGCTGGAAATTACATCCTGGCAGGAAGAGGACCGGGTATACGTCTCGTTTTCCGACACCGGAACAGGTATACCACCTGAGGAACAGGACGACATTTTTACCCCGTACTATTCGTCTGCAAAGCACGAAGACGGGACCGGGCTCGGTCTTTCCATCGTGCACAGTTTTGTTCAGGCACACGGCGGTGATGTGGAGGTGAGCAGCGTCCCCGGGGAAGGAGCTACATTCACCGTCTGGATCCCATATCATGATCCCAGCGCCCGTAACTCGACTCAGTCGACCGCATCACAATCTGCAGAGAACATATCATGAGCTTCAACGTACTGATTATCGACGACGAGGAGTTGTTTCGAGAAGATACAGCGGAGATGCTACGAGAGCGAGGCTTCACCGTGCGGACGGCGGAGGACGGAGAGACCGGTGTGGAGGTGGCCTCGGAATTCCGGCCTGATGTCATTCTGTGCGATATCGTGATGCCGGGAATGGATGGGATTGACGTGGTGGAAGACGTCACCGAACGTCTTCCGGAGTGTGATATCTTCATGGTCACGGCTCACGGAACCCTTGATACGGCCGTGGAAGCGTTTCGGAAGGGTGCATATGACTATCTCATGAAGCCGGTGGATTTTGACGAACTGTTCGAGAAGCTGGATCGAATTCAGGAAAAATCAAATCTCAGGAAGGAGGTTCAGGATCTGCGGGAGGAGGTGTCCGGAGAAGCGAAAACGTTCGGACTTGTGGGGGAGAGCGATGAAATGAAAGAGGTCCGACAGCTTATTGAGAAGGTGGCGCCAACCGATGCGAACGTGCTGATCGAGGGGGAGAGCGGCACGGGAAAGGAACTGGTGGCGCGCGCTCTGCACAATCAGAAGTTCGACGCCGGGAGTCGATTCGTCCCTGTGAACTGTGCGGCCCTTTCGGAGACGCTTCTGGAGTCCGAACTGTTCGGCCACGTGGAAGGTGCGTTCACCGGTGCAACGAGTGACAAGGAAGGCCTGTTTGAAGCAGCGGACGAGGGCACGCTATTTCTGGATGAGATCTCGGAAATGCCGCAAAACCTCCAGAGCAAGCTTCTCCGGGCCATTGAAAACAATCAGATTACTCGGGTCGGAGATACGGAACCCATCGAGGTCTCCCCTCGCATTGTGACGGCCAGTAACAAGGATTGTAAACAGCTTGTGGAGGAAGGGGAGTTCCGGCGGGATCTGTTCTATCGGCTCAATGTGATGGAGATTCAGATTGCTCCGCTACGTCAGCGGAAGGAAGATCTTCCGGCGCTGGTCGAACATTTTATCGAGGAGTACAACGAGGAAATGAATAAGAACATCGAAGGGGTTACAGAAGAGGTGCTGCAGAAACTGATGATGTACACCTGGCCGGGCAACGTGCGCGAACTACGCAACATGGTCGAACGGGCCATGATCCTGCGCGGATCCGGCAGGCTTCATCTGGAGGATTTTCCACCGGAAATCTGGGAGGGGGACGAGGAATATGATTCCGGGAACACCCTGAAAGAAGTGGTGAGCAGTTTCGAGCGGTCCTACATCAAGTCGATCCTGAACGAGATGGATGGCAATCGGGAGGCAACGGCCGAACGTCTCGGAATCGATCGTTCCACGCTGTACCGAAAGCTGCAGGACTGAAGCGGGGGCAGCAATTGATCAGCCGTCGATGGAAAAGGAGCCGGGGTCCGTGACGGTCAGCACGAGCAATCCGCCGAGGATAGCGAGGTTTTTCATGAAATGTCCCATTTCTTCCATCATCTGTTTGCCTTCATACGTCCAGAAATCGTGCATCAGCAGTGTAACCGGTACCAGGAACAGGATGAGCAGGACGGCTCCGTACGTGCTTTTGAACCCAACGGCCACCGAGACGCCCCCCACGAGCTCAAGTAAGATGACGACATAGGTCACGTAACTTGCCAGGGGGACACCGGCTTCGGCAATCTGCTCGGCGGTGTCGGCAAAAGCCGTGATCTTGTGAAGGCCGCTCATGATGAAGATCGCTGCGATCAGTACTCGACCGGCAAAAAGCAGCAGGTTGGTTTTGAATTTGCTCATGTCCGTTGGGGGATTATTGAGAAACGTAACGAGCGAACAGGGCGATCCGATAATACGGGCAATCAGAACTCGCTCCTCATGTCATCATCGACGAGCAGAGCGTTTCTGACGATTTCATCTTCTCTAAGAAGGGTCTCGATGTCGAAATTCCGGGGTCGTGGTTTGATGCAGTTCTCGGGAGACCCGGGAGACGTCGGTTTTGAGTTGATCGTGATAATCTTCCAGGCGCTCCGTCAGTTCCTCGTGTTTGCGCGCCAGGATCTGGACGGCAAACAGCGCGGCGTTGAAGGACTTACCGGCATCGACGGCCACGATGGGCGCTCCGGTCGGCATGCCAATGACGGAGGGAACCGATTTTTCCTGCACCGGCACACCGATGACCGGTAGAGGGTACGCGATGGACGCGGTCATGTTTGGCAGGTCGGCGGATTTCCCGCCCGCGCCGGCGATGATCACGTCGAGCCCCCGCTGTCGTGCCGTGTTTCCGTATGCATACATCAGGTCAGGGGTTCGGTGAGCGGAGACCACCCAGGATTCGAACGTAAAGGGATTGTCGGTTGCTTCTCCGTACTCCGTGACTTCACCGAATCCCAGCTCCGTGAGGGCATCGTACGCTCCCTTGCTTTCTCCATCACCCATCATTACGTCGAAGTCGGAGTCCGAGCCCATGATAATGCCGATATCAGGGGATTGATCGGTCGGTAGCTCGATCTCGGCTTCGTCCTGAAGCTGGTTGATCAACTGCTGTTCGTTGATGTTGTCGTTCATGGTTTGAACGTCAGATGTTGTTTGAGTTCCATGGCGTGTTCCAATGTGTTATCGGGATCCTCGCCGGTGACGGTGAAATGGCCCATTTTTCGCAGCCGGCGTTCCTGTTTTTTACCGTACCAGTGAAGGTGTACGCCGGGTCGTTTAAGTAGTTCGTCGACCCCGTCAAGATGCACCGGTCGTTCTCCCTGGCTTCCGAGAATGTTGACGGTCACGGAGGCTTGATGCGGTTCAGTGGAGCCCATCGGAAGCCCCGTGACGGCGCGAAGATGCTGTTCGAACTGGGAGGTTTGTGCCCCTTCAATGGTCCAGTGGCCGGAGTTGTGCGGGCGAGGGGCAATTTCATTGATGTATAGATCACCGTCGGCCTCGAACATTTCGATGCCGTACACACCGCGTCCCTCCATCACCTCGAGAACCGATGTTGCAAGATCCTCCGCTCTGGCTTTCATCGTTTCCGAGGTGCGGGCCGGAGTGATGGTATGCCGGAGGATCTGTTCTTCGTGAACGGTTTCCGTCGGCGGGTAGGTGGCCGTTCCGTTTTTCTGCTTCACGCCCATGACAGATAGTTCACGCTCATAGGGAACGAACGATTCCGCCATAAGCTGGCCGGGGAGCTGGTTTAAGACCGAAGAGATCTCCTCGGCCGAATGTACGGGCAGGTTACCCCGTCCGTCGTAACCGCCCGTCCGGGACTTGATCATGAGCGGATAGCCGAAGTCGTCGGCGGCCTTCCGAACGTCCTCGGCCTTTTCTACGTCCGTGAAGGCCGGGACCGGTATTCCGGCTTCCTGAAGCCGTGTTTTCTGGCGAAGTTTGTCCTCAATCATGTGCAGGGTCTCCGGACGGGGATGGACGGGGATCTGCGTGTTGATCTCACGGATGACCTCCGGAGCGGCCAGTTCGATGTCGTAGGTAAGCCAGTCGGATCGCTCGATCAGTTCCGACAGGGCCTCCGGATCGTCGAACGCGCCGACGATCTGGTCCCGGCATACGGCTCGAGCCGGGGCATCCGGCGTGGGGTCGAGGCAGATGATTTCCAGCCCAAGCGGGGAGACGGCCTCGCACATCATCCGGCAAAGCTGCCCCCCTCCCACAACCCCCACGATCTTCGGTTCATCCGTCAGCGTAAACATGAAGGCCTCCGTACGTGGTTATTTGTCGGATACCAGTTTGTATACCCGGCCATCCTTGTTCACAGGACGGGTTTTCTTTTGAGTCAACAGATAAAGCTCATGGTTCTGGTCCGTGCCGAACGCCGTGATGTTTTCCGCCCGTATGCCATCCGGGTGGTTCTCCGTGGCAAGGGGTTCAATCTCCCATCGGCTCAGGAGATCCTGTTCGGGCCGGTGTCCACGCAGGACGATCCCTTTCGGTTTACTGTCCTCTTTGGTACGGCTCCAGTCGCCGAAGATGTATTCGCCCCGGAGTTCCGGCACTTCGTCTCCCCGGTACACGTAACCACCCGTGACGGAGGTCCCGTAGGCGGTGGAATCCTCCGAGAAGATTTTTCGATTCTTGTATTCGATAATGGGATCGAGCAGGGGTTCACCGTGCGGACCGAACCGGGGACAATCGGCGGGAGGATCATTCGGGTTATCCGGATCAAAACAATGAAACCCTTCCCGGTAATTCCAGCCATAATTCCCGCCTTTACCGACGATCAATACGGACTCGTACAGGTTTTGACCGATGTCACCGACGTACAGGTGGGTTCGGTTCCCGGTCTGATCAAACGTAAGGCTCCAGGGATTTCGTATGCCATAGGCATAAATTTCGTCACGGCCGGGTCGTCCGACGAATGGATTGTCTTCCGGAATGGTGTATTGCCGGTTGGCTCCCGGATTTACGTCGATGCGGAGTATACTTCCCAGTAAAGAGGTAATGTCCTGAGCATTTCCACCCGGCGCATGACCCTCGCCGGCGTCGTTCGCGCTTCCTCCGTCACCGAGTCCGATGTACAGGTATCCATCGTCCGGTCCGAAGGCCAGCCGGCCGCCGTTGTGGTTGAAGTGGGGCTGATCGACTTCCAGAAGCACCCGTTCGGAGTCCGGATTCGCTTTGTTCCGATTCTCTTCGCTGATCCGGAATTCCGAAATCCGGCTGGTGTGATCCGGTTCCGTTCCCCACATATCCTCCGGCGCACCCGGCCGTGTGGGGGCACTGTAGTACACGTAGAAACGTCCGTTCGTCGAGAATTTCGGATGAAGGGCCATGCTTAACAGGCCTCGTTCATCAAACCCCGTTCGGATGGCCAGTTCATCCGACAGATCCAGCAGAGGTTCCTCAAGACGGTTCCCCTTCCCGTCGATCACGTAGATTTTTCCCACCTGATCGGTCACAAACAACCGATTCGTTCCATCCTCCGGTGCGACCAGGGAGGTGGGAGAAACAAAACCCTCGGCAACCGGTTTCCACTGGGCCGAAATTGGTTCGGCACTGCTACCGGTGATAAACAGGGTAAGAACGAATACGCATGCCAGAAGCATCGTCCTGATACCAGCAAACGTGTTGGGGCGGATCTCTCTGTGAAACTGAGTCGATCTGAGCATGGTCAGCGTGTGGAAAAAATAAGTCAAGAAATGAACGGCGAATCCATCTTTTGTGTAATGATTCAGTTGTCCGGAACCGGATCCGGTGCATCGGACGTTCCGTAGGCAACCGTCTGATCGCGGCCGTTTTCCTTGGCGGTGAGTAGTGCAGCATCCGCTTCTTCGATGATTCGTTCCGCACTCGGATCGGTGCCGTTCAGGGACGAAACCCCGAGGCTGATTGTGATTTTGGCCGTGTCGTCTCCGTCATCGAATTCGATCTCGCGGACCCGGGTCCGGAGACGTTCGGCAAAGTTGACCGCTTCATCCGAATCGGTTTCGGGAAGAACGAACAGAAACTCTTCCCCACCGTATCGCCCCACGGTGTCCGAGGAACGCACTTCTTCAAGAAAATAGCGCGAAAGCTGTTCCAGAACCCGATCACCAAATGGATGCCCGTATGTGTCATTCACGGATTTAAAGTGATCGATGTCAACCATGATGCAGGAAGTGGTGTGGTTGTACCGACCGGCCCGGTCCAGTTCCTCCCGAAGGGTGGTCTGAAGCTTTCCGTGGTTCGGTAGTCCGGTCAGGCTATCCGTTTCCGCTTTTTTCTTGAAGCGTGACCGGGATTCTTCCAGGTCCAGGATCAGGTCCGACTGCAGCATGGCGATCGCGATCTGGTTGGCGACCGGTTTCATGATACGACGGAAGAAGTCGTCAAATGATCGTTCACCTTCGAAATAAAGGGTGCAGACCCCGATACAGGTATTGAGAACGATCAGGGGGATGGAGAATATGGCCCGGTAATTCTCCCGTTCGGCGTGTTCGTAAAACTTTTCCTTGTAGATGTTGTCATCATCGAAGACGTTGGACACGGAGTAGATGCGCTCATTGGCGAACGCACGTCCGGCGACGCCTTCGTTGACCGTCAGACGCCTGGAGGTGTTTAAGCGTTTGAGGAGATCGGGTTCCTTGTTAAACCCCGCAATAAATTCCAGATAATCTCCCTGTTCTCCTAATACAGCAATGCTCCCGGCACGTGCATTGAACGTACGTGCGACCCGCTTGATCAGCTCTTCGAGAACGTCCTGGTGATCACGCTGTTCCAGGATGATGCCGCTGATTTCATTCAGCAGGGTCAGGGCCTTTTCGTATCGGCTTTTTTCAAACGACTTGATTTTGCCCGGGCTCACGGTTTTGACGGGTTGTAAACGAAACGAGTCGCGAGGTAGATATGGAGGCAGGGATCACTCATGCGCATCCCTCATGATTCATGGAGACCTCGGTATAGCCCATGAGTCGGAAGGTTATCGTTACGTTCGCTCCCGATGAAGGATGATGCCACATGAAGTGGCATTCGACCTCCATCGCACTTCGGACGAAAGAGGAAGTGATATGAACTCACGTCCTGTTTTCGTCGTCCTACGGACGGTCTCATCCCCCCTCCTTCGATCAACGGACCAACCTTCATACAGGCGGGGAGCCGCGACCGTGAGGGAGCGGGTTCGAACATGGGCTTCCTGGGGTCGAACTCCTTGCGGAGCACTCGCTGAGATCTCACTGAGTGTGCACCCTCCTTTTCGGATGGAGTTTCATTAACCACTAATTTTATGCATTCTCCGGTTCTATTCCAATAACAGCTTCTGGGCTCCTCGATTTTGAGAGCTCCTTCAAAAGCGAATCAGGGCGTGAGCCGTTGATCGTGTGTTGCGGGCAAAGACTGATGCAGGAATACATCAGAGGGTTTTTATGGCCTGTTGCATAAACGCAACGCCTGCGATGTGGATCGCATCGAGATCGATCGACACGTGTGGAGCAGTCCGTATTCGGCCCACGGAACCTCGACAAGTCGGCCATTTGAGAAAGGTGGTATGGGATTTGCAGCTAAATTTCTTCTATCGCCTTCAATCCGAATGATCAAATTTGTCATCATCAATTATGTGTATGAGCAGGACCAATCCTTCATCGCGAAAACAAACGAACGGCTCTTCCCGGTCTCAAGGGGAACGGGAAGATGGTGTTCAAAAGCAGGTGGTGAACCGAATTTTTTTGCTCATCGTCATTGTTATCAGCGTGCTGGTACTCGCACTTGTGCTGTTTGATCAGCAATCGGCCTCACAGACGGCCCCGGAAACGTCGTCGGAACAAGAAGAACATCGTTTTGAAGACACACCTGCATTGTCACCACCGGCGCATTGCCCGGAACGGGTTTGAGTACGGCTGAATACATCCCGGACCCGGGGAGGGGAGCAGGGTTTTGGAGCGGGATCATCGTGTCAGGATCATTGATTGGGACGTCATGCGGGGCATGTTTCTGCGAAAGACGGACCGAACCTGCTCCGGCTCATGGAGGTCGAACGCACCCTGGGACCTCCTCCGCTGTTGCGACATACACCGTTGGACGGTAACATACGACTTCGCCTGCAGAAATGTGATCACTCCAGTACCCGTGTGATTCCTCCATGAACCGAGCTGTGCTCACCGGTATTCTATTGTTCGTCGTGTCGACATTTGTTGTAAACGGATGTGGCGCTGACCCCTCCCCATCGGACGAGGGGTCGTATTCCTCCGATGAACAGAGGGCGTCCTCGTCCGGTTCGGTGCCCGGTGTTCCATTTGCCTGGCCGTTCCGGGACCTGCGTAACTTCAAACCCCGTGGTGGTACAACCCGCGGGACGAGCGTGCAGACGGCTCAGTCTCCCTCTGAGGAATGGACGGCGCTTCAGGAACGTGACCTCAATAAGAAGGAGCGAGACCGGCGTGCCATCCTGGCCATGACCGGGTCATACCGAGTCAGTTTCCAGTTTACGGAAACGATGGGATTCACCGAGGGATACGAGCCGGCGAAACCGTATTTTTCCTGGGCGACGGAACACGTCCGGGCCATCGAGTCCACGGAGGATCTGATCCGACTGCAGCACATCATTGTTATGTATTACGAGGAGGACGATGGGAACGTCAGGGGGCCGAAGGTGATGAAACACTGGAGACAGGACTGGCGGTATGAGGATCGGGGACGTTTTGTATACGAAGGAGAGAAGACCTGGCATCACGAGAAACGGGATGCACACGAAGTGGAAGGCACATGGACGCAGTCGGTGTACCAGGTGGACGATGGACTGCGGTATGAAGCCATCGGACGGTGGACGCATGGAAACGGCTATTCGACGTGGGAAAGCCGTTCATTTCGACGCCCACTGCCCCGACGGGAATACACCGTACGGGATGATTATGACCTTTTGCAGGGGTCCAACACGATTACGGTGACGCGGAGTGGGTGGGTTCACCGGCAGGACAATGCAAAAGTCAAGATCCTGACGTCCGGAGAGCGGCAGATTGCTCGAGAGATCGGAGTGAACCGGTATGAACGCATTTCCGAACCGGACCTGCAGGGCCCGGCGTCCGAATATTGGGACGCGACCGGTACGTTCTGGCGCATCGTGCGGGAGGAATGGGATGCTACTCTGAATGCCACCGATCGGTTTCAACTCAACGAAAAGGTGGACGGTCAGAAACTGTACCATCACCTGTTCGGGCGATCCCGGAAACTTCAGGAGAGCAAGGATCTGGAGCCGGACGAGGCTCGAGCATACGTACGCCAATTGCTCGAGAAATACGTGGTGACGGACGGGGACGAATGAGCGACCCCGCCGGTTCAGCAAATGAACAATCCATCTGAGGGGAGAGGTCCGATGGATGTACTCGGTTGCCCCCGGAGACTGTTCACGATCGCCTCAAGTAGACAACCGCCAGGAGAAACGCAAACACGCCGA
Source organism: uncultured Planctomycetia bacterium (assembly GCA_964594615.1). GTDB lineage: Bacteria > Planctomycetota > MHYJ01 > CAYXQY01 > CAYXQY01 > CAYXQY01. Next base: position 13,522 of record CAZQNZ010000044.1, read on the forward strand.
GCAGGGCATACATGAGACGGACCGGTGAAATCGGTTCCAGGCTCCAGGACGTCGGGACCCACCCCGGAAGCCAGGGACCCTTCTCCGGACGGTTTGTTCTTGCTTGCTCAGAGCGGTGCGGGTTAGATGCTGGGGCCTTGTCCGTTTTCGGCTGGTCCAGAGCGCTTTGTTTCCGGTTTGTGGTCGGCGGGCCCCCATCGTACACGAGTTCGGTGGATGCATTTGCCAGCGATTCCGGGAGCACGTTGAATGATCGTTTTACGGGATTCGCCATCGTGATGAGTTCGTACGTTCCCTCCATCCGTGCTCGTTCAGGTAGCTGGCGATCGATTCGAATGTTCCATGCGACGGTACTCGATTGGTTCCCGTTTATGAGGAGGGAGGTCGTTCGGTTTCGGATCTGCAAGTTCCGGATTCTGCGGAATAGGACCGGGACGATAATCGGGGTCGACACCCGGCTCTCAATTCCGACGTTCAGCGACACCCACTGCCGTGCGGGAAACGTGACGTCCCGGGCATCCACATCGATCAGATTCTGGAAGGTGCGCGTCTCAAGCACCTCGATCTCCGGTTCGTGCTGTGTGATTCGAATGTTAGAGACCGTGGAGGATCGGCTGCGGACACGGACGCTGAGCGAATTTCCTTCGGGGTCCTCAAAATGTCCACGCCGGATGTGCGTGCCGTCGAGCACAATGGCTTCCTGGTACGTGGGATCCACCGGCGTCCAGCCGACATCCGGCTGAAACGCCTCCATCCACGCGTGATTACCCCAGGAGGACCCGCTGAAGACCACGCCGCTTACGAATCGAACCGGAATACCACCGCTCCGAAACAGGGCGCCGGCAAGTGCGGAAAACTCGTCACACACGCCCCGTCCCCTCCGCAGTACGTCCACGGCACTGAGGGTTTGTGGATAGAACTGCCGGTCGTATTGAACGTGGTCGTGCACCCACTTCGTCACACGATGAAGGTTCTTCAGAAACGACTCTTCGGTCAGCAGGGTTTCGGATTGACGCGAGATCCGGGCATCCCCCGCCTCGACGTGCTTGGTGGACGCGATCCATCGCTTTCGCTGATCAGCCGACAGGGAAGCCGTCGTTTGCGGACCGCTGGATGGCTGCCGGTCCGTTTTGATGTTTGCCTTCAGGTCATATTCGTACGTTCCGGGGCGGGTCAGATGAAAGATCGCAAACCGATTGCCCTCTTCCCGGACCGTCTTTTCAGGAGGAATGTCCGGACCCGGTCCACGGAGGACGGCGTTCTGAGATTGAATCGACTGGTGGGGCGTATCCGGGAACAACAGCAATCGAACCGTAATCCGGCCCCGATCAAACGTCCGGTCCACCTGGATCTCTCCGCCCAGGTCTACCATCGACGTGACGCCTCGCACACGGACCGGATGCTGGACGTCATCCGCTCCTGCTGACATCGCTATCAACAGAAGGAGCGGTAGCAGAAAAACCGCCCGGATGCTCCGGTCGTATCCAGCAGTGAACCTCATCCGTTCGACACCTCAAAAACCGAGTTCTCTGCCGACGTATTCTCAATGTATCCCGGGCTGTAAGATCTTGCCACGCGCCCGATAACCGATTCGGTGCCATCCGGCCAGCCGGTGGCGTTCACGACCGTCAGGAGTTTTTTAATAGCTCGATCAATTTCTTGTTGTTTTTCTCCCGGGCAAAATCCATAGCCGTTTCACCGTCCGCATCCTTTATGCTCGGATCCGCACCGTGTTTGAGAAGAAGTTTCGCCACTTCCACGTTATCCATGGAGGCAGCGAACATCAGCGGTGTGAATTTTTCCTTCTGTCCCTGTTTGTTCGGATCGGCGCCGGCCTCCAGCAACAGTTCAACCGTTTCGGGAAACGATTCGGTGGAGGCATACATCAGTGCCGTTCGTCCGCTCTGATCCCGGACGTCGACCTCGGCCCCCTGTTCCAGGAGGTATTTTACCACCTCCGAGTGTCCGTTGTATGCGGCCAGCATCAGGGCTGTTCTCTGGTTTGGCGTGGGCTTGTTGATGTCCATTCCCTGTCCAACCGCTTCTTTGATGGACGCCAGGTTGCCCCGATGGGCGGCCTCGTACAGTGCCCGCTGATCGACGTCGGGCGTCTGATCGGACGAACTGCTGTTATCTGTGCCGGAGTGTTCTGAGGAGGTGTTCGAGGAGGAGTCCTCGGATGAAGCAGTGGTCTGATCGTTTGTTGACGGCTCGGTGGTATCCGTTTTCGCCGTCTCCTCGGTGG
>CAZQNZ010000045.1:0-15627 GCA_964594615.1 uncultured Planctomycetia bacterium
TGACCCCCGATTCCGCCCGTATTCACTTCCTTCGCCAGGTGCTGCCACTATCCCGCCCGCGTCGGGGCTTCAGGGAAGGTCTACTACTGTGTGTGCTTATTTCGTCTCATGCTCACACGAATGAATCACGACCCCGGGCTTTCTGTTCTCAACAATCAGGACTGAAACTTCACCGCTTCATTGACGACTCCTCGTTCATGTCACCCCGCATTCCCCCCTGCCGGTGATCCGTATATCATCTCTGCGGGGTGGACAACACAATCTACCCATCCGCAGTTTCACGAAGAAATCGGTTTCAGCGGCGCTGTATGCTCGTCTGTATAAAGATGAGATCATTGCTTTCATCATGCGATATGATTAAAATCGTTCCTGTTACGCTCGATCCGAGTCCTGTTTACGGCCCCTGATTGAGGCGGCGCGGACGCGTTTTCAGGTTTTGACTCACCCTTCAGATGAAGCCTTCTGCGACATGAATATTTTTGATTCCCACTGCCATCTGCAGCTCGAACAGTTCGACGACGATCGCGAGGAGGTGTATGAGAGAGCACGATCCAGCGGCGTTGAGAACATGATTGTGATCGGCATCGATACCACCTCCTCCCTCGACGCCCTGTCCTTCTGTGAGGGTCGGGAGGGATGTTATCCAACGGCGGGTTTGCACCCCCATGAAGCGGATTTTATCTATGAGCAGAGCAACGGATTGAGAAAACTTCTGAACCAATCCGAAACCGTAGCCGTCGGGGAAACGGGGCTCGATTTTCACAAAGAATATTCCCCTCGCACACAGCAGGAGGAAAGTCTTGCCACACACCTGAACTGGGCCATTGAATTCGAGAAGCCCCTGATTTTTCACTGCCGCGATGCAAATGACACGCTGATTGAGATTCTGGACGACAACATGCCCTCCCTCAATGACACGTTCGGCGAGCGGTCACCGGGTGTGGTTCATTGTTTCAGTGGAAACAAGGAACACCTGAAAACCTATCAGAACATGGGGTTTTACGTGTCCTTCTCCGGCATCATCACGCTTCCGGATAGCGAGGAAGTACAGGAAGCAGCTACGGTTGCAGATCCGGACCAGATCCTGGTGGAGACGGACAGTCCATTCATCGCCCCCGCTGAAAACCGGGGCAAACGGAATGAACCCGCGTTTATCACGGAAACGGTGCGAAAACTCGCTTCCCTCATCGACATGGACCCGGAACGCCTCGCCCAAAAAACCACCGAGAACGCACGCAATCTATTCCTGCACGGTTCCTGATCTCAGTTCAACCATCGCGTTCGGCAAAACAGGCATACCTCACCCACTCCATCGGACCGGAAAGGGCGTACAGGAAGAACACACCGAACAGGGTGGTGACCGGGGTCAACACGGGATCAAACAGCATCAACATCACAATCCCAACCGCAATCGCCGCACTTGCAATCGCCTGGAACTGTGTGTAGTCCCCCATCTCAATCCGATCCAGCAGGTGCGGATATCGAATCCGACTCACCATCGACAGCGCCAGCATGAACACCAGCCAGGGAGCAGCCTGCAGCATCAGCTGAACCATGGAGTATCCGACGATGTTTGCCAGCGAGACATCCCCGTAAAGCCGTTCTCCGAGGACAAGCATAAATAGAATTCCACTGGAGATCACACCTGCAGCAGCGGGTGAGGGGAGGCCGGCAAAATCGCCGTGTTCCGCCGCTTCGATGTCCTTTTCCACGTTAAACCGTGCCAGACGAACCAGGACACAGAACAAATACAGGGCCGCAACCGGGAAGCTCAGTGTTTCGAGTACCGGATGAGCCCCTCCGTACGTCCGGAGGTGATAAACGGAAATATACATCAAAAGAGCGGGGGCCACACCAAACGTAATGGCGTCACAGAGGGAATCAAGTTCAATCCCGAAAAACGAGGTGGAGTTCATCATCCGGGCCAGCTTGCCATCAAGGCCATCGAACAACATGCCAAGCAGAATCAGCCAGGCCGCGTACTCGAGGTGCTTCGGCTCACTGTACTGCAGTGCTTTGAACAGTTGACCGATCGCCATCATTCCCGCCAGCGCGTTCAGTAGCGTGACGAGATTGGGGAGAAGATGTCCTCCTTTGATCCGCGGTTGATTTTCGTCCGGATTCGCCTCCGTCCCGTCGGAACCGGATGTCGTACTCATGCCGTTTGCTCCTCTTCGAACTGAACAAGAACGGATTCGCCCCCCGTCACAGCATCTCCCTCTTCGACCGTCACCGTCGGATCATCGCTGAGTGGGACATAGAGTTCCGTCCGCGAACCAAACTTAATCATACCAATTCGTTCCCCGCGTGCAACCCGATCTCCTTCCTCGAGGGTACAGACGATTCGACGCGCAAGAAATCCCGCAATCTGCTTGACAAGAACGTTTGACTTCTCGTGACTCAGGTGAACGGTGTTTGATTCATTTTCACGCGCCGCATCGTCCGACATGGCGTTGTGAAACGAGCCGGTTTCGTACCTCATGCCCTCCACCCGGGCTTTGCAGGGAGCACGATTTACATGCACGTTGAACACCGAAAGAAAAATACCGATCCGAACGCATTTCGTGTTCAGTTCGTTGTCCTCCGACACTTCCTCGATATCCGCAACCGTGCCGTCCGCGGGAGAGACCAGAAGACCCGGATCAGAAGGGACCTCCCGTTCCGGATCACGAAAAAACGCCAGAAAAAACACAAACAGAACCACCGGAACCGGCGACAGGATTGGTATGTATCGGATGCTGATCAGGAACAGCGCCAGACACGCAAGGAAAAGGACCAGAAGTTCTTTATAGCCGTGACGGGAAATTCGCATTGAAGATCCTGCGCAACATGAGACGATATTTATTACGGAATAATTTTATCTAAAACATCTGGAAACAACAATCGGTCGTCCCCGCTAAAATTTTTGACCAGCGTATCACTCTGTGTTAGGATTTACATGAACTCATCGGGTGCAGAAGAGAAAAATCGCGCGGTCCTGCAGTTGATTCTGTCGGTTTTCATGACGCTTCTACTGGTTTTTCTGGTGTCTTATCTGGCCGTCACCTACTGGCGGGCGGAACAACGCCAGGTTGAATTGCGGAAGGACCTGAACAAATACACGGAACGTCTGGAATATATCCGCCGGCGAAAACGACGTCTTGCCGAGAAAAATCAGCTGCTGAAAAACAATAATCAGGCGATTGAATATCTGCTCCGTGAAAAGTACGGTTTGCTTGAACCGAATGAGTATCGGATTATAAAAGAAGAACGGTCGAAACGCTGATCGGTTCACGCCCGTAATCGCCGTCTAATAATATCTTTTTTCATTCTGTCTCAATGAAACGATACACAATATTTTTCTGTTTTCTTCTTCTGCCACTCTTCGCATCGCCTCTGCAGGCGCAATCCGGGCCAACCACTTATCAATTCAAACCGGATTACAAGAAGAACAAGAAATGGCTCGTCGATTTTCAGAGCCAGTTTTCCTGTCGATTCCGAGTCGAAGCCCAGGGTGAAGTGGTGTCCCGGCGACAGTTCAACATCGTTGAGGACAGAAAATATATTAAGGAGTTTTTATCGGTCGAAAACGGCCACCCCACGACCATTGAACAGTTTTACCTTGAGAGCACCCGTCAAAGACAAACGGAGAAGGGAGACGCCGTTCGTGAACAGTTGCAGGAGCAGGGGGCGAACGTACAATTCCAGTGGAATCCGGATGATGAATCGTACGGTATTAAGCAGACATCCCACGAATTAGATGAAAACACTCGGAAGAGGCTCCGTCCTCGTGAACTGTTCAATGTGATTCTTCCTGACAAGCCTGTTCATATTGGTTCTGAGCCCTGGACCCCTGAACTGGACCGGCCGGTCTCCCTTCATTTTGGCACGAATGCGGATGACATCGAAACCATGGTCCCCGAATTCTCGAGCTTCATGTGTGAACTTTCCAATGTTCGCGAGGAGGAAGAAAGCACCATCGCCCTGATCTCGGTTCTTCTCAGCACCGGTAATTCGGCAAAGGACGCGGGGGACAAGATCTACTCACGGCTGGAAGGGGAGCTGGAATATGACCTCACCGAACAAAAACCGATCAAATTTACCATTACCTCCCGCCCCGCTGGAATTTCGTTTCAACGCCAGGTCGAAGACACAACCGTTTTCGTGGAAAACATGGGGATTTTTATCTCCGCAAACTACAATACGTCGTCCATACCGGACAAGCCCACGTCGGAACCCTCTTCCGATGACGCTCCTGCTTCATCGAACGGATCGGACACCGACTCGAACTAATGCTCAGCCCTGCAATCACCATCCGGAGAAGTCACTTTTTCACGCCTGAGTCCAATCCCCTCTGACGTCCTTCTTCAGAGCCGCAATAACCATGAAAAAAGGTGAAGCAACCCTTCCACTCCACGGTGGAAACGCACCGAAATGGCTCTTCAAACGGATGAAGAAGCTTGCAAGGGGTGTGGGACTGGCGATTGTGCGGGATTATGGTGCTGAGACCTTCCTTGAACGACTGGCAGATCCGCACTGGTTTCAGGCCTTCGGCTGCGTCCTTGGTTTCGACTGGCACTCCAGCGGTCTGACGACCACCACCTGCGGAGCATTGAAGGAAGCCCTTGCCGACGAATTCGATCGGATGGGCCTGTACATCTGCGGGGGGAAAGGGAGTACTTCACGAAAGACCCCGGATGAAATTACACGGATCGATGCCTTCGACACCGATCACACGTCGGATCTGATTTATGCCAGCAGGATGTCGGCCAAGGTGGACAACACAGCTGTGCAGGATGGATACCAGCTGTATCATCATAACATGATCTGTCTTGAAGATGGCACCTGGTGTGTGATTCAACAGGGCATGAACGATGATACCGGCAAAGCCCGGCGGTATCACTGGCTGTCCCGTACGGTCGACGACTTTGTCTGTGAACCGCAGATGGCGGTCTGTTCTTCCCGCAAACACCAGCGTGTCCTTAACATGGTCTCTGAGGACAGTGAACAGGCACGTGAGGCATCCACCGAACTGACGAACCACCATCCGGACACACTTGTGAACGAACTCATTAAATTTGAACTCCCCGAACGACACCAGGTATCGCGTGCGGACATCAACCCGGATCGACTTCACAGCACATTGACAAAGGCGTATGAAAACCAGCCGGACGACTTTGAAGATCTGCTGGGCACCCGTGGCGTTGGACCGAAAACCGTTCGGGCGTTATCACTTCTCGCGGAAATCATCCACGGCGAACCGTCTGATTTCGAAGATCCCGCCCGTTACAGTTTTGCTCACGGTGGTAAAGACGGCACCCCATACCCGGTTGATCGTGACACGTACGACCGGAGCATACAGTTCCTTGAAGAAATGGTGAACCGATCGGACGTGGAATATTCCGAGAAGAAACGATCCCTGAAAAAACTGGCCAAAATGAAAAAGAAGACCGGTTCTTCAACACCGCATGAAGAATCAGCCGGCGATTGAACGACTTGTTTTCAAACGATCAGGTGTTTGGACGTTACTGACAATTTCGAACACCTGGCAATCATCCCCTCCGAGCCCCGGATCTCCTGCTCTGTCGCGGTTGAAAAACTCGATAACGGTTGCTATAAAAAAATTTCGATCTTGAAATAACGATTCATTCCCGCAGGGGGTTCGTCCGAGCGTTTGGGCGCACACTGACAATTCGTTTCCTCCGATTGTTCATCCGAACACACCGGGCCTGGATTCAATTGTCAGTTGCTCCGCCGGGAATGATGTTTTTTCTTTGTATTGAGGAGTTCTATTTGTACTATGGCTACCGGAAAAGTGAAGTGGTTCAGTGACGACAAGGGATACGGTTTTATCGAACCCGAGGAAGGTGGTGAGGATGTTTTCGTCCACCACTCCGACATTCAGGGAACGGGGTTCAAAACCCTTCAGGAAGGGGACACCGTGGAATTCGAAACGGAAGAGGGCGATCAGGGGCCAAAAGCCACGAACGTCCGATCGACATAATTCCAGACCTGAAGATCTACCCGGAGATCAATGCTTCCGTTGATCTCCGGGTTTTCTTTATCAAACCCTTTTTCGGCAAGGAACAGACTCCACTCACATGATCGGGGTTCTCCTGTTGAACTCCATTTGATCTGCTCAGGTTCTCATCAGCATCACGTCTCATTTTTACTTGTGCGTGGAAACCGTCATGAAAAAAGCAGCCCACGAGCTCCACGTGCTTCCCAGCCCGTTTCTTGACGTGGTGGTATGCCTGTCTCAAAGAAGCCGACCAGATCCAGAGAAGAAAAGGAACCGCAGAAATACCTCAGCGGGAACCGCTCATGCCTTCCTTAAGGAACCTCGGTTGTTGATTGAACGCCCTGAAGAGCTTATCATTTCGACATTCACACCCTCCAAACTTCTCGCAATGTGTTGACCTATTGACACCATGAGTAGCAAACAGCGTGTGACGGAACTGCTCAAGAAAGCGTACAACGACGAACTGGAAACCATCATGAATTACCTTGCGAATTCGATCTATCTGGAAGGGGTCCGGGCTGAAGAAATCAAGCAAGAATTACAGCAGGATCTGAATGAAGAACTCACACACGCCGAGGAGCTGGGCCGGCGACTGAAACAGCTTGAGGAAACCCCTCCTTCCTCCTATGGGTTCGAACCCACTCAGGATTCGCTGCAGCTCACGGAAGATCCTACGGATGTACGTTCCGTCATAGACGGGGTGATTGAAGCCGAGCAGGAAGCGATTGAACTGTATCGTGAACTCATCGATGCCGCGGACAATGCTGGAGACCCGGTCACTGAAGACATTGCCGTGGGCATCCTTCGTGAGGAGGAATCACACCTGACCCTGTTCAAGGGATTTCGGCGAGAATATGAAAATTAACGTTTTTCTTCCGTCCGGAAACTGCCCCTTGCGCATGCCGACCATGATGGAGAATTTCTTCTTTCCTCCGTCCGAACCAGGAACCCCATGGACGGTACCGAATTTTCAATGAATACCATACTCGCGTTCATCACCGGTATTCCCCTTCCTCTGGTCACATGGATGCTACCGATCTGCTGGCTCCTGCATTCTCTTGAAGAAATCAGCATGATTGACCGCTGGGAAATGGGGCGAGAAACCGAACACCGGGTCATCGCTCGCAAATCATGGTTCGCCCGGTGGATCCTGGATGCCTATTCCATATCACGGGGTCCATTCATCATCTCCACCGCCATTATCGGCTTAATCGTGCTCGGCGCTACCATTGCCGGAACGGTGGATCTGGACGGGTTTGGTCTCTGGATATACGCCGTCATTCTTGGCGGGTTTTTCCTGCATGGATTCGTGCACCTTGGCGAAACCATTGTCCTGCGTGGCTACACACCGGGGATCCTGACGGGACTTTTTGTCGTTTTTCCGGGATGCTGGTACCTCTACCGACGCTTGATCGAATCACAACTGGTCAACCTGAATACGGCAATTTTGACCTCACTGATGGGGGCGCTCATTTTCCTTCCGGCCACTTTCGGCATACGGTATCTGCTTCGTGCACTTCTCTCCACCGAGGCCCGTTGATTTTCTGCTTCCCGTCCCTCGGCGTGCCATCATATCGTCCCGCACGGCGGGATATGCTTCAAATTTCAGCCAGGTGCCACGGCTGACGACCCATCACGAGTCGGATCCAAAATCTTCCAGTATGCTGCAGTACTCGTTGTACAGCAGCGGAATGGTAAACAGAGACACGATTGAAATCAGTTCGGTCATCCGATGACTCATCCCCGTACGCGATTTGAATTCCTCCACGTTGGCATACAGAAGAGGAACGATCAGAATGGTAAGCAGACCGGAAATCATCCCCCCGAAACTGGGCAGTGCCATGGGAATCATCGTACCGGACCCTTTTCCGGTGGACGTGATGACCGGCAGCAGGGCAAAAATCGTGATCCCGAGCATCATGATCTGTGGACGGATGCGCTGCAGTGCCGCTTCCACTGTGACCTCTCTGATTGCCTCCGGTGAATCAGGTTCTCGATCCCGGAAATCCTGATCCAGTTTGGTCGCAACGAGCACACCGTGATCCGTGGCGATGCCGAACAGTACCAGAAACCCGACCCAGACGGCGATACTGAGATTATACTCCTGGATGTTTAGTAGACGACGTATATCGATCCCCATCAGAGAAACGTTCATAAACCACTCCTGCCCGTACAGCCATATGAGAAGGAACCCGCCGGCCCAGGCAACGATAATTCCGGAAAACACCATCAAGGTGGTCGACAGGGAACGATGCTGGAGGTAGAGAATCACAATAATCAGCAGCAATGAGAGGGGAAGGAGGACGGAAAGCACCTTCTGTGCTTTTTCCTGCTGTTTGTATGAACCGGCAAAACTGTAGGAGGTGCCCGCCGGAAGGATCAACTGGTCCTGTTGAATTCGTTCCTTGAGATATGCTTTTGCCTGCTCGACGGCCCGGACTTCCGCCACACCATCCTTCTGACTGAATGAAATATACACCACCGGTCGACCATCCTCCCCCCGGATCATCTGGGGTCCCCGCCGGAACTGGAAATCCGCCAGCTGGCCAAGGGGTATTTGCTCACCATCCCGTGAGGGAACAAGCACTTGCTTCATGCCCTCCAGCGAATCCCGCAATTCTCGTTTATAACGGACCCGGACCCCGTATCGCTCACGTCCTTCGACTGTCCGTGTCATCTCCTTTCCACCGATGGCCACCTCAATAATGTTCTGCACCTGCTCAATGGAGACTCCGTACCGCGCGATCGCTTTTCGATCGACATCGATCTCCATGTAGCCTTTTCCCACAAGCCGATCCGCCTGAACGGTATCGGCTTTGACCGCCGGGACCTCCCGGAGTACATCCTCAATTTCCAGGGCGACGTCCTCGGCGGTTTGAATGTCCGTCGAGTAGACTTTTACACCAATCGGTGCACGCAGTCCGGTCTGCAGCATGAGCAGTCGGGTTTCGATGGGCTGAAGCGCAGACGGTTCCGTCCATCCGGGCAAATCCGCCACCTCCACAATCTCTTCCCAGATGTCCTCTGGATTTCGGATGTGATCCCGCCACTGCCGGTACGGTCGGCCATCCGGATCCCGAATGAGATCTCCATCCTGATCTCGCACAAATCCCTTCTCCCCCGCGTCCGGGTGATCCGGGTTATAGCGATAACGCAACACATTTCCGTCCTCATCTTCTTTGAATTCCGACTTGTAGTGAACGATGGTTTCCAGCATGCCCAGCGGAGCGGGATCCAGCGCCGTCCGTGCCCGGCCCGCTTTCCCGATGGATTCTTTGACCTCCGGAATCGACTCGATCAACTGATCCGTCCGCCGTACGCCCTCGATCGCTTCGCCGGCCGAGCCGTGATAACTCATGATCGGCATATAAAGAAAACTTCCCTCCTCCAGGTCCGGCCGAAACTCCTTACCGAGGTCCTGCCACGCCATGTAACCGGCCAGAAGAAACCCCGCCGTACACAGACAGAACAAAAAGCGATACGAGAGTGTACACCGTAGAATACGTTCATAGTTCCAGTAGACCACGGCCAGAGCGGACATGAGGAATGCAACCAGCAGAAATACGGCGAAGACGTTTGCAACCAGTCCCGCCTCCAACCCGAGCGGCATCCAGACCCGGGCCAGAAGATACGTGAGCAACCCGGCGATGAGAAAAATCACGGACGTTTGAACAGCCCATTCGATCTCACTGGACAAAAACGGAAGGACCAGTGTATAACATCCAACCACTCCGACCACCATGCCCACCACCGGAGACAAATACATCCCCGCACCGATCCCGACCAGGAGAATCAGCATAGCGATGAACAACCGCCCCGTTTTTCCGAACCTCTTTCCCGTTCCACCAAACAACATGTACGCAAATGGAGGAAGAACGACCAGTGCAAGAACAACGGCTGCAACCATGATGACCGTCTTCGTAAACGCAAGCGGAAAGAACAGGCGCCCCGGCACCCCCAGCATGAAAAACACCGGTAGAAAGCTGATGAGTGTTGTTAAAATCGCGGTCAGGGCGGCCCCTCCAACTTCATTGGCGCCACGACGCACGGCTTCATACGCCCCGTCATCGTCATTCAACTCGTCCATGTGCTTCAGAATATTCTCGCAAACGATAATGCCCATGGCCACGACCGTGCCAATCGAAATGGCAATTCCGGCCATGGCAATCACGTCTGCCCCGATGTCAAAGAACTTCATAACGATAAACGTCATGAGAATGGACACCGGGAGCATGGATGAAATCAATACGGCGCTCCTCAGGTGCATGATGAGAAGAAGAATGACAAGAACCGCGATGAGAACCTGGTGTTTCAGGGCGTCCGTCAATGTCCCCAGCACGTCACTGATGAGTTCGGACCGGTCGTAAAACGGGTTCAGTGTCACCTGAGAAATCGTTGCCCATTTCGGAAGTTCTGCGTCCGGATGGTTCCGCTTCCATGAAAGAAACGCTTCGTGATTCAGCTCGCCGTCTTTATACGCCTCCAGGCCCTGCTCCTGAGCCCATGTCATGACGGTCTGCTTGTCCAGACCCTCATCGACAAGCACCTTGCGTGGAAGGGAATCGGATAATTTCTTAACGGACTGATGAATCCGTTCCAGCACGCGCCGTGGATTGGCGTCGTGTCCGGCCACCACCACCCCCCCGGTGGCCGGTTCTCCTCCGCGGGAAAGCACACCGCGCCGAACGGCCGGTCCGGTTTTCACGTCTGCGACCTGTTCGACGAAAATCGGCGTGCCGTTTTCCCGTGACGTAACAGCCGTTTTTCGGATATCCTCCAGGTTCTCAATGTATCCCAGACCGCGGATCACGTATTCAACGCGGTTCATTTCGGTTGTTCCGGCTCCGACATCCCGGTTGGATTCACGAATCGCGTTGAGCACCTGGCCCATCTTGATATCGTGAGCCCGCATGGCTTCCGGATCCAGATCCACCTGATACTGTTTTTCATATCCGCCGATCGACGCGACTTCAGCGACCCCTTCCGTCGCCATCAAGTCATACCGGACGATCCAGTCCTGTATGGAGCGCAGCTCTTCCTGACTCCAGCCACCCGTTGGATGCCCGTTTTGGTCCCTGCCTTCCAGGGTGTACCAGTAGACCTGTCCCAGTGCCGTCGCCTCCGGGCCGAGTTTTGGGCTGACATCTTCCGGAAGGGTGTCGGCCGAGAGTGCCTCCAGTTTTTCCAGAATTCGTGACCGGGCCCAGTAAAAATCCGTGCCGTCCTGAAACACGACGAAGATAAAGGACATCCCGAACATGGACGACGAACGGATCTCTTTTACCTTCGAAATTCCCAGAAGTGCGGTGGAAAGCGGATACGTAATCTGATCTTCGACGTCCCGCGGGGAACGGCCCTGCCAGCGGGTGGACACAACCTGAATATTCTGACCGATGTTCGGAATGGCATCGACGTTCACCGGATCATGAGGAATTCCTCCCACCTCCCACGGCATGACGATCAGGCCCCCGACCACACAGGCAAGCACAAAGAGGACCACGATCACCGGGTACGCCATCGAGGTGTTGACAAGACCTGCGGTGAGTTTTCCGATCGCGGTCTCCGTATTCGTTTGGTCCGCCTCTCTCGGTGATTGGCTCGTTTCTTCTTTCATGAAAACGGTTGTTCTAATCTCATTTGCTCTGATTTCACGTGCAATATGATCAACGCCACATCCCGGGAGACTGAATGATGAATCAGTGTTTGTGCTTACTGCTTGAGGAGCCTTTCCCCTCCATTTCCGGGTACATCATGCTTGGCTCACCCCGAATCTGCAGTTCGGAATCAATCTTGAACGCTCCCTGATAGACCACCTGTTCTCCTTCCTTCAATCCGTCCTTTACGATGTAATACTGCTCCGTCTCCGGGCCGAGCGTCACTTCTCGCAGTTCGTAGTTGTACCTCATCTTCCCTGTGTTCTCATTTGTTCCGGAGGCCTCCTGATCAAGCACATAGACCACCGCTCGCTTCCCGGTCAGCAGGGGAGCCGTGTTTGGAATCACCAGTGGGGGTTTCGCCTCCTCTTCGCTGACGTAACCGAATTTGCTGAAATGTGTAAGTTCCATCCCATCGATCGCACAAACTTCTTTTTCCGAGTTCCCCTCCTGTACCATACGGGTCTCCGCCTGTGGATGATGTTTGCAAAAATACGTGTCCAGGTCCGCCGGTTTCACCGGTTTCCCCTCCGCTGAAAGACGCATATCAACCCGGGCATCTGCATACATGCCCGGTTTCAGCATGCCTGAAGGGTTTTTGATGTGGACATGTGCGTGAATGGTTCGGCTGGGATCATGAACAAATTCATTGATAAATCCGATACGCCCGTCAAAACTCCGACCCGGAAACGCATGAACATCAACATGGGCCTTCTGACCGATCCGCAGACTCGCAACCTCCGATTCATACGGAAACAACGTAATCCATACACGATCCAGGTTCGCCAGACTGTAAAGCGGCTCCCCTCGTTTTACCCACTCTCCTTCCCTCTTATGAATGGTCTGAATGACCCCTTGCTGTGGAGCTGTTAACGTAATCGAATCGGACGGAGTCTCCTGCTGGGCAAGCTCTTCGATCTTCGATCTGGGAATGCCCCACTCCCTCAGCCGGGCCCGAATTGAAGAGAGGTCACGCTCAATTCGATCGGTAGCTGATTGAGTCGTGGCGGATGTCAGACGTTGATGTGCCCGAATTAACTCCCTGTGCGTTGCTCGAAGCTCCGGACTGTAAAGCTCGATCATCTTTTCCCCTTTACGAATCTGCATGCCGTGGTGATCCCGGTGTAGTTTTTCAATTCGACCACTCACCCATGCCGTAATCGACGTCGCCCTCGTTTGATCGACCTCCACCTTGCCATAGAGGGAAAGTTTCCGGGTAACAAATTTTCGTTCTACCAACGCCGTTCGAATCTTCGCCTTTGATACTTCACTGGCAGTAAACTGAGAACCGCTGCGGGCCGGGACGAGTTTCATCTCACAGATCGGACAGACGCCCGGCTCGGGTTCCCGGACGGATGGATGCATCGGACAGGTCCATTCCGCTATCTGTTGCGATTCGTTTTCCCTGGAAGAGGTCGCTTCCTCTCGAACCCGGGAATCCGTGCCCGGAGAAATGAAACTCATGACACCGATCGCGACCAACACGAGGACGAATATGGCGGTAATTAGATTTTTACTTGTCATCGGATTGAGTTAGGAGCAACTGAAAAAGGACTGGACGCAGTATTCTTTCTCGTTTCGGTTCATGGTCGGACCGTTCAATTACTTTTCTTTTGAAATCTGATCCAGTGACATTCCGATCACGCTCTCAAGTTCAGCAACGGTCTTACGACGTTTCGCACGAGAACGATGCAGATCAAGACGAGCCATCAATAACCGGTTTTGAAAATCAAGAAACGACACGATGTCCATGTCGCCACTTTCATATTCCTCGCGGGCGGATGAGAGCGATCGCTCGGCATTCGGAAGTGTGGTCTCCTGATGCAGAGCGATTTGACGTTCGACCTCTCGAAGTTTCGCCAGCACGCCCGATAATTCGGCGAATCCCCGGCTTCGTTCATCTGCAAACTGCATACGAGCGGATCGTTTCTTCGCACGGGCGCTGTGCATCCTGGCCTTGCGTTTTTCCTGCCAGAGTGGAAGGTCCATGGTGAATAACACCCCATACGCATCCGATCCGGCGTCAACGGTTCCCCTCTGATCCGAATCCCCCACTCCGGAATAGGAAACTCCCACGCTAAAATCCGGATAAAACGACCGTGAAGCGAAACGCAGATCCTGACGTGCTGCCTCTTCACGAAACAGGGCTTCATCCAGTTCGGGCCGATGACTCATTAATGCCTCTCTCAGTGTATTCTCGTTCAGCTCAGGAACGGTCAATGAGGAATCGTCTGGTTTCCCCAGCGGTGCCTCCGTCGGACGATCCAAAAACTGATTCAATCGAGCGCGTACCGCACGTTGACGATCCCTCAGGTCCTTCCCTCTGATTTGGATCTTTTCATGATCATTCTGCACGCGAAGCAAATCATGAACGGGTGCTTCTCCCGCTTCGTAAGCTTCCCGTACACTTTCCTCCATCCGTTTCAGATAATTGCCCATGTCATCTACAACCTCCGCGGCCTCATGCAAATACCGGAATTCCGCGAACTGTTGTTTTACGTTCTCCCGTACGGAGATTCGCTTCCTATGATAGCGAGCATACGCCCGTCCGGCGTTTGCCAGCTGGCGTTTCTCCTTTGCTTCAAGGGTTCCAAACCAGGGGAATCGCTGCATGAGCTTCGCTTGCCAATCGATCGGACCATCACGGGTTTGAATGGGTTCGACGGCCACCATTGACATAAGTTCCGGATCGGGAAAGCCGGACTCCACCCGAGCAGTCTGCACAGCGGCCTTCCATCGCTCACGCGCCTCGCGGATCGCGTTATTTTCTGCAAGGGCCCGCTTGACCAGATCTTGCTGCTGAATCCCATCCCGGGTGAGACGAGGTACTTGATTTTCGGTCACTGAATTAGACTCCCGGGCACCGTCCGGTTGAGCCTCGTCCGATCGATCCAGCTTTTCGCGGACCTGATGCCCCCAGTTGTTCGATTCTTTCGGGTCCAGGTTATACACCGAATCCGTTGTGGTACAGGCCGGGAGAACAAGGAGGACAAGCAAAGGATAAATATGAAAACGGATCAACGTCATCTCCTGAACGTACAGGGCAAAAACATGGCATACGATGTAGATCACCTCCGTAAATCGATGAAGAAACCCCGGAGGGAGGGGGTCGTTCGGTCAGGAGATATCGCTTACAACAACAGGGAGGCGTGTCGTAGGTAGGAAGGAATGGACCGGGTGTCAGCAGCTGTGCATAGAGATTGAATCAAACAATTTGAAGACCGTCCGAGGAGATCCCGATCACGCGGGACGTCTGCCTCAATCAAACGATCGAAGCTGCCCGTCAACCCGTTCGAGCGCTGTTTCTCAATAAGAAGAAGCTGGAACGTTCCGTCAGAAAAACCACAATCACATGTGACCGAAACCGTTGATGTACTGGATGCATCAGCAGACGATTCCGACAAACATTGCGCGTTGTTACTGGATTGATCTATCGCCAGATCACAGGCGTCGCCACCGGCCGCCACCGCGCTTCCATCGTTCACGGACCCGGAATGACAGGTTCCGGAACAAACACAGGGGAGGGCGGAGAGGGAAAGGGACGAGACGAGTAACAGAAGAAGCGCTGTACTCAGAGATCGATTTTTGAACTGTTTCGTGAACATAGATACTCCAGCATGTCATATAACATCCTGGATTTCAAAAGACTGAAGATCGACTGGTCGGCTCACATCACAGCCGAGTTGGCCAACACGTCCTTCAGTTTCAGAGGCAGAAGGAAAAGCGCCAGGAGAAATTCGATGTGCATTGTATACAGAACCCCGAAGGTCACAGAGGGGTCGCGTGAACCCATGGTCATTGTCCGTTCCACGGGACGCAAGAATTATTGAGGTTGTGATGGCATCAGAGAGGACATTACCTCGGGAACATCTTCATTCCCCTGGCTTCCTCGAAGGCCGTTCTGATGTTGGACCCCT
Source organism: uncultured Planctomycetia bacterium (assembly GCA_964594615.1). Lineage (GTDB taxonomy): Bacteria > Planctomycetota > MHYJ01 > CAYXQY01 > CAYXQY01 > CAYXQY01. Next base: position 15,573 of record CAZQNZ010000045.1, read on the forward strand.
CTCTTACGTTCGGGGCTCCTTTACAACATGTCTTTTTGGGGTGCGAAGTGATCTT
>CAZQNZ010000046.1:0-13016 GCA_964594615.1 uncultured Planctomycetia bacterium
CTATTGACTGCCGCATAAAACCGTGCCGGATCGAAATGGGGCACAGAACTACCGAAAGCCAGCCAAACGCAAGGTGATAAATGCAATGCCGGCGCCACGCACTGCGCGCCTCACACACGTTGTCCTCCCGGGAGGTGGAAGGCTTCGTACAGACCGGGAGGGAGGGATGGCACGGGAGGGGGCGAAAGAAGAGTGTTTGGCCCTTAACTGGCCCCATTTTTCACGTGAAAAATGTCACTCCGGTTTTTCACGTGAAAAAATCGGTTACACGTCCAGCCGTTCCAGAATGGCGTTCAGTTCCTCGTCGGAGCTGTATTTGATCTGAATGGCACCGCCCTTTTTGTGGTTTTTGATGCGAACGCGTGTGCCGACTCGCTCTTCGAGCTGTTCCTGGATGGCCTGCAGGTTGGGCGGGAGGGTGTCGTTGTCGTTCGAGTCGCGTCCGCTCTTCTCGTCGCTCTGCAGCATGTTCTGGACCAGCTTTTCGGTGTTTCGGACGGAGAGGTCCTGCTGGATGATGGTCTGTGCGGCCTCCCGCTGCCGATCGGGTTTTTCGAGTGAGAGGAGGGTGCGGGCGTGTCCGCTGGTGAGGGCGCCCTCGGCAATCAGGTCCTGCAGGTCGTCGGGCAGTTCCAGCAGACGGCGTGTGTTGCTGATGGCGGAGGGGGAGGAGCCGGTCATGTCGGCGATGTCGTCCAGGGACAGGTCGAAGTCGTTGTACAGCCGGTCCAGGCCGTGGGCTTTCTCGATGGGGTTGAGGTTTTCACGCTGAACGTTTTCAACCAGGGCGACTTCCAGCATGCGCTGGTCGTCCAGTTCCTGTACCACGGCGGGAACGGTGTCCAGGTTGGCTTCCCGGGCGGCCCGAAAGCGCCGTTCACCGGCAGCGAGGGTGTATTCGTCCTCACCGGATGGGCTCAGGAGGACGGGCTGAAGAACGCCCTCTTCGCGGATGGATCGCACCAGTCCGTCCAGTTCGTCCGGGTCAAAGTCCTTGCGGGGCTGGTGCGGGTTGGGGTGAATCTGTTCGATGGGGACGTTTTGCAGTCGAGCGTCGTCCAGGGCCGGGTCCGTGTCGGGGGGTTCCGAGGGTTTGTCGTCGCCGAGGAGCTGGTCGAGTCCTTTTCCGAGTCGTCCGTTATCCATGGTTCTGGTGGGATAATGTGGGTTCGCTGTTATCGGTCTTGTCTTTATACATTAATTGATCGGCCGTGTGCATTAAATCCTCCGGTCGCGGTCCGTTCTCGGGATAGGTGGCGACGCCGATCGACAGGCCGAGTGAAAGCGGGGTGTCGTTCACTTCCAGGATCGGTCCGGTCTGGTTCAGGAAGGTCTTGATACGGTCTGCTACGTTCAGGGCATCCTTGCGGTCGGAGTCGGGGAGGATGAAAATAAATTCGTCCCCGCCGTACCGGGCCACCACGTCGTACTCGCGGCATGCGTCCCGAAGCAGTCCGGCAATGGCGCGAAGACACCGGTCTCCCACCTCGTGTCCGAAGTTGTCGTTGATCGCTTTAAAGCCGTCCAGGTCACACATGAGTACGGATAGCGGTGTCCCCTCGCGGTCTGCTTTTTCGATTTCTTCGTTCAGTCGGATCCAGGTGTATCGGTGATTGGGTAAGCCGGTCAGGAAGTCGGTCAGCGTCATTTCTTCGAGGCGTTCCATGTAGTCCCGTATACGCTGGTCTTTTTGTTTTCGGATGGTGCCCATGGCCCCGAAGACGATGCATGAGATGATGGGGCACAGGTAGAAGGTGTAATGTAACGGTGTGTTCAGTGCAATGTCGATGAGCAATGGCAGGGAGAGGGTTCCGTCCTCGGGGTGAACATGATAAAGGCTGAGCAAAACGGCCATGAGGGGGACGGGGAGGCTCCAGAGAAGGCCGAAGATGGCGTGGATGTTCTGGTGCAGTTTGTAAGTGTGTGGTTCCAGCAGGGCCTGCGTGAACTCTTTGAGGGGTTGGGCGTTGAGGGGGAGCACCGGTTCGGACATGTCCTCCCGTATTTTGTCCTTTTCCCGTTTGAGGGAGCGGGCATGTTGTTCCCGGCGGTGATCGTTGTTGGCAGGCATGGGCCGTTGGTTGAGAACTGAAGTTCGTTTTTAACTAAAATAATCAATAAAAAATAGCATATAGACAAAATATATATACTTATAGTCTATTTAATGGTATATAAATTGATCTTTTGGGTGATTCTGCGGTTGAGTGATTGTAAATTGCTTAATATGGTACCCTTTTTTGGGGTGAGAATCAAGGGTTTTCGTGTCTACGGCCCTTTCCCGAACAGTTCCTGGTGTTCCTGAATGGCGTATCGGTCGGTCATGCCGGCGATGTAGTCGGCGATGGCCCGGGGTTTTCCCGCTGAATCCATCCATTCCTGATAGCTTTCGGGCAGGAGTTTCGGACAGCGCATGTATTCCTCGAAAAGTTCGCGGACGATGCGTTTGGCTCGTTCCTGCATGCGGATGACCCGGTGATGGCAGTACATCTTTTCATGCAGGAAATCGGATAGGTCCTGCTTTTCGTTCAGCAGGTCCGGCGAAAAACAGACCAGACGGTGATGTGCATTCCGTACGTCCTCTACGGTGTGAATGTTGTGTTCCTTGAGTCGTTTCCGTGTCGTTTCAATCAGATCGGACACCATCTTATCAAGCAGGTAACGAATGATCTGTGATCGTTCACGGTCGCGGGGTTGTTCGCCGTGCTCGTCTCGAACCACGGACACGGCTTCCCTCCACAGGGAGACGTTCCGCAGCTGGTCTCGGGACAGGATGCCGGATTTGAGGCCATCGTCCAGGTCATGGTTGGTGTAGGCGACGGCGTCGGTGACATCCACCACCCGTTCCTCCAGCAACGGGGCGCTGTCGGGGTCGTACCGATCCGGCGGCGTGGGATGGTCCGGGAACCCGTGTTTGATGACCGATTCGCGAAGTTCCCAGCTTGCATTCAGGCCTCGAAACGAGGGGTACCGGTCCTCAAGCCGTTCGATGATGCGCAGGGACTGGCGGTTGTGACGAAACCGGGTGTTCGCCGCGTCCTGCAAACACTGGTTGAGGGCGTCCTCTCCGCTGTGTCCGAAGGGGGTGTGACCGAGGTCGTGTGCGAGGGAGATGGCTTCGGTCAAGTCACCATTCAGTCCGAGGGCCCGGGCGATGGTGCGTGAGAGCTGGGAGACTTCCTGGGTGTGGGTGAGTCGTGTGCGATAATAATCCCCCTCGTGGATCACGAAGACCTGTGTTTTATACTGCAGGCGGCGGAAAGCGGTACTGTGTATGATCCGGTCCCGATCTCGCTGAAACACGGTGCGATACGGGTGTTCCGGTTCGTCGTGACGGCGGCCGCGGCTGTTCGTGCTTTTCATGCCCCATGCTGAAACCGGGGTGGAATCCGATTTTTGAAGCGGCTGTTGCTGACTCATCACACAAACGGTCAACCGATGTTATTGGGCTGATCACTCTGGCACGTTAAACCGGTGCTCTGGATACAAACTTTAAATTGCCCTTTTAAGGACGAGGTCTTAAAAACTTCAATCGCAAGTACCATTTTAAGTGAATCGCCTCCACATAGCGAATCTGAGGCTGGACGAAAACGTTTTAAGGGGTTCGTGTAGACTATAAGGCGTCTCTGTGACATGAATCACACCGGGCACCGGACGAGGAGGTGGAATGAGTGTTCGGAATGGAGAGTGTGAAGGTGCGATGAGGAGGGGCAGGGCGTGTGGGACGATCGGGGGTCGTGGGCGATTTGACCCGCTGTTTGAAATTCCGCTGCGAATGCGTAAGATATGTACTACCCGCTATTCATGTGGTGTGCAGGGCCATCTGCGTAGTCGGTCTGGAGATGAAGCGGATCTGCCCTCCGGGAGGTGTATACGCTGTCGTACTGTTATTCAGATTTTTCCAAGGCATTATGTCCAACCATACATCGAATCGAAAGGTGTTGTCCGGGGAAGTGGTCAGTGACCGGATGGATAAAACCATCACGGTGGAGGTCACTCGTCTCGTACAGCATGATCGCTACAAGAAGTACATCGAACGGTCCAGCAAGTTCAAGGCGCATGACGAAAACGAGGAGGCCTCCGAGGGGGATCGTGTCGAGATTATGGAAACCCGTCCTCTGGCGAAAACGAAGAACTGGACACTCAAAGAGATTGTCGAACGGTCACCGGGCGCCCAGGAGGCTGAGGAAGTCGAGGTTTAATCTTTTTTATTTTGTGTGGCTGCAGGGTATTCTGGTGATACCGGCTTTTCACGCACATCCGTATTTGTATAAGAAGACGATGATACAGAAAGAGACCCAGCTTGACGTTGCAGATAATTCGGGAGCCAAGCAGGTTGGTTGTATACAGGTGCTTGGCGGAAGTGGCAAGCAGTATGCCAACATCGGTGATCTTATCGTTGCATCGGTGAAAAAGAGTATTCCCCGCGGGGAGGTCGACCAGGGCGAGGTGGTGCAGGGCGTCGTTGTACGTACCGCTCGTGGTGTTCGTCGGGAAGACGGGAGCTACGTTCGGTTCGACAACAACGCGGCCGTGATTCTGGGGAATGACGGGAACCCCGTTGGTACACGTATTTTCGGTGCGGTTCCCCGGGAACTTCGTGACAACTACATGAAAATCGTTTCACTTGCATCCGAGGTTGTATAGTTATGCATGTCAAGTCTGGTGACAAAGTCAAGGTGATTACCGGTGTGGACAAGAACCGGGAAGGGGTTGTTCGAAAGGTGATCCCGGACGAGCAGCGTGCAATTGTGGAAGATGTGAATTATCACTACAAGACGTTGAAGAAAACTCAGGATCAGCCGAAAGGCGGCGTGATTGAGAAGGAGATGCCCATTCATGTGAGCAACCTGAAGGTGGTTTGCCCGAACTGCAGTGAGGCGACGCGTGTGGGGCGACGGGAGTCCCCGTACGGGGACAATGCGCGATATTGTAAAAATTGTGATGAGTTTATCGATCTAGTGGAGTAATTAACCCATGGCTGAAACGGCAGAACAACAAACGGACGCTAGCGGTCTTCAGTCCCTTGATCCGTCTCTGGAAAACGAGTTCGAGGAAGAGGGCCGTGAACGGCTCAAGGAGGAGCTGGACCTCGATAACATCATGGGGGTTCCGGAACTTGCAAAGATAACGGTGAACATGGGGCTGGGGGATGTCAGTGACCAGCGTCAGCGTGTCCAGCAGGCCAAAGAGCAGCTGGCTGTGATGACCGGGCAGGAACCGGTGGTGGCGGAGGCGAAGCGGTCGATTGCCGGGTTCAACATTCGAAAGGGCGATCCCGTCGGATTGAAGGTCACCCTCCGCGGTGAGCACATGTACGCCTTTCTGGAACGTTTGATTACGGTTGTGATTCCGCGAATCAAGGACTTTAGTGGTCTGGAACCGTCGTCGTTTGACGGGGATGGAAACTTTTCGATGGGTCTTGAGGAGCAGGTGACGTTTCCGGAAATCGAGGTGGATGCTGTTCAGGAGGTTCAGGGAATGGACATTTGTATCACAACCACGGCCGAGAATGACGAAGAAGGCCTGGCGTTACTGAACGAGCTCGGGATGCCGTTTCAGGACGTTGAGTCATCATGAATTTTTGTTTGATTGATTGTCAATTTAAGACATACCATGCCACGTAAAGCGCTGATTGAAAAAGCCGAAAAGGATGATCACAAGTACAGCACACGGGGGGTCAACCGCTGTGAGCTGTGCGGGCGGTCCCGGTCGTATATGAGAAAGTTTCATATTTGCCGGATCTGCTTCCGTGAACTCGCCAGCAAAGGGGAAATACCAGGTGTCAGGAAGGCGAGCTGGTAACCATGAATATCGATGACCCCATAGCTGACGCGATTACCCGCCTCCGGAACGCCAATGAAATTAATAAGGAGGCCACGGACGTTCCGTTCAGTAACCTGAAGGAAGGGCTTGTAGAGGTGTTGAAAGAGGAAGGGTACATTCAGGATTATCGCATCTACGAGAAACAGGTCCGTGCCGGCAAGGAGCCGCACAAGGTGATCCGGGTCTTCCTGAAGTACACGGATCGTGGTGAACCCATCATCAAGAACATTGAGCGTGTGAGCAAACCCGGACGACGCCGGTATTCCGGTGTCGATGATCTGCCCGACGTGCTGGATGGCCTGGGCACGATGGTCGTGTCGACGCCGAAGGGTGTGATGAGTGACCGGGAGTGTCGCAAGCTTCAGCTCGGTGGTGAATTGCTGTGTAAAGTTTGGTAACACAATTGAGGAGAACGAATCATGTCAAGAATAGGACAACAACCCGTAGAACTGCCGGACGCGGTGGATGTGAACATTTCATCCACACGTGTGGAGGTCTCCGGTCCGAACGGGACCCTTGAGCAGACGGTGGATCCCTCGATGGATATTTCGCTGAAGGACGACGGTTCGGCGATACAAGTTGAGCGTACGCGGGATACACAGGAACAGAAGGCCCTCCACGGCACGACTCGTTCCCTCATCCAGAATATGGTTGAAGGGGTGAGTGACGGGTTTTCCAAACGGCTCGAGATTCATGGAACCGGGTACAGTGCGGAAGTAAGAGGGGATACTCTTATCCTCGCCGTTGGATACACGAATGACGTGGAAGTGGATCTTCCCGAGGGCATTGATATTGAGGTGCCCAACGAAAAATTGATTGAAATATCCGGATCGGATAAGCAGCAGGTTGGACAGTTTGCTTCGGAGATTCGGTCCATTCGGCCTCCGGAGCCGTACAATCAGAAGGGGATACGGTACGAGGACGAGCAGGTGCGCTCGAAGGAAGGTAAGAAATTTGTGTCAGGTGTATAATTATGCCGAATCAGCAGAAAGCAAAAAAAGAACGAGAGAAACGGCGCAAAAAACGTCGTCGCAAGAACATGCTCGGTACACCCGAGCGTCCGCGACTCAGTGTGTATCGCAGTTTAAAAAACATTCATTGCCAGGTCATTGACGACCTTGCGCAGGAGACGCTGGTGTCCGCATCTACGAATGAAACGGAACTGCGAGACGACATCGAGTACGGGGGGAACAAGGAAGCCGCTGCGTACATCGGTGAAGTCATTGCGGAGCGTGCGAAGGAGGAGGGGATTGAGAAAGTTGTGTTCGATATCGGCCCGTACGATTATCACGGCCGCGTGGAAGCGCTGGCGGACGCGGCACGGGAAGCGGGTCTGCAATTTTAATTTCGTATTTTGTGTAATAGACCATGGCAGACGAGGCAGAAAACGACGAACGTAACGACGAGGAAGAATCCCCGGAAGAGGTAACGGACACGGAGGCGTCCGACGACGGGGACGTGTCGGAACAGGGCGAACAGGAACAGGACCAGCAGGACGAAGAGGCGTCCGAGGTGAGCGAGGACGGGGAACAAGATACGGACGACCAGCCGGCCCCCGAAGTGCAGGACGACGGGGGGGAGCGCGACGGTGAGGCATCACATTCCGAGGGGGACGGTGAAGATGAATTTGAGGAGTCCGTGGTACATGTGAACCGCTGCTGTAAAGTGGTACAGGGGGGTAAGCAGTTCTCGTTCAGTGCTCTCGTTGTGGCGGGGAACCGGGACGGTAAAATTTCATATGGATTTGGCAAGGCGAACCAGGTCCCTCAGGCCATTGAGAAAGCGATTCAGGATTCTCGCAAACGTGTGATTGACGTCCCGATTGTTCATGGCACCACCCCTCACCGTGTTGAGCTGGAATACTGTTCGACGAAATTGATGCTGCGTCCGGCCAGCCCGGGAACAGGGGTCATTGCGGCGCTTCCGGTGCGGACGACCGTAAACCTTGCCGGGATTACGGATCTACTCACAAAAGTGTACGGGAGTACCAATCCGATTAACTGTGTGAAGGCGGTGTACGAAGGATTGAAATCTCTTCGTACGAAGGAAGAGATTGAGTCGCTTCGAGGCGTAAAAATTCAGTGATCGTTCAACAAGTTTTTTACTTCTGATTGGGACATCGGACGGATGCAACTACACGATATACTTGAAAAAGCGGATTCCAACGAACCGAAGAAACGTCGTATCGGCCGTGGCAACGGTAATGGGAAAGGAACGTATTGTGGCCGGGGCGTGAAAGGTCAGAAAGCACGGACCGGTTTCGGGTTCCGGGAGTTCTTCTCCGGTGGTGAAACCCCCATCATCAAGCGGATCCCCAAGCACGGCTTCAACAACCCGTTCTCGACGGAATACGCTGTGGTCAACGTGGGCGCCCTGAATACATTTGAGGATGGAGAAGAGGTCGATCCGGATCGACTGGAGGACGTCGGTCTGGTGCGGCCGGACGCAGGGCAGCCGGTGAAGGTGCTCGGTGACGGGTCATTGGAGACCGAGCTGACGGTGGTTGCTGATGCGTTCAGCGAATCCGCGCGGGAACAGATTGAAGAAGCGGGCGGAACGGTATCCCTCTTGGAGTAACCGCCTACGGATCCATTTCAATTCACTTTTTCTGAACTGCCAGTCATTTCGGGATGAATCGTCTCAAGAAGGCCCTTACGAATATGTTCCGCATTCCTGAACTCAGGAGGCGGATTCTGATTACCCTGGCCCTGCTGGCCGTATTTCGTTTCGGATCAAGTATTCCCATCCCCGGCATCAACATTGAGTTCCTGAAACAGGCGATGGAGAACCTCGCTGACAAGGCCGGAGGTCGGGCATACGGTTTTCTGATGCTGTTTTCCGGCGGGGCGGCCAAACGAATCTCCATCTTCAGCCTGGGCATCATGCCGTACATTACGTCGTCGATCATTTTTCAGATGCTGAAAAAGACCGTACCGAGCCTTGAAGAGTTGAGTAAGGAGGGGCCCAGCGGACAGCGGAAAATCAAGCAGTACACGCGCATGTTTACGGTACCGATCTGTGTGTTTCAGGGATTGATGCTGGCCCTGTTCCTGTACGGCCAGGGCCTTGTGAACCCCGGGTTTCCGGGCTGGTTGTTCTACGTGAGCACCACGATCATCCTGGCTGCCGGCGGCATCTTCATCATGTGGCTTGGTGAACAGATCACGGAGCATGGGATCGGGAACGGGGCGTCGATCATTATTATGGCGGGTATTCTTGCCGCGATGCCGAAAGTCGGACAAACTGTGTTTTACAGCGTGTTGAACGGGGCGCGTGGCATGGATCAGTTTCTTCTGCTGATCCTGTGTTATGTGCTTGCGGTTGCGGCAATCACTTATGTGAACATGTCTCAACGACGGATTCCCGTACAGCATGGAAAGCATGTGCGCGGACGCCGTATGGCCAGCGGGCAGAAGAATTATCTGCCGTTGAAGCTGAACCAGGCCGGGGTGATGCCCTTAATTTTTGCAAGTTCACTCCTTTTGTTTCCCAATCTGCTGGGCCGGGCCCTTGAGGGAACCGTACCGCTATTGTCAAGTTTTCTGGTGTCACTCGGTGGTGGAACCGGACAGTCTCTTTCCTTCCTGTACGTGATTTTCTTTGGTGGAATGGTGTATTTCTTTGCCTATTTCTGGACGGCCCTGATGTTCCAGCCGGTGGATATGGCCGAACAGCTCAAGGAGCGAGGATCGTTTGTTCCGGGGGTCCGTCCGGGAAAGAAAACCGCCAATTTTCTTGAGCGCATTATGAACCGGATTACCCTTGCGGGTGGAACGTTTCTGGCCCTGATTGCACTTGTTCCGGACATCGCTGCTTTTGCAATGGGCTTCGGTTCTCAGGTCACTCGGTTTCTTGGCGGGACCGGATTGCTGATTATCGTCAGTGTGGCCATGGATACAGTTGAGCGTATTGAGTCTCAGATGATGATGCGGGAGTACGAAGGCTTCTTCAAAGAGGCGGGCAAAAGCAACAAGAGCCGTTCGTACACACGCCGTTAAGCGTACGGTAGTTTGTTGACGGTTTGGCACATGTTTCGTTTCCCATCCACGAAACCGTAATTGAAGGCGTTCAGGTGTCGCCTGCCGTACAGGTCGGAGAAGCCTTTCGTTGTATTGTAAGAAGCCATTTTCAGGATATTATCGTATCTTTATTTTTTACGAGAACTGATGAGGATTCTGGTTATCGGCCCCCCCGGAGCGGGAAAGGGTACACAGGCGAAATGTCTGTGCAATGAATTTGATTTGCCGCACCTATCCGCCGGGCAGTTGCTTCGGGAAGCCATTGAGAATGAAACCGACGCCGGAATGCGAGCCAAGCCCTACATCGATAACGGGCAACTCGTCCCGGTCGATGTGGTTGTGAAGATTATGAGCAGGGAGATGTTTGACATTCCGGGGCGTCAGGGGTTTGTTGCCGATGGCTTTCCTCGTAATGTGGAACAATATGAGCATTTGAAGGACGAGCTGGGTCGACGGAACGAGGAAATTGACCTCGCAATTCAGCTGGACCTTGATAACGAGGAGATCATCCAGCGGTTAAGTGGCCGAAAGACGTGCTCGGAGTGCGGTCGGAACTACCACGTTCAGTTTTACCCACCCGAAGAAGAGGGGGAGTGTGATGAATGCGGTGCTGATCTCTACGAACGAACGGATGATAACCTGGACACGATTCAACATCGTCTGGAGGTATATAAGGAGGAGAGTGTCCCGGTCATGGACATGCTAAAAGAAGATGGGTTGCTCCGGCGCGTTGAAGCATCCGGCGATATTGATGTGGTGTTCCGTCGCATCTGCAACATTATTGAAAACGAAATTGTGTGTGTCGCCGATGATCAAGCGTAAATCCCCTCGAGAGCTGCGGATTATGCAGCAGGCAGGGCGCATTGTTGCTCGCTGTCACGAACATGTGTTGTCTATTATTGAGCCGGGGATGACCACCGGTCAGCTTGACCGGGAAGTCGAATCCCTGATCCGTGATCATGAGGCGGAACCGGCGTTTCTGGGGTACCGCGGTTTCCCGGCCAGCATCTGTGCCAGCATCAACGATGAGATCGTGCACGGCATTCCCTCGGAAGATCGGGTGCTGAACGAGGGGGATATCCTTTCGGTTGACATCGGCGTGGAGTATCAGAACTACTTTGGGGACGCAGCTCGCACGATTCCGGTGGGGGCCGTATCCGATAAGGCACATGACCTGTGCGTCGATTGCAACGATGCGCTGCAGGGGGCGATTGATCAGTTGTCGTGCGTCGAGTTCCTTCATGAGATCAGTCAGTACGTTCAGGATTACGGAGAGGAGCGGGGGTATAGCGTGGTTCGTGATTACGTGGGGCACGGAATTGGTCGAGAGATGCATGAAGATCCACAGGTGCCGAATTTTTACGATCCCCAGAAACACGATGACCAAATTGAGCTTAAAAGCGGCATGGTCCTGGCACTGGAGCCGATGTTCAACCGGGGAACGTATAAGACCCGGAAACGGGACAATGACTGGACCGTCGTGACGGATGATGGTGAATTATCAGCTCATTTCGAGGATACAGTAGCAATTACGGATGAGGGGATTGAAATCTACACAAGGATGGATAATAATGGTTACAGTACGTATCACCAGTCGTTATTGAATTGACTCAGGGTAGACCCTTGTCGAAAGAAGAACCCATCAAAGCAACCGGAACCGTGAAGAAGGCGTTGCCGAATGCCATGTTCAAGGTGGAGCTTGAAACCGGGCATGAGGTCATCGCCTACACGACCGGTAAAATGCGCCGGAAGTTTATTCGGATTCTTCCGGGGGATGAAGTCACTGTCGAGATGTCGCCGTATGACCTGGAGAAAGGGCGTATTGTTTACAGGGAGTCCGACTAACCATGAAAGTACGATCGTCCGTCAAACGTATTTGTGAAAATTGCAAGATTATTCGAAGGGACGGAAAAGTGCGGGTGGTTTGTGAGAACCCGAAGCACAAACAGGTGCAGGGATAAACGGTTTGCAGGATCGGGATCGTTCCTTTGAATGACATCGTTTGTTTTCTCTAATTGTTCTTGATATAAAGGTTTGCCGCTATGCCTCGAATTGCAGGTGTTGATATACCTGAAGACAAGCCGGTGTGGGTAGCTGTTACCTACATCTATGGCATTGGTGAAACGTCCGGGAAAGAAATTATTGAAAAGGCTGGCATATCGGAGGGGATGCGTGCCTATGACCTTTCCGAGGATCAAATCAGCCAGCTAAATTCGATTATCGAACGTGATTACAAAATTGAGGGGGAGTTGCGCCAGGAAGTTCGGCGCAACATACAGCGTTTGAAGGATATTGACTGTTACCGTGGTATTCGGCATAAGAATGATTTGCCGGTGCGCGGGCAACGTACACAGTCGAATGCTCGGACGCAGAAAGGTGAGCGAAAAACCGTGCCCGGCCGAGATCGGACGGTGCAGAAGCCTGGAGGCTAATTCCGGACGGTTGTCCGTTTCGGGACCACCCTGTTCTGATCAGGCCCAATAGCGGTCGAACTATACGATTCTATTCGGTGGGTTGGGGCTGGAGAAAATATGAGATCTTCGTGCTGAATGTTACTCCGTACGTTTACTGACGGGAAATGGCCAGAAAAAAACGAATAAAACGAGTAGTACCTCGGGCGATAGCCCATGTGAAATCTACGTTTAATAACACCATCATTACCTTCACGGACGAAAATGGGGATGCGCTTTGCTGGGCGTCACCGGGTACCACGGGAAATTCCGGTGCAAAGAAGTCCACGGCGTACGCCGCTCAGATGGCGGCTGAAGACGCTGCAAATGAGGCAAAGAAGTATGGTGTGGAGGAATGTGAGGTGAAGGTGAAAGGGCCGGGAAGCGGACGAGCCGGTGCAATTCGAGCAATTGAAGCGGCGGGCATTGATGTGAAGAGCATCGAAGACGTGACACCGCTTCCGCATAACGGCTGTCGGCCACCGAAGAAACGGAGGGTATGAGCCATGGCCCGACGAACTGCTCCGCACCACAAGATGTGCCGACGGGTGGGTATTCCGCTTTGTGGAAGCGATAACTGTCCGGCAATCGACCGATCTTACCCGCCTGGAGAAATGGGCCGTAATCGGTACCGACTGAGTGATTACGGTCTTCACCTGCGTGAGAAGCAGAAAGTGAAATACACGTATGGTGTGCTGGAAAAACAACTTCGTCGTTATTTTGA
>CAZQNZ010000046.1:13116-15012 GCA_964594615.1 uncultured Planctomycetia bacterium
ATCGATCAGCTGATGGTCGTTGAGTTTCTCAATCAGTAACCGTCCGGCATCGATTCAAATACTATTGACGAGAGAATTCACATTGCTTCGATTTCTATTGGTATAAACACTCATGAACAATAACGAAGATGTTCGGATACGCTGGCGGGATTTTGAGTTTCCAAACAGGGTCATTCTGGATCAGGAATCCAAAAGCAACACCTATGGAAAATTTACCGCCGAGCCGTTTGAACGTGGATTTGGCTCGACCATCGGAAATAGCCTGCGCCGGATTCTGATTTCGGCGATTGAGGGGATTGGTGTCAAAAACGTACGAATCGAGGGCGTTGACCATGAGCTGAGTACGATTCCGGGTGTGAAAGAAGATGTCCCTGAAATCATATCCAACATCAAGCAACTGGTGCTGGACCTGGATGAGAATCAGGACTCTCGCACCCTGGAAATTGATGTGTCTCAGCAGGGCATCGTCAAGGCGGGTCATATTCAACCGGACCCGGCGGTCGAAATTGTCAACCCGGACCTTCACATCGCTACCCTCGTCGACGAGACGGAACTGAATATCGAATTTGATATCGAACGGGGGCGTGGTTATCTCAATCGGGAAAAGCGCGGTGATGGAAACGGAGAAATCGGAAACATTCCGACGGACGCGCTGTATTCCCCGATTCGGCGTGTCCGGTACGACGTAGAAGACACACGAGTCGGTGAACGTACGGATTACGACCGGCTGATCATTGAAGTCTGGACGGACGGCAGTATTACTCCGGAAAAGGCATTGATTGAAGCCTCCAAGATTCTCCGAAAACATCTCAACCCGTTCGTGCATTACTTCGAGATTGAGCAGCGGCTCCTCCAGAAAAACCGCAAGCGCGCCCAGGCCTGGAAGGAACAGAAGAAGGCCTCGGACATGAAGGAGATCCTGCAGCGTGATATTGAGGAGCTTGATGTTCACACGCGAACCATCAATGCGCTGAAGGACGACGATTTCGAATCCATCGAGGATGTGGTCCGGGTGGATGAGGATCGTCTTCTGGATGTCCGCAATTTTGGTGGAACCTCCCTCGAAGAGGTGAAAACAGCTCTTGAGAAGCTCGGGCTCGAAGTCAACATGGATCTCTCGGAAGTATACGGTGGAAAGAAGCATTACTTTGAAGCCAAGGAAGAGAGCAACGAAGAAGCCGAAACTGCGACCACTGCGGAGGAAGAGTAATGACACACGGAGACAAACACCGCAAATTAGGACGAAAATCGCATCATCGCATGGCGATGCTGCGCAACATGAGTGCAAGTCTCATTGAAGAGGAACGGATCATCACCTCCGTTGAGAAGGCGAAGGAGTGCCAGTCCTTCGTTGAAAAGTTGATTACAAAATCAGAGGAGTATTCCCTCCACAAGTATCGACAGGTGCTGTCGGATCTTCAGGATGAGGATGCCGTCAAGAAACTGTTTGACAAAGTGGGTCCCATGTTCGAGGACCGTCCGGGCGGATACACCCGCATTGTACGGCTCGGGGGCATGCGATGGATTGAGGGCGGGAAATACGCCTCCCACCAGCTCGGTGATGATGCGGAACGCTGTCTGTTCGAACTGGTGGAGAAAACGGACGATTTTGAAGAGCCTGAACCGGATTCGGAATAATCCGATCTGTATAGACCACACCTGAAGTGAGTATGGTCGGTACGTGATCAATCGTCAGGCAAACCTTTTCATCCCCTTTCTTTCTTCCCCTGGGTGCCCATTCCCTGAGAGTAGCTGATCATTTCCCGATACCTCTTCGCCGTCCGTTCTGCGATGGATTTGTCACCTCGAACTTCCTGATATCTTCCCGTCGGCACGTGGTTTTGGGCTCACTTCTATTTGTCTCGAATCTGATATAGAATGTACCCCGAATCCAGT
>CAZQNZ010000047.1:0-1914 GCA_964594615.1 uncultured Planctomycetia bacterium
TTGGGCTCACTTCTATTTGTCTCGAATCTGATATAGAATGTACCCCGAATCCAGTTGGATTTCGTCGTCAATGTGAGCGGTATATCAGAGTGAACGTATCAACGACACCGATGGTCAACCACCCCAGCAGTGCAGCGGCCGGATCGGAAAAACGGTCCGGTTTCGCGCTACTGGAGATTCTGGTTGCGCTGATGATCCTGATGATTGGTCTGACCTCCCTTATTCTTGTGTTTGCACAGGGTGTCACCCTTCAGGCACGTAGCCGGCATGACCTTGATTCCGCCCGTCTGGCGGAGTCGGTCATTTCCGAGGTCCAGTTTCTTGCGTCCGAGTATCATCGTCTACCGGATGAAGACGCCATTACTTCCCATAGCGGATTTTCCGACCGTTACGAGGTGGATCTAAAGATCCAGAAGATGAAGATTCATCCGGATGACGTGGCCGGTACGACGGCGTACCAGAATCATCCGCATCGTGTTTCCGTCACAGTCACCACGACCTTTCGGGGATCAAAGCAGAAGGACACGTATAACACAGCGGTGTTTGTGCCGAATTAACCTTCGGTCCTTCGTACCCTCATTCTCCGTTCCGTATCATGATACCGGACGACCAGCTCGAACAGATCCTTGATGAGATTCCGGATGAACCGGGTGTGTATTTCATGAAGGAAGAGGATGGTCGGGTGTTATACGTGGGAAAAGCCGTGGATCTAAACAGTCGGGTGCGAAGTTATTTCCACGACTCCTCCGAGCATTCGCCCAAAATCCGGAACATGATCGAGATGGTTGATGACGTTGATTACCTGACCACGGAGTCGGAGGTGGAGGCGCTTCTCAAAGAAGCTCGATTGATCAAGGATGTACAGCCCCCATACAACAGCCGGCTGAAGGACGATAAGTCACGGATATTGATTCAGATCCGATCAAACGAGGATTTTCCCCGGGTGGAACTGGTACGGGAGACGGATGATTTAAAACCGGACACGTACGATTATTTCGGACCCTTTTTGAGTGCTGGTGATGTCCGAGGTGCCCTGAACGTGCTCCAGAAACTCTTCAAGTACAGAACGTGTGACCTGGATATTGAGGCGGGGGATCCTCAGAATCAATATTTTCGTCCCTGCCTGCTCTATGAAATTGAACAGTGTACGGCTCCCTGCGCGGATCACATTTCAAAATCGGAATATCGTGAGGACATCGACGCCTTTAAAGAGTTTCTCGAGGGAAACCGGGAGGAGTTGATCAGCGATCTCGAAAATCGCATGTGGAATGCTTCCGAGGAGATGGAGTATGAACGGGCTGCAAAAATCCGGGATCAGATTGAACAAATTCGTGGACTGGAGAAGAAAGGCACCCTGGAAGATGTGGGAAGCCTGCAGGTCCCCCCGAGCGATCCGTCCGACGCGCTGGATGAATTGGGACAAATTCTGAACCTTGATTTTCATCCGCGAACGGTGGATGCCACGGATATAGCATCGCTTTCGGGCAAAGAAGCGGCGGGGGCTGTTGTGACGTTCGTGGATGGAAAGCCGTTCAAAGACGGGTACCGCCGTTACCGAATCAAGACGGTGGAGGGGGTTGACGATTACGATATGATTCGGGAAGTGATTCGCCGACGGTACACCCGATTGGAGGACGAAGAACAGCCATTTCCTCACATCCATCTGATTGACGGTGGGCGTGGGCACCTGAACGCGGTGGTGGATGAATTTGAGCAGATTGGTATCGATCCACCGATTCTGGTCGGGATTGCAAAAAATGAAGGAGACCGGTTATTCCTTCCCGATCGGGAGGACCCGATTCGTCCGGAGAACAACAACAAAGGGTTTCAAATCCTGCAGCACGCTCGCGACGAGGCCCACCGTTTTGCCGGTCATTACCACCGGATCCTGCGGGAACAGAAGAATGATACGGA
>CAZQNZ010000047.1:2014-14977 GCA_964594615.1 uncultured Planctomycetia bacterium
ACGCAAAGGAGATAAGCCGCCCGCCAGTCGGTCCGGGTTTTTCCTTCTTCGAGATGAATGAGTTTTTGTTTCTGCAGGGGGCGTTTCTGAACGCAGAGCGTCACGATGATCGCGACCGTTGTCGCAGCAACAAAGCCGATTGGGCCCCACCATAACCAGGAGACCGCAGGAAAAGATCTCCAGACGAGCAGGTTCACCAACAGACCGATCACAACTCCGAGAAACACACCGGCGCCACGGATCCAGCCGGTAAGAATACCCATCAGGAAGGCGGCCGCCAGCGGACCGTAGAACATGGTTCCAATCTGATTGATTTGTTCCACCACCGTATACGTATTCCCCTGAAGAGCAAACAGGACGGCGGAGCCTGTCGCAAACACGCCCCAGAACAGCGTACAGAGCTTTCCGGCCATCAGGTAATGTGCTTTTGAACGGTCCGGACGCACGTATTCCTGGTAGAAATCACGGATGGTGATGGCACTCAGGGAATTGATGGCGGAGTCCAGACTCGACATCAGGGCAGCCATGGCGGACACGAACAGGAGGCCAATCAATCCGTGAGGAAGGGCGGCTCGGATGAACAGAGGGAGCATCCAGTCCGGGTTGTTCTGGTAGGTCTGGCGAAACTGTTGAACAGGCCAGTTGAGTTGCTGTGCGATTACCTTCGGTTCCAGGAGAAACGTCGCTCCAATGATCAGTCCGACGAAGCAGTAAAGCAGGACGATCGGGAAGCGGCCGAATGCGTTTAAAAGCATGGATTTGTGGATGTCGTCCTCATTATCGACCGACATCTCCCGCTGCACCTGGCTTTGATCACAACCGTAATAAGACACATACAGGAAAAAGCCCCCAAACAGGAACGGCCAGAACGCGTATTCTCCTTCTTTTGTGACCCCCCAGTGTCGGAAATCCAGAATTCGAAACCGGTCCGGATTGTCGTACGCGTCTACGACCGATACCATGTTCCAGTCCAGCAGTTCCATGCCCACCCAGCCGCAGATGAGCAAACCCACCACGATAAACGACATTTGAAGGACATCACTGAAGATGACCACCCCGATGCCTCCCAGAACGTCGTACAGGATGGTGACGATTCCGATGATCAAAATCGCAACGATTTCCTGCTGAGTGGATCCTGTGAGCAGGGACGTGGAGAGAAACGTGGGGAGTGGGAAGGTGGCTGCAAGTATTTTGGCCCCCGCGTAGATGATAATGCCGGACGAGAGGCCCCGCATGATGAGGAACAGACCGCTTACAAGTGAGCGTGTGGCTTCGTCGAACCGTTCACCGAGGTACTGGTGCATGCTGATGTATCGTCGCCGGTGAATGACGGGAATAATCACCACCATGACCAGGATCAATGCGATCGGTACCGCGACTTCATAGACCAGCCATTTCATCCCCCCGCCGGTTTTCAGGGCAACAAACGCCGGCACGGAGATGAATGAAATGGCACTGAGCTGTGTGGCCATGGTGGAGAGGCCGGTCTGCCACCATTTCATGTTCTGTCCGGCCAGGAAGTAATCGTTGGTGTCTTCCTGTGAGAGATTGAGGTAGGCCCCCAGACCGATCAAAAAAAGCAGGTAGATCGCGATGACCAGCCAGTCCAGCATGTTCATGACCGATGATGTCCGAATAAAATCTGGTTCCTCAGACGTTCTAACGCCAGTGCTCCCGCTCAGTCGTCGGAGGGCAGATCCTCATAGCGACACATGCTTCGGTACGGACAACCGCTCTGACAGGGATCCGGCGTCACTTCAAACTGTCCGTTCAGAATGCGTTCCACGATGTCGCTTGTCCCCGACATCAGTGCATCCCGCAATTCGTCGAGCTGGTTGTCCTCCTCGTCCGGATCCACAAGCGTATCCGCCAGTTGAGGTGTTCCACGTCGTTCCCGCATCGTGATGAACCCCGCTTCCCATTGTGATATGTCGTTGAATGAATCCCCGGAACGATCAGCCACGGCAAGTAGATAAGCGGGGATCTGGAAACTTCGCCTGCCGAACTCCTCGCGCTTGATGAAATTTCGATACTTCTGACGTCGTGCCACATTCTTGTAATCCAGTACGGCACCCCGTTTGCCACCGCTTATCTCGAGCCGATCGATACGTCCTTCCACCGTCATGGTGTTCCCGTCCGCTGATTCGAATTGAAGTGGAGGAATCGACCCGTGTTCTCCGAATGACGCCTCCGGATGCACCTCGGTTTCTCCGGACCGTTTTCGTTCCAGAAATTTGACCACCTGGCGGACCTGAAGCTGAAGCCGTTTGCGCTTGACGTTCCAGAACGACTGTTCACCGTGAAAGCCGTAATGTTCCCACCTTTCAAACACGTTCTGACAGACCTCCCGAATATGTTCGTCGTCGATGGCCTTTGCCGGATGCGGCCACTGTTCGTACAGACGCCGCATGATCTCGTGGAGAAGCAACCCTTCGCGGCGCCGATCCATGCCGACGGTCGGCCGATTCTCGTCGTCGAGCTCAAGAATGCGTTCGCTGAAATAAGCATACGGACACTGTGCAAAGCGTTCGAGTGCGGTGGGGGACCAGCAGTCCGTTTCAAAGTCGTCCAGCCGGTCGGATAGGAGGGTCTTGAACTGTTCCCGGTCGGACAGCACTCCACTCCAGGGACCGGCCCGCTGGGTTCTTCGTTCGGGGTCCGCTTCGAGAAAAAACCGGTCCTGCAATGCACTCATTCGCTGCCGTTCGAGCACGTGGTGAATCCGGTCCCGAAGCGAGTCTTTCCGGGCGGTCTCCTGTTCGGATGGGTTTTGTTGCGACCGATGTTCTGCCTTTGACGTGATCTGAATGAGCCGATCCCGGTCGGTGAATTGGTGCTGGAGCAAGGCGTCGTCCGAATTGATGTCCTTCGAATCGTCACCGGAAGACGATGGAGAGACCACCGGAAGGTCCGTTAGCAGTTTTTTGATGTCTTCCAGGAACGGCGAGGGCAGTTGCTCCGCACCGTCCGCATCCATCCGGCTCCAGGTAAGGACCACCTGGTCGTCCGCGGATGAGAGCACCTGATGAAACTGATACAGTTGCCGATGACGTTTCTGGGACGTAAACTGAAGCGTAGAACGCTTTGTGATCCGTCGAATCTCCGTTATGAGGTCGTCCGTCAGAAACGGATCTTCGTGTACGGGTTGTGGCCAGGTCCCTTCGTTCATGTTCGGTACCACCACGTGCTGGAATGACAGCCCGTTCATTTCCTCCGGGGGCAGGAGACGAACACCATCGGATGGGCCTGTCCAGGTGGGCTGGTTTGCATCGTCCTGTAACCAGATCTGTTTGAAAAACGTCAGCAACTCCCGTGACGCTTCAAATGTTGTGGAGAGTTGAACGCGTTGCACACCGGTTTGCAATCGGTCCAGAAAGGAACGAAATGCGGTAATCGAGCGGTAGAGTGAGAGGTCCACGTCCGAATCGGAACTGGAGCGAAACAAGGAGGACGGAACGTCAAACCGGTCCATACACGTCTGCACATGATGGATCAAGTCCTGAAAGGAAGCCACATCGGATATCCCGGACAACGTCTGAAAAAGGTCCTCCATCTGGTCAAGAAATCGATCCGTATGCTGTTTTCGTTGCTGTTCCGTCTCCTCGCTGTCCGGGAAAAACGAACGGTCGGCGGAGGACGAGGCGTACGCGTCCAGTCGTCGTTGTAACATATTCCGGGTGTGCGTGAGCCGATCACGCCACCCGTCCGGTTGGTTCCGTGTGATGCCGGCTTCGCGAAAGACGTCCTCCAGTCCGTCGGGACGTACGTCGGCGGGTCCATGAAGAAGCTGATGGCGGAGAAGGTCCAGGACGTCGTCCCGTTCATATCCGTTAACCGCCGTCTGAACCGGCAGTAGAATCCCGAGAATACCGGGATCAAATGGGGAAAATCCCGTGCTCCTCCGAAGAACGGGCACGTCCACATCCCGGAGTTCATCGATCAATTTCTGCGGTTCCGTATGTGAGGGGACGACCACGCACACCTCCGAGGGAGGTATATCTTCTTCGAGTTTCTGTCGGACCAGGTTGGCGACGGTCCCCCGTTCCTCCCCGGGATGCCCCGTTTCGTAAAATTGAATCGAGTCATCGGGTGGAATGGGATCAAGTGGTTCCAGTGTCGGTGGTTCCCTGAAGATGCGTTCCCTTACCTGTGCCAGTGCATCGTCCGATGCCTCCTGTTGCATGCGAAAGGCGGGATCCACCGTATCAAGCGATAAACCCGCTTCCTCAAATTTTTCCAGCGTGGGCAGGACCCACATGAACGCTTCTTCCCGGTCCGGGTTGTAAGAAAATTCCACTGACGCCTGATCCACGAGTCCGAACAGGGTTTTCAGCAACTGGAACTCCAGTTCACGGAGGTGATCCAGTTCGGAGATCTCGAGTCGATTGATGTGTTCAAACGGGGCCGGGAGATGATCCCGTTCATCCGCGTGGTTCTTCAGCATCTCAAGCTGACCGGGTCGATCCAGGACCCTTTCCTGTTCCAGATGCGACACGTAACGGTCGAGTACGCGGGGTAACTTCCGGTGAACCGGGGTCAGGTTCGCGGACCACTGCTCGTATGCCTCGGAAAGCTGTTTCGGTGATACCCGGGCCATCCCGAGGACGTATCGAATCCGGAGAAGACGCCGGATCAGGCGGGTGGGATGGGTATGCTCCGGGAACAGCGGATCCTGATCGTCGGATGGATCAAGACCGGCCGCCCGTCGCATGGCAACGTACTGCAGCCAGACCGGTGCGGTAGAGGGGAGGTCTGAGTGGGTGACCATCCGGGAGAAAAACGCGGATAACGTGACGGTGTGGCCGGTTTCGATCCGTTCGGTCTCACGCTGATCCAGGGATTGCTGTTCAACGGTGCGGCGACGGAGTTCGGATGGGACGATCCGGAGGGTGTCCGTCGTGTTGGCGAAATTAATCGGATCTTGTTCGTCACTCATCGCGGGCCGGCAAGCGAATTCGCCAGATGGGTGCACGTTCGACGCGTGCGAGCGGGCGAACCTGGTCTGAATGGGTTTCACGACGTGGGGAGGCTGTGCCAATTCGAGTCAGCAGGGGTTGATCCAGTTCGAAATGCTTCCTCAGCCGTTCATGCTGGAACATCGGGTGAGAGTTCAATGAGTACACACCGCGTCGGGGGTTTTCGTTCGGGGAGCCGTCGTGTGTTGATCGCTGCTGCAACCAGCGACGGACGGTCCGGACCGGCTCGGAGCCGTATGCCTCCGTGCTCGGCGCTCGGAACGAAAGACGACCGGCCTTCCCGTCAAGCGCGTCGTAATATCGAAGTGCGGACGCAGCACCGTAATCGGCGACGAGGATGGATTGGTCTGGAATATTCTTTGTGTCGTTGTGCAGTGATTTTGTGCCTGATTCCTTCATTTCCCAGGGAATCAGGTAATAGGATTCTTTCCTCATCCGCGGGAACGTGCGATCCGGTAACAGGTGTTTGAGCACCGGTTGTTCCTCAACCGTCTCAACGGAGGCATACAGCATCAGGGGACTGAGGGACATGATGATGAAGATGGCGGTGAGGAGGGAACCGTATGAACTGTTCATGGAGTTGCGTTTCAGCGAGGCGTATCGCAGGAACCAGCCCAGACCGTCTCCGATCCAGATGGAGAAGATCACGAAGGTCAGAGACGAGAGGAAATACTGTTGATCCGGAAACTCATTGCTGTAAAACGGAAGCGAGAAAAGCACCGGAAAAAGGAGAATCCATCGGATGGCTCGTTTTCGTGCCCACTGAACCAGGCATCCAAACAACCCAAGGAGAAGGCCAAACAGCGGAAATTGATAGAAGAGAAGGGTGCCAAAAGAGGTGAGATTTGACGGCAGCCGGTCAACCTGGAGCATCCGCTCAAGAATTGGCGGAGGGAAAGGAATAACGTCACGCGCGCTCAGGCCGTCCGTCAGCAATGACGTCAGGCTCAGGGAGGCACCGTAGCCGGCGATAAGAAACATCAGGAACAACAGAAGAGACCACGGGCGATAGCGCGTGTGTACGGTGCTGGCGAGAAGGACGGCATATCCCGGGAGGACGAAAAGAAAAAAGGGAGATTCTCCGATTCCGAGTCCGGTCAGGAACGCGGCTCCGGCAATCCACCACACCTGGTTGTCCGTCACACAGGACGACCAGCACATGGTGGTGTATACAATCAGCAGCAGCAGGACCATCATCAAGGTATACGGTCCGGAAACACCGGACAGGTGCCAGAACAGCTGGGAGAGGCCCAGCGTCAGACAGGTGATGACCCCGCTTGTCCGATTCCAACCGAGTCGAACGCAGATCAGATAGAGGAGTGCGAGCGTGATCGCCGCTCCGGCGGTCGAAATACCATTTTGCAGGAGGTCATGGGAGATCGGAAAGAGGTTCGTGAGGAGACCTGCGAGTTGACCGGTGACAACCCGCAGCGGATGATACATCGTCTCCCCTGCTTCCGGATTGAAGGTGTGTCTTGCAACCTCGGCGCTAATGCCCCATCCGACGGTGGGATGGATCGAGAGCAGATAAAACGTAAACGCGATGATCGCAATCCAGATAGGAATGTAGGGATCCAGCGCACGGGCGTTGATCGATGAACGCTCAAACATGTTGTTGCCAGGAATCGTTGCGGATCGACCAGTCGCCGGTAAAGCAATACTCCGCCGGACCTTCCATGAAAATCGGCTCGTCGTTCCCCGACCAGCTGATGTTCAGATCTCCACCGTCCAGGTGCACCGTAATCGGGCTGGCGGCCCGGTCCGTGACAATGGAGGAAACACTTACGCCACAGGCGCCGGTTCCACAGGCTTCGGTGACCCCCGCGCCCCGTTCCCATGTCCGCTGCCGCAGTTCATGGTCGCCGAGGACCTCCACGAAATGGACGTTGGTCCGTTCGGGGAACGCATCGTGATACTCCAGTTCCGGTCCCCATTCGTCCAGTTGCACATCCTCCGCATCGTCCACGAAGATGGTGATGTGGGGATTGCCCGTGGAGACGGCCGTGATTTCGAATTCCCGGTCCTCAATTCGGAGGGGCTCATCACGGACGGGTTCATCCGGTCCGTTCATAGGCACCTGAGATCGGGTCAGACCGGGAGCGCCCATGTTAACGCGTACGCCTTCCACTTCATCCGTCGTATCATCGAGACGCAACTGTAATTCTTTGACGCCCGCATCCGTTTCGATCTTGAACTCCTTCTGATCCGTGGCGCCGAGGTCGTATATGAGTCGTGCGATGCAGCGAATGCCGTTTCCACACATCTCCGGTCGGGAGCCGTCCGGGTTATACATCACCATTCGAAACGGATGTTCGTCTCCTTCCTCAAGCAGGATCACCCCGTCGGCACCAACCCCCCGTTTTCGATCACAAAGAAGCTGAACTTCCGACTCGGGCGGGTGCTCGTCAAAGGACCGGGCGTCGAAGAGAACAAAGTCGTTACCGATACCATTCATTTTGTAAAAGGGAAGCGAGCTGGATTGACGCATCAACGGATCTTTTCAACGTAGAGAACGATCATATTGACGGAGATATCGAAGGAAGCATTCTAACGAATCGTGGACAAACGTTCCAGAACGAACGTTCATGCGGGGAACATCGGACAGAGCAGGGATTTAGCGGTTTCCTAATCGGACGAATCCAGATCGACCCCACGCTTCTTGTTGTATTTCCGTATGGTGTCCAGACGAGAGCCGATGGTCTTCGCTTTCGACGATGCGGCCTGTGCCCTCTGCGCCAGGTTGACCATCGACTGGAGAAACGAGAGTACCTGCGGGGAGTCTGTAAAATGAAACATATGAGGTTTCACGGTGGAGAAGAGAATGTGTATGTAACGCTCTTTCATGGCCGGTTTCCGGCTTTCGAAAATGGACCGTACACGATCAATTGCGAGGTTACGTACGGACGATTCGCGGTGGCGGAGCAGACGAATGGACTCCATGAACTGATACAGGCGTGGGAGGTTCTTGAGTTTATCCCTGAACACCTGCATGACCACTCCAGCGTTCCGGCTTCGAAGGGCGGACATGGCGCTGTATCCGGAGCGTTTAAACACATCTGGAAGGGGTTGGTCCTTTACCACGAGTTGCATGTCCTTGCTGACTTCCGTCTGGCCGTCCGTCACCGTCACCGTCATCTTCTTCCGAAACGGATTCCGATAGTCAACCTTCCAGTGGAGTCGTCCGCTGTTCGGTTTCAGCGTGAGGCCGTTTGGTGAACCGGACACCCTGTACGTCAGAAAATCGTTGTCCGGGTCCCAGGCCCGGATCCGGTCGTTCATGGGTTCTCCTTCTTCAACCACCATCACCGGTGGAACATACATCAGCGGAGACTCATTTTTTCGGCCGTTTGGCTTGACCGTTAACCGGATGGTGCGGTTCAAAACGACCTCGTTCTCCCGATTGGGATCAACGACACCAACCCGAAGTGAATGGGATCCCGTCTGGCGTGGTGTCGGCGTCCAGTTGATCCGTGTTTTATCCCCGTCAAAACGGGCACCCGGCGGAAGAGAGAGGGGCTTGATCCGGAGACCGTTCTTGCGAGACGTACCGTCGAGTTTTAGTGGGAGTTCGAAAGGTGATCCGGCGCGGGTCTCCCGCCTGTCTCCGACCCCGATGTTCGGTTTTTCATACGGGCGCACCTTCACCGTCCACACGTGCGCATCGGACAGGTAGCCGTGATCCCGCCGTACACGGCGGTTCCGAAAGTGGATATGAACCCCGAGCTGATGTGTGCCGGGAGGAAGTGAAAGGGAACCCGTGTTGACCCATGTCTTCAGCGTGGTTGATTCCGTATTCTCGAGGGGTCGTCCGTTCAGATACCAGTTTGCTCGGAGCGCACCGAACGGCTCGCCACGGGCTTTGGTGGTAATGGTGTGGGCAAGCAGTTTGCGATTTTCGTTTTTGAAGATCTCGACGGATTGACGGAATGGCTCCACGCGATCGAGCGGAGACACATTGTGATAAAATGATTTTTCCATCTGTTCGAAGCAGACCACACAGAAGCGGCGAGTGGACGAGGATTTCATCCGGCAGTTCGGGGAGGGCCGGTAATATCCCTCCGCGTTGTAATATGCTCCTTCGTAGGTACCGACCGCGCGGCCGGTGGGTGGTTTCGGGAACGCCCAGTAGTGCCATTTCACCTTCAGGGGATCGGAAACACGGCTGGTATTGATGTGTCTATCTTCCTCCTCCCGGCTGTACGACCGGTTTTTCGATTCTTCCACGTACTCGTCGTCCAGGTTGCCGAACGCATGTCCCAGTTCATGGACAAACGTCGCCCCGACCCGGCCTGAGCGGTCAATGGTGATCACGCCGGGTTGATGGCGGATGGTTCCCGTGGCACGTCCGTCCTCGATGTTCACCACGTTCACCACGAGATCGGTGTCCGGCGCCGCTCGAGCCGCCTGTTCCGCTTTTCCATAGTCGGAGATGATTCGATCATCATCTCCCTGAACACTCGTGCCCAGGGGTGTAGAGCCATCGATCTCCGTCTGCTCCGAGATGACATTGATCCGGTGAAAATTGATGTATCGCTTGTAGTTGATGAAGGGTTTTACGTTCAGCAGGCGTTTGACCAGTCGCTCGCAGAGCTTGTTGTACTTCGGTTGCAGTTCGTTTGTCCAACCATCGTTGACGAAGACAATGTCGAGTCGTCTTGAGACATCCCCGGTGTAAACAAGTCGTTCGACGGATTGAACGGGGATTTCCGAGGGCTTGTATTCATTGCTTTGTAACGTCTGTATTTGCTCCTCTTTCAGCTTCTTTTCCTTCCGCGATATGTGCTCCCGTCGGGTTTCAGAAGACATCTGTAACACCTGATCCAGGAACTGGTTGGAGGCGTTCACACTGGCCTCCTGCCAGGTTTGATCCTGATTCTCCATCCCGGAGAGCACGGTTCGTGCGGCATGGTACGCCTGATTTTCGATAGCGTATTCAATGGCTTTTCGTTGTTGTCCGGCCTTGTGAAGAGCCTGTGTGGCGGAGGCAGGGTTCAGTTGATCCAGAGTGATCGTTGTCTTCTCGCTTCCCGTTTCCACGACGAC
The DNA here is from genome assembly GCA_964594615.1 of uncultured Planctomycetia bacterium. Taxonomy (GTDB): domain Bacteria; phylum Planctomycetota; class MHYJ01; order CAYXQY01; family CAYXQY01; genus CAYXQY01. The sequence continues at coordinate 12,034 of CAZQNZ010000047.1, forward strand.
CTGCTGATCATTGACACGTATAATCCGGCCCTCGATCATCGAACCCTCTTCCGTCAGGAGCAGGCTGAGGTTAAACGGTGCTTCGGACCGGTTCGTCTTCTTTTTCTTCTTCGTCGTTGACGAGGCCTCCTCTTCCGTGTCAGAACGTGCACCGCTGACTCCATCGGTATCCCTCTCCTCTTCACCGGCACCCCCTGTAATTGCGGTCTCGCCGCCTGAATCCTGTTTTTTAGAAGAAGATTGCGAACGCAGTTTCTTGAGTTTCTTCAGGTCTCCGCTCTGACGCTCCTCCGAAACGAAGGACTCGTAGGCGGACAACGCTTCCCGGAACCTTTTCAGGCCCTGATCCGCCTTACCGGATTTGACCATTTCCTTTACCGAGCGGAGCGTATTCCGGTATTCTTTGGAGATCCACGTGTTTGCCAGATCGGACAGAGGAGTGGTATCCGGATCACGAACGTCGTTGTAGTTCTTCTGAAATGTCTTTGCACTCTCGAACGCCCGTCTGATCTTCTGTTGTTCGATGAGTTTCCGGATCTGTTTTTTCTTTTGTTCGAACACCGTCTCCCATGTCTCTCGTGCTAGTTTTCGGAGGGTTTCTCGAAGCTCCTGAATCTGTTTGAGAAGATCCGGGTCGTTTGATGGAGTGCTGGATCGAAAACGGTTTTTCAGGAATGTTGCGTGTTTGTTATACAGGTCGTCCACTCGATCAAACGTTTTGGTGAGGTGGTTGAGTTCTTCTTCCGGGAGCGTCGTTTTACGTTGGCTTATCTTCGACCTGATATCGTCCAGCGCAGATTGGACCGTTTGTTTTCGATCAAGAATTTTGCGGATGTTTGCTTGAAGTGTTTTTCCGTCTGACGCTGCGGAAGAGGACGGATACGGCTCGAGCAACTGATTCGAAATCACGTCCAGCGCTTCCTGATACCGGTGTTTTTCCTTCAGGTTCCGCGCCTTTTGCAGCGCTTTTCGCGCAGAGCGGGATTGACTGTACTGGTAATAGGTATAAACCACAATAATTCCCAGGATTCCGATAATAGCACCAATGATCAGGAACCGATTGCGACGGGATTGTGATGTTCGCTGGGTGTGCTGATCATAAACGTTGCCCTCCTGCTTTTGCCCCTTCACGGATTCGTGCTCCGAAATGTCCGCGTTTTCGGGGGGTGGATCCAGATCCATGGAGGGTGATTCCGGTCCGGAATGGTCGAGGAGGGACTCGACGTCCTCCGGACGGACCAGACCTTTTTCGACCAGAAAATCGGTGAATGAAATCTCCTTTCCGTTTTCTACAGCCTTCTTATGTGCCGCGATGGCCTTTTTCAGGTGATCCGGATCGACAAGATCATGATCAAGTATGGTTGAGGCAATGTCCTTGTACCTGGAGTTGTCCATGGATCAATGTATGGAATGAGTGTTCATTTCCGGGCACGGATCGAGCAGGTCGAATCAGATCCGGACGAATCATCTAATCGGTTGATACGTCTGGGGAGTCAATCCGTCATTACATAGGAATACGGTGCGATCATTTGAAGTTGTTCCGGTTGGAGGATGACGTTCGTCTCTACACAAACCTCATCTCTATTTGTTGGTCATTAAGTGGTAATTGTAAGATCATTTTCCGGATAAATTAAATGACCATGTTATCACGGTGAACAATGTTTGAGGGAAATCGAATTGTGGATGGAACGTTGCAGGACCGCTAATGATGCAGCATCGAGACGCTCATGCGGAAGTATGTTTCGTGTTTGCAACATCCGTAAGGGTGTTTGGCTCTTCTGAGGAGGTCCCCGCCGGACAGCACCTCCGGGAGGGACCCTTTATGTCGACGGGAAATACCAGGAGAGGCCGTCATGTAACCGTTTATATCGGTTTCGTAAGGGAGGTTCAGGTTTTTTAGATCGAAATTGTTCGGGTCGTTTGAATGTCAATGCCTGCGCTTCCGGTTCGTGGAATCCTTTTTGCGTGGTATAAGTTCAAGAGTTGTTCGCCCATTCATGTTTCAGTTCCAGAAAAAGTTTCATGTTCCAACACGTTCTGTTTCCAACGGATGGAAGCGACCCCGCCGGAAAAGCACTTGACGTGGCTCTGGAGGTTGCAGAGAAGTTCAATGCGACCCTCCATGTGTTGAGTGCCGTAGAAATTGTCCCGTATCCGGAGTTCCCGGACATGGCCACCGTCCGGGAACAGGAAACGGAACGGGCGAAAGACATCGTGGAAGAGGCGCGTAGCCAGGCCCGGAAGAACGGACTGACGGTCGAGAGTGAAATTGTGCAGGAAGTGGATCCGCACCAGGCCATCGAGAACTACCTGGACGAGCATGACATCGACCTGATCATCATGGGGACGCATGGACGGTCCGGCCTTGAACGACTGCTTCTTGGCAGCACCACGGAACGCACGCTGCGCACCGCTGAGATTCCTGTACTCTCCGTTCCGATGGAGAACGAATAATACTGCATATTTCATCTGTTACAGAAGAGGTTACGACATGAAGATTCGAGATATAGCACGAGACGAGGTCGTCACCGCCCTGCCGGACGCTTCCGTTCAGGACGTTGCGCGATTGATGCATGACAGGAACGTCGGGTCCGTTGTGATTACGGAAGAAGAAAAGCCGGTCGGAATCGTGACGGATCGAGACATCACCATCGACGTGGTGGCCGGCGATCAGGATGCCCGCGAGAGGATAGCGAGGGACGTGATGTCGGAACGGGTCATCTTTGCCGGTCCGGAACAGGACGTATTTGAGGTTGTGCAGGATACGGCCGACCAGACCGTTCGCCGTATTCCCGTGGTCGAAGACGGGAAGCTGGTCGGCATCGTCACGTTTGACGATCTGTACCTGCATTATGTGACGGCCCTGCAAAAACTGGGCGGTGTGGTGTTCCGTGAATCCCACGTCGTGGAGTAGATGACCTGCCAGGGGGTGGGTGCGGGGAGA
>CAZQNZ010000048.1:0-14901 GCA_964594615.1 uncultured Planctomycetia bacterium
ACGGAAAAAATGCATCCGCACTGACGCTACAAGGGTTTTTCAACAGCCTCCTAGGGCGAATTGAGTTGCCACACACGCATAGAGTCCGACCTTTCCTTTGATGCATTTCTCCTGCCTGTCCTCGCCCGTCCGTTCGGGTTTGCCCTTGAAAGCCGAGGTTCGCAGGGAAATCGTTCGAGGTGGTGCTACGCGGGAATTTCGCCGTACGTTGTGCTGAGAGGGGATGTCGATTCAGCAACGGTTCGAGTGCCCGGAAGTCAGGAGTCCCTCCGGCACGGTGAAGGTATTGCATGTCTTCAGGAACTTCTGGAGGACCTTCCTTCGGACGGCAATGGGGGGCCTGTTCCGTTTGGGGGCGGTGGTATCGGTTTTTTTGGATATGGTGCGGGAAGTGCGTTCGAGGATCTTCCTCAAGAGGCTCTCCGAGATGTAACACTACCACAGGTATACTGGGCCTTCTACGACGAGGTCCTCGCCTACGACCGTCGGGAAGATCAATTCTGGCGGGTCCGCAGTGACGTGCCGGATTTTGTACCGGAGTCCGGTAACACATCGTCATCCGTTCAGGAGCTTCTCGACGAAGCATCGTCCATCCCGTCCCTGGACGGAACCTCTATGCAGGTGGAAGGGGGAGATGTGACAGCGAACATGGATCAGAACGTTTTTGAGGCGATGGTTCGGGAGGCGAAATCTTATATCGAAGCCGGGGACATATACCAGGTGAACCTGTCGCGACGATTGAGTATGGCCGGTGTGGGAAACCCCGGTGCGGTGTATCTTCGGTTGCGCGCCACGAGTCCGGCACCGTATAGTGGTTACATTGGCAACCCGGATTTTGCCATCCTTTCCTCCAGTCCGGAGCTGTTTCTCCGACGCCGGGGCCGACGGATCAGTACGCGTCCGATCAAAGGGACCCGTCCGAGGAGCGGGAATCGGGAAGGGGATGAGCAGCAGCGAGAGGAGCTGTTGAACAGTGAGAAAGATCTCGCTGAGTTGCACATGATCGTGGATCTTGAGCGGAATGACCTTGGACGAATTTGTACGTACGGGACCGTCCGAACCGACGATCTTCATACCCTTGAGAGCTTTGCGAATGTGCACCACCTCGTAGGTACCGTGTCAGGCCGGCTCAGGCCGGACATTCAGGTATCGGACATTCTGCGTGCAACCTTCCCGGGAGGCAGTATCACAGGAGCACCTAAAATTCGTGCCATGGAGATCATTGATGAGCTCGAACCGACACAGCGTCAGGTTTACACCGGCTCCATGGGTTGGATTGCAGGAAATGGGGACCTGGAACTGAATATCTGCATTCGCACACTCGAATGGACGGATAATACCCTTCACTTACAGGTGGGAGGGGGCATTGTAGCTGATTCGGAGCCGGAGGAGGAATATCGAGAAACGGAGGATAAGGCTCGAGGAATGCTGTCCGCGATGGGATTGTCGTGATGGATTTTATTTGAGAGAGATCAGGTAAGGATTCGCAACTTTAACAGGTTTAACGGTTACATTAACGGGGGAGCTGCAATGAGCATCGTCGCCGAACTCAGTGTCGCACCGGTGATCGAAGGAAGCATGTCCGAACAGATCGCAAAGGCCGTGCAGGCCCTTGAAGGTTTTGACGTGGAGTACGAGACCCACCCGATGGGAACCGTCATTGAAGCGGAGAGCCTGGATGAGCTGTTCAACGCTGTGAAGGCCGCTCACAAAGCGGTCGAAGCGGATCGTGTCAGTACCTTCCTGAAAATCGATGACAAACGAAACCGATCGACCCGCGCTCGGGACAAAGTCCGTTCAGTCGAACGGGCACTGGGGCGTCCCGCACGGAGTGAGGAATCGGGGGAGAAGTAGGAAGGTGTTCCTGCTCATCACCCTCTGTTGGTAATTCCCGCATCCAAGAGGCCGGATCGCGTACATCCGGTTTCGGGACCGATTTCAAGATGGACGTCGTCCGGAGCTCCACGGATCTGATGTGGGGATTGCAGGAAGTTGACCGTCGGTTCAGGAGAGCAACGCGTTAAACGTTTCCTTGTAAAGCTCCTGGTCGGAGGAGGAAAACTGCACAAAACGGATATGCTGAACCGTTTCGATTTTCGGTGCTTCGTCTCGAACCGTCGTGAGTGCCACGGTCACCGCTTCGTCCGATGGATAACCGAAGGCACCGGTGGAAATTGCCGGGAATCCGATGGATTGGACGTCGTGCTCGATCGCTCGGCGTAACGAATTTCGATAACATCGAGCGAGTAGTTCATCTTCCGGTTTGTCCTGGCCGTAGACCGGCCCAAGCGTATGGATCACGTATTCATTCGGCAGATCATGAGCAGAAGTGATAACGGCTTCACCCGGTTCAATTGGGGCCAGTTCACGACATTCCCGGGCGAGGTTTGGACCGGCGGCATCGTGAATGGCGCCTGCGACTCCGCCACCGGTGCGGAGTTGAGCATTCGCAGCGTTCACGACCGCCTCGAGCTCTTCGTCGGAGGCAATATTTCCCTGTACCGTTTCGATCGTAAGACCGTCAATTTTCGTTTTCATTGGAATGAGCGAAAACTGTTCGAGACCGTTGACGTGAGAGTGTACTATAGACATTCGGCCGGTCGGGTGTCAACTTCCAAAAAATACGGGACTTGTAAGATAAGTTGAGCGGATGATGGTACTTGAAACCAGGGTGGAAAAACGATGGCTGGAGACCCCCGTATCACTGGTGGAGGTCTACGGTCATCCGCTCGGTATTCGGCGTATAGCTTTTCTGGAGGAGGACCTCTCAGATCAACGAAACCGGCCGGAGGATGGGTCCGTTTTACGCTGGGAGCGCATGGTTGACACCTGGTTCGAGGAATATTTTTCCAGCGGGGACGTGAACTTCTCACCGCTTCTGCAACCAGAAGGAACCGATTTCCAGAAAGAAGTCTGGAAGACGTTAAGGGAAATACCCCCCGGACAAACCCGAACGTACGGAGAGGTGGCGTCACAGATCGGACGGGAGGGCGCAGCCAGGGCGGTTGGGCAGGCGTGCGGTCGGAATCCCATCCCGATTCTCATTCCCTGCCATCGGGTGGTTCCTGCCGCAGCCGGTATTGGTGCGTACAGTGGTCCGGACGACGCAAAACAGGCCTTGCTGGAATTTGAAGCGGAGAAGGGAAACGGGGGGGGAACGGCAAAACATCCGATAAAACCACCCACCGAACGTAGAGGATGACGGGGCAATATTTGATATTAAAGTAGGGGGGTGGTATACTTTTTAAACATGATTTTCCACTTTGTTTCAGAAATCCCTGTTATGAGGCGGGGAACGGATTTCACTTCGGCTGGTCGAATGGGCGAACGGGCGGGAACAAATTTGTATCCGATTCCCCGGCGCTGCCGATTGCGCTCATGCCTACCATCAACGTAACGTAGAGGAACACGGGTGATTTGGGCCATAGAGAGCCCAATTAACGCGCCATAATCTTACAGCCAGAGAGATTTGCCGAGACCGTAATATGCAGAGGATGACATGTGTTCAGCGGTGAACAACAATCAGGATGAACGGAATGAGCAACCGGATCAGCGCGGGTTCTCCACCCGGGCGATTTCTGACGGGGATCCGCCCGATCCACATACCGGTGCGATCATTCCACCGATTTATCATGCCACAACCTACGAAATGGATGCTCCCGGGGAGCCGAAAGCCGGGTACGATTACATCCGGACGGGCAATCCGACCAGGCAGGCCCTAGAAGAAAAGCTGGCTTCCCTGGAAAACGCGGAACACGGCCTGTTCTACGCCTCCGGCATGTCGGCCATTCACTGCGCACTGACGACGCTGGACGCGGGAGATCGGGTGGTGGCGGAGGAAAATGTATACGGCGGAACCCACCGGATTCTAACGTCCCTCTTCGACAAGTATAACGTCTCGGTGGAGTGGATTGACGCGACGGATCCGAATCAACTCCAGGAGGCGGTCGATGAGAACACGGATGTGCTCTGGCTGGAGACGCCCACCAATCCGCTTCTGAAAGTGCTGGATCTGGAACTCTGTGCGGAGGTGGCGGATCGACATGATGTGAGAAGCATTGTGGATAATACCCTTGCCAGTCCCTACCTGCAGAACCCACTTGAGTATGGAATTGATGCCGTGGTGCATTCGGCCACGAAGTATATCGGCGGACACACGGATGCCCTCGGTGGCGCCATCGTGACGGACACGCAGGAGTTCTACGAGGAAATGAAGTTCTTTCAGAATGCGATCGGGTCGGTTCCGGGAACGCTGGAAAACGTCACGTTTTTGAAGGGGGCCAAGACCCTTTCTCTTCGGATGGAGCAAGCGTGTGAGAATGCGCATACACTGGCGGAGTTTCTGCAGGAGCACGACCGGGTGCGCGAGGTCAAATACCCCGGACTGTCAACGCACCCCCAGCACCAGCTGGCCGACCGACAGATGAAACGGCCCGGCGCATTGTTGTCGTTCGTCGCGGATGAACGCGTGGTACAACATATTGGACCATTTTTCGACGCTTTGAACTTGTTTCCGCTTGCGGTATCGCTCGGTGCCGTGGAGTCTCTGGTGAACCATCCCTGGACGATGACACACGCTCCCGTACCGGAAGACGAGAAACGTGCTCAGGGGATCACCCCCGGTCTGATACGCATCTCCGTGGGCGTGGAGGACGTGGACGATTTAGTTAATGATCTGGATAACGCATTGCAACTTACTTCTTGAAGTCGACCCGTCTCATGAGAGAACGAACCAAAATTCTTCGCGCAGGACAGGACCCGGATCCGCAAACCGGTGCGGTTACGGTGCCGATTTATCAAACCGCCACCTATAAGAAGAAAGAGCTCGGAAAGGAACAGGAATACGAGTATTCCCGGGAGGGCAATCCGACGAGCCGGAAACTGGAAGAATCCATGACGGCGCTCGAAAATGGGATTGGCGCCGTCACATTCAGTTCCGGAATGGCCACCATTGTGGCCCTCCTGACCAGTCTTGAGGAAGGACAGCATATCCTGGCCAGTGAGCAGCTTTACGGGGGAACCATCCGGTTGTTCGACGAAGTACTGGACGACCTCGGTCTCGATTTTACGTACGTGGATACCACGGATCTTTCCCACTTTTCTGACCATCTGCAGGACAATACCCGCATGGTGTTCATCGAGACCCCGACGAATCCAACGCTCCGAATGACGGATATTCAGGGCGTTTGTGACCGGGTGGACGAGGATATTACGGTGGTGATGGATAACACGTTCATGTCCCCGTACTTTCAGAAGCCGCTTGATCTCGGTGCGGACATCGTCGTGCACAGCCTGACGAAATACCTCAGCGGCCATAATGACCTGATCGGCGGGGTCGCGGTGGTGAACGACGAAGAATGGCTGGAACAGCTCGAATTTATGCTGAAGACGATTGGGCCTCCGCTCGCTCCCACCGAAGCGTATCTGACGCTTCGTGGGATCAAAACGCTTGCTGTTCGCATGGAACAACACGAGGAAAACGCGATGGAACTGGCGCGGTTCCTCGAGGATCACGAGGCGGTCAAGAACGTGAATTATCCCGGCCTGGAGAGCCACCCGGAACACGAGATCGGAAAGAAACAGATGTCGGGTTTCGGGGGCATGCTTTCCTGTGAACTGCGCGCGGGGCTTGAACAGGCGGTGGACGTCGTGAACTCGACGGAACACTGGATTTTTGCGGACTCACTGGGGGGCTGCGATTCGCTCATTTCTCACCCTGCTACCCAGTCCCACGAGGACGTGGACAAGGAAATCCGGGAGGAACAGGGCATCACCGATGGTCTGGTCCGTCTCTCACCCGGACTGGAGGATGTCGAGGACCTGAAAGCCGATCTCGCAAAACATCTGGACGAGATCTAACCCCTCCGCGGACGACGGAGCTTTGCTCCGAAATGAATGCCGAGGGGATCATCATCAACGCCCATAGACATGGCTGAACCATCCGATTGAACCAGCGAACGAAACAGAGCCCCGAACGTCAGAGAGGGGTTCTCATCGTTCGTTGGTGTGAAGTTTCGGCCTGCAGGTGCGGTTTTTGTCCACCGCTGGGCATGCAAACTGCTTCCCGGCATTCGTTATCAAAAGCAACGCAGGGGGTGAGAGTCTTAGCGTTTTCAGTGGAGCGAAGAAGATGTCCGGGATCAGGAGTCAACGTGACCTTTGACGGCAGAGATTGGACCCCTCTCTTACGTTCGGGGCTCTGAAACCGGTTGGGCTGAGATGGATTCTGGGGAGGTCGCGAATCCCTGAAATTTATATACCTGAGAGCAGTTGATTTCGATGAGGTTTTTGGACACCGATGTCACCTGATTCGGATGCCGATGACATAACGGGCCCTGCGGGGGAACACGAGGAATTGCGGGTCGTGCGACTGGGGCGTGCCTCGTATAAACCGGTTCTCTCCTATCAGAAGGACCTCCAGCAGAAACGTTTGAAGGGCGATGCGCCCGACACATTAATCTTCGTTGAACATGACCCGGTCTACACGCTGGGCAAGGCGGCGGATCCGGAACACATCACGGCCTCGGACCGGTTTCTCACCGACGAAGACATCGAGGTCGTTCACATTGACCGGGGGGGAGACGTGACGTATCACGGGCCGGGCCAGATCGTGGGATATCCCCTGTTTGACCTGCGCGAACACAAGCGAAGTGTAAGCTGGTACATGCGCACCCTTGAGCAAGCCATTATCAACACGCTGGACTCCTACGGCATCGAAACGAACCGGCGCGAGGGCGAACCGGGTGTCTGGGTGGGGGATGCGAAGATCTGCGCCGTCGGCGTGCGCATCGCGCGCTGGATCACGTATCACGGCTTTGCCCTGAATCTGGACCCCGACATGACACATTTCGACGGCATCGTCCCCTGTGGGATACAGGACGGCGGTGTCGTCAGCATGTCCGACCTTCTCTCCTCGCCGCCTGATCGATCGGAGGTCTGCGACCGGATCACTGCATCATTCAAGGAAACGTTTGGGTTTCAGAATGTTTCTCACGAAGATCGGGAAGTGACGGATAAGTAACGTGCTGGAACTGTACGTTACGACGCTGTTATGCTGCTTCCCTCGGGAGAAGTCAGCGAAATGCATACCTGAAATCGGACCTGCGCATGACCTGATGTTTCCAGGCAGGCACTTGAAAGAAGGGCAAATTCACGATGCATCGGCGACGTAACGGAGATGATGTCGGTGAAGCCTGAAATTCAGTGGTATCCGAGAGGATCGCACTCGTTATCAGCTTCTGGCCTCCGTTTCCAAGGAAACTCGAAACGTTCCTCCGGGCATGCCGTCATCACGGAGGAAGTCCGGAAGGAAATGAATGGACATCCTCTGTATCGGTTCCAACCCAGGCGGTAGTTTCAGGTTCCGTTACGGGAACTCAGTCATCAAAGGAGATGTCCTTTTCGGACTCCGCCTGGTCATCGTGTTCAGGAAGCGGTGCGTTCCAGGGGATTTCCTTCACCCCTTCCCGCTTGTTACAAACCCGGGCGAGCGTGAAAAAGAGGTCGGACAATCGGTTCAGGAAGGGAAGGATCGTCTCGGACTGCAGGGGTTCCTCTTCGTTGAGCGTGACCGAGGCACGTTCCGCGCGGCGGCAGATGCTCCGCGCTTTATGTAATTGTGCTGCAAGCGGTGTTTCACCGGGCAGGACAAAGTTCGTCAGGGGATCCAGTTCACGGGACAGGTCATCGATCCACTCTTCGAGTTGGTCCACGTCCTCTTCGCGAATCCGTTTTTCACGTGCCGGTTGTTCGTCCGTTTCCTTCCCCCCTGCTGGTGAGGCAAGGTCGGCACCGCAGACAAACAACAGCGACTGGATTTTTTTCAGGATCTCGGTCAGCTGATCATCCTCGCATACACTGCGGAGAACACCGACGTGGCTATTCAGTTCGTCAACAGCTCCGTATGCTACGACACGAGGAACACTTTTGGAAACGCGTTGTCCCCCGAACAGATGTGTGTTGCCTTCGTCTCCGCTCCTGGTGTAAATTTTACCCATGAGTACCGGAATCAAAAGAAGAGCGATGGTGGCGACTCCGTTCAGACCTGGTCGATACAGAGGGGATCCAGTGACGAAGGAAATCCAGATGATCCCCCGAAAAACACAGGTTTACCGCTGTACTCAATTCCAGATAAATCACTCAGAATTTCTTCAGAACGAACACCATTTCGAAGGTGTCCATTTTAGAACGGGAAATCAGGCGTGTCAATAACCGGACGTCGAAAAAATTCCCCGTATTCACCACGGGGCTGGAACCTCCTCCGGATCGAAGTCCTCGAATAGAAACCGTGGAATCACATTCACTTTCAGTAGTTCGTTGGCTCCCTCTCCGATCTGGCCAAGCAGCGCATCTCGAAGATGTCGTTCGATTCGAGCATCCTGCACATATCCGTATCCGCCCCCGTATTCGATGGCTCGTTCACAGACGGACACGGCCCCTTCCGAGGCGGCCACCTTGGCGATCGCTGCCCGTTTGGCGATGGGATGTCCTTCCGTGTGGTGGTAGGCTGCGGTGTAAGCCAGGTGGCGCCCCGACCAGATGTTCTGGAGCATTTCACTAAATTCGGCCCTGGCCAGGTCATGGTCTTTTAACTTTCGGTCAAACAGATCCCGTTCACTGGCGTATTTCAAAATCTTTTCCAGGGCCCCCTGTGCGATGCCCGTGACCCATGCGGCGATTCCAATCCGTCCGCCGTTGAGCATCTCCATGGCGTAGCGAAAGCCGTTTCCCGCCTCACCAATGACGTGATCCTCCGGCACCCGATAATCACGGAAGGTCAACTCACCGGTTTCCGACGAACGGACCCCCATTTTGTCGGGGATCGGATGTTGCTGGAACGTTCCCTCCCAGCCTTTACGCACGAGGAACGCCGTGTGGGTATCCGGGTCCTCCGCCCGCTGAGCGACGACGAAGTACGTATCCGCCGATAGACCATTTGTGGTCCAGTATTTGCTGCCGTTTAGAAGATACCCTTTTCCGTCGGAAGCCGGACGGTAGGTCGTACTCATCGATCGAGCGTCGGAGCCGCTGCTGGTCTCACTCAGACAGAAGCAGCCCAGTTCTTGGCCCTGGATCATCGGTGGAACGTATTCGTCGACCAGTTGCTGGCTCGCGTATCGGTGTATGCCCAGGGCGGTGGTGACGTGTATGGAAGCAGCCAGTGCGAGTCCGGCGTCCGCTTTGGCCACACTCTCCAGCGCGGCCAACCAGAAGGTATGACAGAGATCCATTCCTTCCACCTCATCCGGGGCGGATAGACCGAAGGTCCCGAGCTCCCCCAGCTTGCGGAACGCCTCAAGGTTGAAGAGCTCGTTCTGATCGTGCTCGTGAGTGTGCGGTGCGACGTGCTCGAGCAGGTAATTGCTCAGTGGACCGTTAAGGAAGGAGATGACCTCCTCGAACCCCGAAGAGTTGCCACGCAGGGATTGCAATACCTCCTTCTGATCATCCGTAAAGAACGCCATACGCCGTCAATGTCCCGTTAATGTGTAGAAAGGAAGGGGAGCAAGTCCGGTGAAAAGAAGGACTTCGCCTGTTCACCCTGACTGAAATACACTGTCAGTTCAAGTCCTCAGTCCGACTGCAGGTCCTTCTGCTCTTGTTTTTCCTTCATGTTCGAACGGCGTTTTTCGTAAGATTCCCGGAGGAGTCGTTCGAACCGCCGCTCGTTGAACTTCCCCTTTGAGGCGAGCGTTCCATCAACAAACACCACCGGAACGGCGTTTTGGTACTTCGCGTACATCTCCGGGTCGGATTCGATGTCGTTCAGATCCAGGTCAAACGGAACCTCGTCCTGAAACTGTGCGATTTTCTGCTTGGCTTTGTGACAGAGTGGGCACTCGTCGGTTTCATAGAAGGTAACGGGGACGTCCACGTCATGGGTGCGCGAGGATGGTTTCATATCGTTGATGACGTTCCACAGGTGATCGGAGATGTCTTTATAAGATTCATGCGCAAGGTTTTCTATCGGTTCCCCGAACTGCAGCCGAGCGGTGCCGTCCTCGGGCCAGTCCGCCCCGCGGGGCAGGATGTGTTCAAGCCCATCGACCCGAATGGGAACGATGGGTACACGCATCTCACGGGCAATGATACCAATGCCGCGTCGGAAGGGATTCATTTTTCCGTCGATGCTTCGCTGGCCCTCCGGAAAAAACAGAACGTTCCAGTCATCGTCCAGAAGCTCCCCGATGTAGCTCATGCTTTTTCGGAATCCCCTGGATTGCGGAATGGGAAAAATGTTGTAGCAGATGGTGGTGAAGTTCCAGAGAAACTGTTTCTTCAGTCGTCCCGTCAACGTGTCCGTTCCCCGTTCGAAAAATTCTTCCCACGCTGCCACGGCCAGGCGTGTGTCAAACGGTCCCGGCAGCCCGTCCAGGATGACGGCAGCGTCGAGGTGACTGGTGTGATTGGCAATAAACACACAGGGACCCTCCAGATCCTGAAGGTGTTCACGGCCCGATACGTCCAGGCGCCGACAATACAGACGGAGCAGGGGAGAAGCGAGAGTGTTCTGATAAAACAAACGGCCCGCGGTACAAACGGGATGGCGCGTCCAGCGACGAAATTTATCTTCTTGATCCCCCCTTGACCCTTGCTCCACCAGTTCCCGCAGTTCAGCGACCGTGGTGGAGGAGGTGATGTTTTGTTCGTCCAGGTCGACGTACTTCTTCTGTTCGATCAACGTCACCAGTTCGAGCCGGTCCACGGAGGACAGGCCCAGGTCGGAACCCAGTTGCTGGTCTTCCTCGATCTCGTCGGCCGGAACGTCGGAGACCTGACCCAGCACACGAAGCAAGGTGTCACCGACCTCGGTCACCGGCGAACCGTCGGACGTCTCCGATTCCCGTTCCTGCAGCTTCTCACGGACCTCCATGCGTCGAATTTTCAGCGTCGTGGTGCGCGGGAAATCGTCCCCGGGCCATATCAGGACGTCCTGGATCTGCTGCGCGGAGGACAATGTTCGGTTGGTCTCGTCCACGAGATGATCCGGGTCCAGTGCTTCGGAGGCCGGTAGGAGCACGGCGGTGATGCGATTGTTGAGGTCCAGAACGCAGGAATCCTTGACGTGGTCCGACTTGTTGAGCTTTTCCTCAATATCCTCCGGATACACGTTCAGTCCTTCTTCCGTCACGATCATGTTCTTCTTCCGCCCTTTGAGCGTGAGGAATCCGTTCTCATCGATCTCGCCGAGATCGCCGGTGCGAAACCATCCGTCCGAGAACACGTCCTCGTTGAGTTCCGGACGCTGGTAATAGCCGGGGAATACATTGTCCCCCCTCGCCATGATCTCGTCGTTGTCGTCCGTTTTGAGTTCCACGCCCGGCAGTGAGCGGCCCACGGAACCGGGTTTGTGTGCGGCCGGCATATTGCAGGTCAGCACCGGGCCGGTTTCGGTTAGACCGTAGCCCTGAAACACCGGAACACCGACGTTCGTCCAGAACTGTTCAAGATCAGTCTCCAGCGGGGCGCCACCGACGATGAAGTACTTTAATTTTCCTCCAAACGCATTGATGATTTTCCGGAACAGGAACCTGCGAAAAAACCGTGGCGAGTTTTCGAAAGTCGAAAGCCGGTTTCGCAGGGACTCCTTTTTCCCCTGGTCCTCCGCTTTCCGAAGAATCCGGTCCCGAAACAGGGACAGGAAACGAGGCACGGCCACCACCATGTCCGGCTGTTCCGTCTGGAAGGCGTTGAAGATTTCCGAAGGCTTGAGGGTCTGGAGGTATGAAATCGTCCCCCTCGTCCGTATCGGTAGCCAGAAGCCCACGGTCTGTTCAAAGGCATGGCTGAGGGGAAGCAGGGACAGGAAGTGATAGGGGAAGTCCACCACGTCGGAAACGTACTCAATGAGGGCGTTCTGGTTCGCCACGAGATTCCGGTGCGTCAGAATCGTTCCCTTGGGGGTTCCGGTCGTGCCGGACGTATAAATGATTTCTGCAACCTGGTCCGGTCCGTCCGGACGATGTGGAGGGGCCGGGGAGAGCCCCTGATCGTCCGGAAAAACGAAGTCCTCGATCTGGAATTCCGGAATCGGCTCATCCAGGGAGTCGTTCACGCGAGAGGTAAAGAGGAGCCGGGCCTCCGTTTCCCGGCGAACGTTCTGCACGAAATCCGGGTGAGACCCCATGTCAATCGGGACCACCGGGGACCGGTTCAGGATGCAACCGAGATATACCCAGGCCCATGCCGGGCTGTTCGGCGCCCAGATCATGACCGGTTGTCCCGGTTCAATGTCCTGGTTTCGAAGAAACTGGCACAGCTTCAGAGCATTGCAAAAGGCTTCCGGATACGTCCAGGAAAACGTCCTGAACTGCGTCCGATACCGGAAGGCTTCCGAACCGGTGTCCTGACGGAAGGAACGAATCACATCCGTCAGTGTCTGCGGTGTATCCAGTGAACCCATAAACGAATCCTGAGGATTTCTGAGACAAGGAAAAAACCGTGTTCAAATGTCACGTAAATCCGGGCCGATTGCAAGGGAAAGGGGAGTGAAACTAAGGGCTTCCTCGTCGCCTCGAAGAAAAGACGACGAGGGCCCTTAGGATAAGGAGGGTGTTCGTCTCAGTAGCCGGACCGGATACAAGGGCAAGCACCATTGTATGGTCGCTTGGAGTACTCATCTCCGGCACGGACGTGAATTGTAACGTAGTCTGTCATTTCTGTCAAGCCCTTCAAGAAAAATATGCTGATAAATCGGGGGTTTTACTGGAGAATATTCGTATTCTTCATGATCTGGTAGATGTAAGGGGTCAGGACGGGGACAGACGTTTGATTTGAGGATCAGGCGGGGCAAACATCGGGCCTGCGGAACCCCGATGTGCCCGCACGTTGAGAAGGGGACTTGTTCACAAACTCGTGTTCGGAAACGGGTCGTAGAATTCTGGTGACAGACGTGATGTACGAACGGTTCAGCAGTGTGAATAAGTCTTACATCTCCGTTGAGTTTGCAGGGTAACTGGTGTAAGATTGATGTGCATAACCTCCGTATTCGCGCGATCGGGTATCGGATTGTTTGAGGATTCCTCCTCACGTGATGAAGCGATAAACCGTATGTCAGCAATTGAGACCCTTCTAAAAACCTGGGATCTGACATCCGGAGAGGTTCCGGATCATGAGCTGGTGGATCAGTTGCTCTGTGGGATGTCCGATCTTCCTTATGAAAATTTAACCAAGCTACTGGCGAACGGCCGGCAGCGAAATGCGGAGCAGGTCGCTTCAGATTACCTGGAACATGGAACAGGCGGTACCTGTTTTTCACTCGTCCGTCTGTTTCTATCGCTGGCCAGAAAACTGGATCTGGATGCCCAACCCATTCTTGCTGATCGATCGTACGGTCCAAACACCCATTGTGCGGCGGTTGTTCGCACGGGCTCCCATCGAATCCTTGCGGATCCCGGATACCTGATTCATCAGCCGGTGCGGCTGGATGAGGAACAACGGATTGAGCTTCCACACACCACCCTCCGATTGAGCGACAACGGCAACGTCTTCACGGTTTATCCGGACGGACACGAGAAATTTCGATACGAACTACATGATGAAACGGTGTCCGACGAGGACTTTCAGGACCTCTGGTTGAGCTCCTTCGATTGGGACATGATGGATCAACTGGTGATTAATCGATTGGTGGGTCATACGCACCTCTACCTGCGTGACACGTATCTCCACGAAAACCGTCGGAATGATCACAAGCAGGTGGAACTCGAAGCGGGAGAGCTGGTGAATCGAATTGAACGGATGGGCATTGATCGAAACATTGCGGAAGCCGCCGCTTCTAAGGTAGGGCTCACGCCAGATATTCGTTCTTCAGATGATTAATTCATTTCGTTGTCCGTTACTTTCTCACGTTCGAAAAAGAACCACGACAACCCATGTCTGAGTTAACGAGAGAAGACGTTCTGGAAAAGGCCGAGGAAAATAACATCAAGTTCATCCGGTTACAGTTCACGGACATCCTCGGCGTGATCAAAAACGTTGCGATTCCCGTGGAAAAACTGGAAAAGGCACTTGACGGGCAAATTCTGTTTGATGGATCGTCCATCGAAGGATTTGTCCGAATCGAGGAATCGGACATGTATCTGGAGCCGGATCCCAATACGTTTACCGTCTTCCCCTGGAAGGAGGAGGAGATCGGTACCGCACGGCTTATCTGTGACATTCGGCACCCCGATGGTTCGCCGTTTGAAGGGTCGCCGCGTACGGTGCTGAAGGATGTCATTGAGGACGTCCACGACGCCGGGTATACCATCGAGATCAGTCCGGAGCCGGAGTTTTTCCTGTTCAACCGGGATGAAGAAGGAGATGCGACCACCGAAACCCACGATCACGCCGGGTATTTTGACCTCTCGCCGGTGGACATGGGGGAGTACGCACGGCGGGACATGGTGCTGGCTCTGGAAGAAATGGGTTTTTTCATCGAAGCCTCCCATCATGAGGTTGCGCCGGGTCAGCATGAAATCGATTTTGGTTACGGTGATCCGCTCCGTACCGCCGACAACATTGCCACATTCCGCTTCGTGGTTCGGACGATCGCAAAGAACAAGCACGACCTGCACGCGACGTTCATGCCCAAGCCGCTTCACGGGGTGAACGGTTCCGGGCTTCACCTGAACTTGAAGCTGCTCAAGGACGGGGAGAACGCCTTTGACAGCAACGGGTCCGGGGATCAACTGAGCGAGGTGGCAAAATATTATATCGGGGGGCTCCTCGACCATGCACGCGGATATACCGCGATCACAAACCCCCTTGTAAATTCCTACAAACGTCTGGTACCGGGGTACGAAGCTCCGATCTACCTGGCGTGGTCGGAACAA
The DNA here is from genome assembly GCA_964594615.1 of uncultured Planctomycetia bacterium. Taxonomy (GTDB): domain Bacteria; phylum Planctomycetota; class MHYJ01; order CAYXQY01; family CAYXQY01; genus CAYXQY01. The sequence continues at coordinate 14,814 of CAZQNZ010000048.1, forward strand.
AATCGAAGTCCGCTTCTTCGCGTCCCGGCACAACGGGGAGACGACACGCGGATTGAAATCCGGAATCCGGACCCCTCCTGCAATCCGT
>CAZQNZ010000049.1:0-14318 GCA_964594615.1 uncultured Planctomycetia bacterium
TGCGGCGTAGTAGCGCGCCAGTTATGGTTATTTTGACCGTCGATAAGAAGTATCTTTAGCGACTGTTCCTGAGTAAATCCAGTTTCGAGTCCAGCAATCATCATCAGGACGATCATAGCGATTCAAATCAGTCGTTGAAGATTCATAGGGGATTACCGGAATTTGAGAATCAAATAAATGTTGAAAAGACAGAGTTCCTCAGAGGTGGTTGGGGAAAGGAGGATGGAACTGTAACCTCGCTCGTCTATCAGAACAATACATTCGATTTTTCAGGTATGAGGGGTTTCCAGGATGTCTCATTTAGACCCCCTATTTGGATCTCAGCTTTACCCATAAATTGTTTGGAATCGTTCTGATGTACCTGAAAAACAGGAAACGTAACGAGAAATTGTATATGATCTTCTTGAGCGGAAAATGATCGGAGAAAAGGTCTGTCGCTCCCTTACGGTCGCGGCTCCCCTCCTGCAAACGACGATAGTAACGGATGGAACCGCGACCGTGAGGGAGCGACGTCGTACTTACAATATCAATGATCCAATTTATGGGTAAAGGTGAGTATTTGGTTGGGGTCCATTTAGTGTACCTGAATAACGCACCTTTCATCAACTACCTGTTCGGCTCAAGAATCTCCAATGTGGGAAGTCGAAACTGGAGTGCAGATTGTGAACTGCTGCGGAATCTACATCCACCAGAGGATGGACGCAATGTCCGAACGCGTGGCAGTGGATCCGTAAGTGGTTCGGAGATAGAGCGGGATCTGTTTCTCGTCCAGTCGCTTCAGCCCCGTCGTCAGCACGCGAAGCCGGTCGAACACTTTGACGGTGGGTTTTCTGAAGGCCTCTCCGTCCGTGACGGGCGGAGCGGGGGGTTTCGTTGCTGAGGGTGTGGTTCGCCGGTTGACGATGTGTCCCTGGTCGAACGTGAGTGTTCGCCAACTGCCACCAAGCACCGGCGGTGACCAGCAGATGGAACAACTGGAGAGTTCCTCGTACCATCTCGCTCGCCGTACGTTGCGAGCGCCGCGACGGAGGTATGATTCGATCCGGTCCGCCACCTGTTCAGGGGTCATCTGTTCGGACGATTCGGTCGGAGGATGCTCGGTATCCCCAAGATGATGTTCTGGCGTGGATGACGAATCGTTGTGGTCAACTTCCTCCGTGTCTGATTCGTTCCTTCGCTGTCGTTGCCACCACAGGGTTTGACCGAGGGAAAGCAGCAGGGTCGGAGGGATCTCTTCATCACGCCGTTCAGACAGATGATGCCGGGAACGGAACTGGTCAAGACCGTTCCTGAATGCCGGTTCGGAGACCAGTGAAGAGAACCGGGGATCCTGCGGAAGGGCACCTGATGGACTTTGTCCACGGATGAATGCAAGCAACGTCCCGAAGACCTCCATTCGGTGGGGTCGGGAAAACGGACCGATCGGATGCGTTTCCGTTTTTTTCGAGCTCGTATCCCGGAAGGTGTGATCCACGAATACGATGGAACGAGACCCCGGGGTAAGAGCCTTGTTGTACGCTGGATCCAGTTCCTTGATTTCATCGTTTTCCTGAAGCGCCGCTTCAAGGGCGGTTGTGGTCGGGTGACACTCCACGTCCTGCACGCGGGATACCAGCTCCAGCTTGCGATTGGATAACTGTTTGCCGGATTGAAAGTAGGAGTTGACCCGACTCTTCAGGGACGTCGCTTTGCCGACGTAGAGGACGCGTTGCTCACGGTCGATCATGTGATACGTCCCGGGTTTTTCGGGAAGGGAGAGGCGTCGTTCCCTGGAAATGGGATACGTGTAACCCTCCCCGCTTCGTTCGCCGGACGTCTGTTCCAGCCACGACTCCAGTTCCTTGAGTGACTCCACGCCTTCCGTTTCCCGGAGTACGTCCACCAGGTGTTGCCAGATGTACGCCGTGGCACGGATGTGATGCACCACACGTTTGTCCTCCGGAACGGTGTATCCAAAATATCCGGCCATGGCTCGCAGGCCTCGACGCGGCAGGTCCGGGTACAGGCGGGTGGCGATCTCGTGGGTGCACAGGAACTGTTGCTGATGATAACGTTCGGGGTGACGAAGGGCCGTTTCGGCTTTCAGAAAACGCTGTTCGTATCGGGCGTAGTGGGCCAGGATGCGATCTGTTTTTTCCGCATGATTCAGAAACGTCGTCTCCACGTCCGAAAGCGGATCGCCGTCGTTGAGCATCTGTTGATCAATCCCGGTCAGTTCTCGTACTCGACGGGGGACCGACGTGGATGTTTCCGGCTGGATCAGGCGGGCTTCCGGGGTCAGGCCATCGGGATCCGTCGATGAAGAAGCGCGGAAGGGAGACCAGCCCAGTTCGATAAGCTCCGCATGTTCCGGTGAGGATCCGGTGGCCTGGCAATCAATGGCCAGAACGGTCAGGTCCTCAAGGTTCATTCGTCGGGGTTGTGGAGAAAAACGGGTTTGAGAAGGTTGGACTTGAGAACGGGCACAATGTCGTGTCGATTGACGTGAGTGGCATACTGGACATCTTCCGCATGACCCTGCTCTCTGAGGGATTCGGCATGGGAGGCGGAACGCACCTGTTCCTGAATTTCTTCGATCAATGACGAATCCGGAACGTTTTCCTCCAGGTAGGTTCGGATGAACTCAACCCCCGCGAGGTCTTCCTGAGCACGTTTTCCTTTGCTTCCGCAGGCGACCAGATGAATCGTCGAGTGATCGGCAAGATGTGTCCCCAGTGCCTTCGCGTTGGAGAGACAACCGATCATCACGTCTCGCTCGGATAATTCATTCAGTGCGCGGGTCCCGTTGGATGTGAGACAGGCCACTTTCAAGCCGGTCAGGTCCATCTGACACAGCCTTGAGGGGGAGTTTCCGACGTCAAAACCCGGGATACGCTGAGCGTGTTCTTCCCCGGCAAGAAGGGTGTTCTCATGCTCTTCCCGGTACTGAAACGCCTCGTCCTGCGAGCGAACCGGACGAATGAGTTCAGCGCCGCGGTCGAAGATGGCACAGGCGGTGGTGGAAAACCGGAGGACGTCGATGACGACGTAGGTCCCCTCCGGCGGTGGAGAAGGGACCTCCTCCAGTTTCTCAAACGTTTGTATCATTCGTCCTTTCGTGCGTCCAGTTTCTCCCGCAGAACCTCCATGGCCGTCTGTGGATCGGCTTTGCCCTGCGTGCGAGACATAATTTGTCCCATCAGTGCCTGTATGGCATTGTCGTTTCCGGACAGGTAATCCTCGACCGGTTGTTGATTGTTCTCAATGACGTCGGAGGCGATCTCGTCAAGTTCGGTGCGATCACCGACTTTCCCCAGGTCCTCCTGTTCCATGATTTCTTCGGGATCAGCATCCGACTCCAGAAGTTTCTGGAAGATATCACGGCTTGCGGTTGAGGTGATTCGATCCTCTTCGAACAGCTCGGCCAGTCTGGCAAGCTGCTCCGGTTCGACGGGGAACTGATCGATGTCCGTTTCGTGCTCGTTCAGGTATTCACGCACGTCCTTCGTGATCCAGTTCGCAATGGCCTCCGGCGCGTTGAAGGTATCCAGTGCCCGTTCAAAATAGTCGGCAATTGATTTCTGTTGTGTCAGGACCTCGGCGTCGTCGGCCGACAGGCCGAGTTCCGCCTGAAAGCGCTGCCGGCGCTCAAACGGTCGTTCCGGCAGGTTGTCATGTATCTGATTGATCCAATCCTCCGACGGCTCAATCGGCATGAGGTCTGGCTCCGGGAAGTATCGGTAATCGGATTCCTCCTCCTTCATGCGGAGCGGTTGCGTCCGGTCCTGATTGGCATCGTACTGGACGGTTCCCTGCTCCACCGTTTCTCCGCGTTCCAGGCGATTGATTTGACGGGTCTGTTCGTATTCGAGGGCGGCACGGGCATTTTTAAACGAGTTCAGGTTTTTGACCTCCACCTTCGTGCCCAGGTCTTCGTCTTCCTTGCGTACAGAAATATTAGTGTCACAGCGGAGGCTCCCTTTTTCCATGTCACAATCCGATACCTCAAGGTACTGAAGGAGTCGTTTCAGTTCGACGAGGAATTGATAGGCTTCGTCCGGGGTGTGTATGTCCGGTTTTGTGACGATCTCCAGCAGTGGCACACCGGCGCGGTTCAGATCGACCCGACTATGTGGGCCGTCTTTTTGTGTTGTTGCATGCATTAACTTCCCGGCGTCCTCTTCCATGTGCACGCGCTCGATGCCGATTTTTCGAGGCCCCTGTCCCGAGTCCGATTCGATGGGCAGATATCCATCGGAGGAGAAGGGTTGATCGTACTGGGAGATCTGGAAGTTCTTCGGCAGATCGGGGTAATAGTAGTTCTTGCGAGCCATTTTCGTGTGCCGTGCGATATCGCAGTTCAGCGCGAGAGCAGCCCGAACGGCCATGCGGTACGCTGCCTGGTTGATGACGGGTAAGGTACCGGGAGCCCCCATGCAAATCGGGCAAACAAGAGTGTTCGGCTCAGCCCCGTATCGGTTGGGACAGGAGCAAAACATCTTGGTCTCCGTTTGAAGCTGAACGTGTACTTCAAGACCGATGGTGGTGCGCCAGTTATTATCGGACATGTTTGGGTTGGTGGAAACGAAGTCGGTCCGTTCTCTCGAAGCCTATGATCTTATTGTTCTGAGTCCGGCGAGTATTCCGGATCTTCTGCGTGATAATCGGTACGTTGCTGGAAACGTTCGGCAAGCTTCAGCAACTTCGATTCGTCGAATGGCGTGCCCATCAATTGCAGACCCACCGGAAGCTGCTGTTCCGTGAAGCCGCAGGGGATCGAAAGACCCGGAATGCCGGCCAGGTTGCAGCTGACCGTCAACAGGTCACACAGGTACAACTGAAGCGGGTTTTCCACTTTTTCACCCAGTTTGAACGGTGGAATGGGTGATGTGGGGCCGGCGATGACGTCCACGGATTCAAAGGCGTTTTCAAAATCATTCTTGATCAGCCGCCGTACTTTCAGGGCCCGCTTGTAGTACTGATCGTAGTATCCGGCGCTCAGCGAAAAGGTGCCGAGCAGGATCCGCCGTTTCACTTCCTCACCGAATCCCCGTTCGCGGGATTCGGAAAAGGTGTCAATCATCCCGTCGGCTACGTCGGTTCGCTTTCCGTAATGCATGCCGTCGTAACGGGCGAGGTTGGAACTGGCTTCCGAGGTGGCGATCAGGTAATACGTGGGGATACCGTATTCCGTGTGCGGAAGCGAGATATCGACCAGTTCAGCACCTGCGCTTTCCAGTTCCTGGATGCCGTCTAACACCCGCGATCGTATTTCCGAATCCACTCCGTCCTCACTGAAAAATTCTTCGGGCATGCCGATCCGAAGGTCCTCCACATCTTCGAATTCGTCCCGGGCACCGGTCCATTCCGGCACGTCCACCGGTGCGCTTGTGGCATCTCGTTCGTCCTCGCCGGAGATTACCGAAAGCAGCAGGGAAGCACTTTCGGCGTCCCGGGTGATGGGGCCGATCTGGTCCAGCGAGGAGGCAAAGGCAATGAGTCCGTACCGTGAGACGCGACCGTAGGTCGGTTTGCATCCGGTGACGCCGCACATAGCGGCGGGTTGACGGATCGATCCCCCCGTGTCCGAGCCGAGCGCCGCCGGGACGAGCTTTCCGGCCACCGCAGCAGCGGAACCGGAGCTGCTACCACCGGCAACGCGATCCGTGTCCCACGGGTTTCGAGCTGGATCAAACGCCGAGTTCTCCCCGGAGGATCCCATGGCAAATTCATCCATGTTGGTTTTCCCCACAATGATCGCACCAGCGTCACGAAGTTTTTCGACAACGGTAGCGGAGTAGGGAGGCGTATAGTTCTCCAGCATTCTTGAGCCGGCTGTCGTGGGGAAATCCTCGACGCACATGTTGTCTTTCACCGCAATGGGAACGCCGGCAAGTGTACCGACGTCTTCGTCGCTCGATAAACGCCGGTCGATGGTACGAGCCCGTTCAATCGCGGGCTCGTCGAACACGGAAATGAACGTGTTAAGGTGTTCCGATCTCTTTATGCGCTGGAGACATTCACTTACGGCGTTTTCGGCAGAGCACTCCCCGGAGGAGATCCTCTCTCGAAGCGAGGGCAAGTGCATGAAAACGTCATCGGGAATTTGCGACATGGGGTTTGAGCAGGTGACTAGTGTGGAAATGTGAAGCGTAAGTGCGTCGTCCTCCCGTATCACCCGGAATCATTGTCGATGATCTGGGGGACTTTAAAAAACTGACCGGTTCGTTGCGGCGCGTTGCGGAGCACCGCTTTTGCATTCAGCGAATCTTGACGCTCGTCAGCACGCATCACATTTGACAGGTCCAGGGGATGCGTCAGGGGTTCGACGTCCTCCAGGTCCAGCTCATCAATTGTCTCAACGTGGTCCAGAATTTGTGACAGCTGATCGCGAAGCCGGTCTTCTTCGTCTTCGGTCAGTTGCAATCGGGCAAGAGTTTCAATGCGCTTCAGCTGGTCCTGGTCGATTTTCATCGGTCTGATACCGGGTGCAAAGTGACGGAAAAGTGGAGGTACGTGCTGATGAGCATCAGGAACGTCGAAGTTCGATTTATGATATTGTGATTTTCCCCTATAATCAAGAGTATATGTGGTCAGTCGACAGAGTGTCGTTACCATCGTTTTTTTAACTTCAACGAGGTCTTTGTGCCGCGTTTTATCCTGATGCAACGAAGCGTACGAAAACCAGTTACAGCTCATCTCATACTGCTCACGTTTCTTGCTCTGGGAGGGTGCTCACTGTTTCAGACCTCCCCTGAAACACTGACCTTGAACAGTGATCGGGATCGTGCATTTGAAGAGATGCGAAATGTTCTTTCGTCCCGATTTGATATTGAGACGGCTGATCGGGAGGCCGGGCGGGTCAAGACATCGTGGAGATTGAGGCCCAGTGAGATGGGCACCAAGCGTAAACGAATCATTTCTCGGGTGAAAGTGAGCGAGGATCACCCAAATCAGATTCGAATTACTTTGCGCTCGGAAGTGCAGCAGGTGTCGGATATTCTCCGACCGTATGAGACGGAAGATGCAGATTGGGAGAGTGCCGACCGAGACCGTGAACTGGAAAAGGATTTGATCCGGCTGATCCGTTTTCGTCTGAAATCAAAGGAAATGGAGAAGGAAATTATGGAGGAAATTGAAGAGGGGACGGAGCGGGATCGACGCCTTGAAGGGCTTCAACGCGGTGAAGAGGGTCGAGAGGATGAAAGTGAGTAGCGGGAGGAAGTAGCTACTCATGAAACGGGGAAAAACCTTCACGCTGATTGGTATTGGCTTGTTACTGCTTGTCGTTTCCACGGGTTGTCCTTCCGGGTCCTCCGGGGAAAGCGCACATGGACCGATCGAGGTCGCCGGACAGAATGTTCAGGTACAGTTCCTCACCACCAACCGCGAACGCCTGAAAGGTGTGAAGCATTTTCCCCTGATTCGTGCGGGCGAAGGGGCCCTTTTCGTGTATCCGGAATCGATGCCGGATTTGTACTGGACCAATCGTCATCTCCTCGGTCAGGAACTCTCCGTCGCGTTTGTCAATTCCAATGGAGATATCATTCGGATCCACCGAATGAAGAGTAACAAGGGACGGGTGGTGAACGCAGGCGAACCGGCTCAGTTTATTCTTGTGGTAGACGGGGGTTGGTTTGACGGGAACGGGGTATCGGCCGGTGATCGAATGACGGTACCGCACGACGCCGTGCAAGAGGCCAAGCCCGCACAGTCAATTCAAACGACGCGTGTCCTCACGGTAAATGATAAGCGAGTGCGCGCGGAGGTGGCGAGCAAACCCGGTCTTCGTCGGTCCGGATTGATGGATCGAAAGGCCCTACCGGAGGATCAGGGAATGATTTTCCTTTACAAGCGTTCCGGTAGACGCTCATTCCATATGAAAAATACACTTATCCCGCTCGATATCGCCTTCCTGAAAGCGAACGGGACCATCGCTGAAATTCGGCAAATGAAGCCGCTCGATCGAACCTCAACGAGGTCGGCGGATCAGGTCTGGCATGTCCTGGAAATGCGGAAGGGATGGTTTCGGGAACACGACGTCAAACCGGGTGATCAGTTTGACCTCACAGCGCTTGAGGAGTTTATTCAACCCCTTGAAGCAGAACTGAAGTAGGTTCAACGAAAACCGAAATTACACCGGACAAATTGACGATGTCATTCCCCCACCCGGTGCCATCCTGTCACATCCGAACGACCGGGAGGGATTGTCAGCAGGTATGATCCCGTTCTTCTTCCCCTGAAAATCGGTTCCTTCTCCGTTTTTTATGAATTCGCCCGTGTGGCATATTATTTGCAAGAAGTGATAAGTGCATTGCATCTCGCCTGTAACTTGATTTCCCAATCTAACGTGCTTGGAATTCGACGAGGAGAAACGGTATGGCTAAGCAACTAAAATTTGAAGCGGACGCAAGAGAACAGTTGAAGAACGGAGTGGACAAAGCTGGACGAGTATTACGAAAAACCATCGGACCGAACGGTCGAACGGTTGTTATGGACCGCGGCTGGGGCGCTCCCAGCGTCACGGATGATGGTGAGTCCATCGCCGACGACCTGGATTTAATCGATCAATTTGAGAACATCGGTGTACAGATGGTCCGGGAGGCTGCTAAAAATACGAATGACGAAGCCGGTGACGGATCAACAACGGCGGCAGTCCTCGCGGAGGCCATCTACAAAGCCGGGCTCGAACATCTGGCCGCCGGTGTTGAACCAATGGAGCTTCGCAGAGGGTTGAATCGAGCGGCGAAACTTGTGGACGAAGAAGTACAATCCTTCAGTCGTTCACTCGATGAGGGTGAAATTGAACGGCTCGCAACCCTTGCCTCCGGAAATGATGAGGAAATCGGGGAACTCATTGCCGAGGCGTACGAGGAAGTCGGACGAAAGGGGGCGATTTCCGTAGAGGAAGGAAAAGAGTTGCAGAGCAACCTCTGGGTTGTGAAGGGAATGCAGTTTGACCGCGGTTATCTCAGTTCCGAATTTATTACGGACGAGGAAACCGGTGAATGTCATCTCGACAACCCCCTGATTCTACTGTATGAGGGTGAAATTACGGATGCGCAGGACCTGGTCCCTCTGCTTGAAAATGTCTCCGCTGAAAATCGAAATCTACTGGTGATGGCGGAGAAGGTTGAAGGAGAGGCACTGGCCACTCTGACCGTGAACAAGGAACGGGGTGTGCTGAAGTGTGCCGCGATCAAGGCGCCCGGATACGGTGATCGCCGTGAGGCCATGCTGCGTGACATCGCTGCACTGGTCGACGGTGAAGTGATTTCGGAAGAACTCGGAATTGATCTTTCATCGGTCGGCCTTCACCAGCTCGGTGAGGCGGACAAGGTGAAGATCGATTCGGATACGACGACCATATCGGGTGGTGCCGGTTCACAGGATGACATTGACAGTCGGGTGAAGCGGATTGAAGAAGAGCTTGAAGAGTCCACCTCCAGCTATGACAAAGAGAAACTCGAGGAGCGCCGCGCGCGCCTTGTTTCCGGTCTGGCGGAGATACGGATCGGTGCTGCTACGGAACCGGATCTGAAAGAGAAGAAATCCCGCGCGAAAGATGCGAAAAACGCCGTTGAGGCGGCGTTTGAAGCAGGGGTTGTCCCGGGTGGTGGCGTTTCACTGCTCAGGGCATCAAAATCCCTCTCCAAACAGCAGGGGTTCACCGGAGATCAGAAGTTCGCGGTGGACATCCTGAAGGAGGCATTGTCCGAGCCGCTCAAGCGGATTGCGGATAACGCCGGTTACGATCCGGATCTGACCCTGCGAAACATTGAAAACGAAGGAGGAAGCACCGGCCTTGACGTTCGAACCGGGGAGTACGTAGATCTGGATGAAGAATCGATCCTGGATCCGGCAAAAGTGGTTCGTTCGGCTGTGGAAAATGCGTCCAGCGTTGCTGGATTGCTATTTACCACGGAGTGCCTGATCAGCGAGCTGCCGGAGCAGGAGGTCGAAGAAGAGGACGAAAAGGAAGAGTTATCGGATAAGGAACGAGCCGAACAGGCGGGCTATATGTAACGTTTGAGTTTGCTTTCGATCTATTTCGCTTTAACGAGAACATATTGTTCAAGGAGTAAAACGATGAATATACAGCCACTTGACGATCGTGTCGTACTTGAGATTCAGGAGCCGGAAGACAAAACCGAAGGCGGTATTGTTCTGCCGGACACGGCGAAGGAAAAGCCACAACGGGGCGAAGTTGTTGCCGCAGGTCCGGGGAAACTACTGGACAGCGGTGAGCGGAAATCCCTTTCCGTTGAGGAGGGTGACACGGTGATTTTCGGCAACTACGCCGGAACGGACGTCGAATTTGACGGCCAGGAGTACAAAATTGTGAAAGAGGACGAAATTCAGGCGAAGCTTGAGGTATAAGACAGATCCCGGACGCAGAACCCCGCAATTCGCAATTCCTATCTGTCGTGTCAATGTTCGAAGTTGACGTGGCAGGACGAGTTGTGAATTGCGGGCCGATGGTCCGGATTGTTCGATGGGCCGGAAATTATTGATCGTTACTCGCTGGATATTCCCAATTTTAAAATAACATTTCGAAAAGAAACCATGGCAAAACAGGTGCTATTTGACCGAGACGGTGAAAGTCGAATTCAGGACGGGATGGACACGCTCGCCGATTGTGTCCGCATTACCCTCGGACCGACCGGCAAAAACATTATCTACGAGCAGGAATTTGGCGACGCTCCCACATCCAGCGGTGATTCCTCCGCAATTGCGGATGAAGTCGAACTGGAAGATCCGTTCGAAAATATGGGGGCAAAGTTGCTGAATGAAGTGGCGGAAAATATTGACGACGACGTTGGTGATGGTGTCGCCACAGGTGTTGTACTTGCCGAAGCCATCTACAATGAGGGAATTAAACACGTGGTGGCTGATGCAAACCCGATGGAGCTCCGTCGGGGCATTCGCAAGAGTGCAGAGGCGGCCATCGAGTCCATTCGGGACCAGCGGTTTGATATCGACCCGGACTCGAACGAATTGGAACAGGTTGCGACAGTTGCCGCTGACGGTGACAGGGAAATCGGTGAAATTGTCGCTACCGCCGTGCGCGAAGTTGGTGCGGAAGGAATTGTTTCCGTTGAAGAAGGGACGGCCGTTCGTACGTACAACGAATTCGTGGACGGACTGAATTTTGAAGAAGGCTATCTGAGCCCGTACTTCTGTACGGATCGTGAGAAGAAGATTGCTGAGCTGGATGACGCGTACGTCCTGATATACGAAGGTGAGCTTGATCAGGTGCAGCCCCTGATCAACCTGCTCGAACAGGTTGCCCAGCAGGGTAAACCGCTTCTGATCATTGCCGAAGACGTGGAGGGGGACGCGCTTTCAGCGCTGGTCCTGAATCGTCTCCGTGGAACACTTAAGTCCTGTGCCGTTGAAGCTCCGGCGTTTGGAAACCGTCGAACCGCCATCCTCGAAGACATTGCGGTTCTGACCGGTGGCCAGGTCATTTCCGAAGAGAAAGGAATTGATCTTGAGAACGCATCGATTGAGCACCTCGGTCAGGTGGATAAGGTGCGCGTCGACGAAGATGAAACGGTCCTGACCGGCGGAAAAGGTGATCAGGACGCGCAGGAAAAACGCATAAAACAGATCAAGAATAAGATCGAGAACACCGATTCCGACTATGATCGGGAAAAACTGGAGTCTCGTCTTGCCAAAATGAAAGGCGGTGTCGCCCGAATCTATGCGGGTGGTACCTCCGAAAGTGAAATCGCCGAGAAGCAGGATGTGATCGAATCGTCCGTAGCTTCCTGTCAGCGTGCCCTTCAGGAAGGGGTCGTTGCAGGGGGAGGAACAGCCTTCGTCAACGCTCGAAACGCGGTTGATTCTCTGGAGCTGGACGGAGATGCCGGACTCGGTAAGAAGGTGATCAAGCGAGCACTTGAGATTCCCCTGCGACAGATCGCTGAAAATGCGGGTGTTGCCGGTTCCGTGGCCGTGGATGAAGTTGCCGAAGGCGAGGAAGGACACGGATTGAACGCGGAGAATGGTGAGCTTGAGGATCTCGTTGAGATCGGGATTCTTGATGCTGCACCGGTTCTTGAGACCGCACTCGAACAGTCGGCCAGCCTGTCCGGAACACTACTGACCGCGAACTCGTTCCTCGCGGATCTGGACGAGCATGAAGAGGCGGTTGAGGAAAGCATGTCCTGAATAAGGACTGCACCGGTTTGGATTCGGTCAGTGGTCCGGCCTGTGATGTTCATCGACAGATCAGTTGCTACACTACCCTGGCCCGTTACAGCTGATTAACTTTGTTCACGTGGCTCGTGATTTTTAACGGTTGAATTTTACCAGCCAGACTATGCCACAGAGTTACTACGACGTTCTGGGGGTCTCGAAGAACGCCTCTGATGATGAAATCAAAGAGGCGTATCGAGACCTCGCTATGGAATACCATCCGGATCGAAATCCCGAAAAAGAAAACGCCGAGGAGAAATTCAAAGAAATATCTGAGGCGTACGACGTCCTCAGTGACCCGGAAAAACGGAAGGTTTATGACCGTTACGGAAAAGAAGGTCTGGAGAGACGCACGGGCCATTCCGGCGGGGGCCGCAGTGCAGAAGACATCTTTGAGTCGTTCAGTGAAGTGTTTGGCCAGGGAAATATATTTGAGGAGTTTTTCGGCTCCGGTCGACAGTCGAAACGTAAGCGAGCCTCCGGCCCCGCTTTGAGGGTGGATAAAACAATTAGCTTCGAGGAGGCGGCATTTGGGACGGAGAAAGAGATTTCGGTCCGTCGAAATAATACCTGTCCCGAGTGTAATGGAGACCGAACGGCGGATGGCAGTTCAATGGATACCTGTCCGTCCTGTGGGGGGAAGGGAGTTATTTCACAGAGCCAGGGCTTTTTCAGTGTGCAACGAACCTGTCCGCGTTGCCGGGGAGAAGGCGAAATTCTCGAAAACCCATGCCGTACCTGTGGTGGTTCCGGATTAAAAAAAGAAGAAAAGGAGGTCACGGTGAAAATACCACAGGGTGTAGAAGATCAGACTCGACTCCGGGTTCAGGGAGAAGGAGATCTTGAGCCGGGTGTTTCACGGCGTGGTGATCTTTATGTGGATATTTCGGTTGAGGATCACGAGTTCTTTAAACGCCGGGGAAATGACGTGATCTGTGAGATTCCAATCTCGTTTTCCCAGGCGTCGCTCGGGGATGAAATTACCGTTCCCACACTTGAAGGGGACGAGGCTTTGGTCACCGTTCCACCCGGTACTCAGCCGGGAACGATGCTCCGTCTTGAGGAGGAAGGAATCCCGGATGTACGCACCGGTCGAAGAGGAGATCAGTTGATACAGGTGAACATCAACGTTCCGGAAAGTCTGACGTCCGAACAGGAGGAACTCCTGAAAGAATGGGCGGAGACGGAAAACATTAACGTGACTCCTCAGAGAAACGGGGGTCTGTGGGAGAAATTAAAAACGTTCTTCTCCTGACCTACAATATGGATCGGCTTGTAGAGGGGTTTCTCACTGTTGAGTTGTTTGGCATGGTGTTTAAGTGGGTCTTGGTTCGAACCAGAAGTCTTTCACGGGTGCTGTGAACAGTTCCCTCTTTAGACCTGTCTGGATCATCAAGTAATCGCTCTGGATGGATGGATGCTTGCTTTTCTACGTGTATTACACCTTAACTTCGTGCTTGACAGATGACTGATCAGGAAAATTCCAGCAACCAGAATTCTTCGGAGTCCGATCAGGAACCGGACGACACGCGTGCGGAGGAAGACGAAGAATCCTTACCTTCCGGGCCTGATGGTGAAGACAACCCGACGTTTGTCGAAATACCGTTGAGCAAGTACAAAGATCTCCAGGAGCAGGTAAAGGAACGGGATGAGTACCTGGAGCAGCTTCGACAGGTGACGGCGGATTACGACAACTATCAGAAACGTATGCGGCGCAAGCGTGAGGAAGAAAAGAAGTACGCCGCACGAGAAATCATAAACTCCTTCATCCCTGTACTGAATGATTTTAAGCATGCGCTTCCGGAGGAGGTGGAGGAAGAAAACGCAGATTTAGTTCAGGGGATGCGCATGATCTACGAAAAATTAACGTCAACCCTTGAGGAACATGGAGTAGATGTAATTAATGAGACGGGTGTGCCGTTCGATCCGAATCGTCATGAGGCAACCAGTTCGATTCAGGATGCAGACGTAGAACAGCAGACCGTGGTTGAGGTGCTTCGAGATGGATTCCAGTTGCATGATCAGGTGCTTCAACCTGCTCAGGTCGTCATTGCTCAACCTGGTTCTGAAGGGTAGAGGAAACTGGAACTGGCTTTGTGTTTCATTGGCCAGGTTCGATCGGCGTATCGCAGATT